>JBNKGC010000132.1:0-16201 GCA_050289625.1 Polyangiaceae bacterium | reverse complement strand
CCTGCGAGGGCTGCGGGACCTTCTCGAGCGCGTTCTCGAGCACTTCATCGAGTTTGTTCACGAACACGAACTCGAGCTCGTCTCGGATCTCCTTTGGCACCTCTTCGAGATCCGCCTTGTTGCGCTCCGGCAGCAGGACCCGCTTGATGCCGGCGCGGTGCGCCGCGAGCGTCTTCTCCTTCACGCCGCCGATCGGGAGCACGCGTCCTCGAAGCGAGATCTCACCGGTCATGGCCACGTCGTGACGCACCCGAATCCCCGTGAGAAGCGAAACGATCGCCGTGAACATCGTGATGCCAGCGCTCGGTCCGTCCTTGGGCATCGCGCCCGCCGGAATGTGGATGTGAACGTCGCTCTTCTCGAGGAAGTCTCGGGGGATCCCGTACTTCTCCGCGTTGGTGCGAACGTAGCTGAGCGCGGCGTGGGCACTCTCCTTCATCACGTCACCCAGCTGCCCGGTGAGCTGCATCTTGCCGCTTCCGTACATGCGCGTGACTTCGATGAAGAGGATCTCGCCGCCCACGCTCGTCCAGGCCAAACCGGTGGACACACCCGTCTCTTCCGTGCGCTCGGCGACCTCACTGGTGTACTTGATGGCCCCCAAGAACTCCCGGAGGTCGTCTTCGGTCTTGATGACGCGGGGCTTGTCGTCCCCCTCGGCCACCTTCACGGCGACACCGCGAATCACGCTGGCCACCGTGCGTTCCAGAGAGCGCACACCCGCCTCACGCGTGTAGTGCTCGATGAGCTCTTCCACCGCTTCGTCCGTGATCGTGAGCTGATCGGGACTCAGTCCGTGCTCCTCGAGCTGCTTCGGAATCAAGTGCTGCTTGGCGATCGCGAGCTTCTCCCGCCTGGTGTATCCGGGGATCTCGAGGATCTCCATACGATCCCGGAGGGGCGGAGGAATCGGATCGGCGATGTTCGCCGTAGCGACGAACATCACGTTGGACAGATCGTAAGGCACTTCGAGGTAGTGATCCGCGAAAGTGTTGTTCTGCTCGGGGTCGAGAACCTCGAGCAGTGCCGCGCTGGGATCCCCGCGGAAGTCGTGTCCGATCTTGTCTACTTCATCCATCATGAAAACGGGATTGACCGTCCCCGCCTTCTTCATGCCCTGGATGATCTGACCCGGAAGCGCGCCGACGTAGGTCCGTCGGTGACCGCGGATCGCTGCCTCGTCATGGACGCCGCCAAGGGAGATGCGCACGAACTTGCGCCCCAGGGCGCGCGCGATGCTTCGCCCGAGCGACGTCTTGCCGACTCCGGGTGGTCCCAGGAGGCAGAGGATTGGACCCTTCTTGTCCCGCTTGAGCTTGCGCACGGCCAGGTACTCGACGATGCGCTTCTTCACCTTGTCGAGGCCGTAGTGATCCTCGTCGAGGACCTTGCGCACTTCAGCGATCTCGAGGTTGTCCTCGGTCGATTCGGTCCACGGCAGATCGAGGATCCAGTCGAGGTACGTGCGCACCACCGTGTACTCGGCGCTACCCACCTGCATCGAGCGGAGGCGTTTCAGTTGCTTCTTGGCAACGCTGTCGGCTTCGCTCGGGAGGTTCGCTTTCGCGATGCGCTCCTCGAGACCATCCAAGTCACCTTGGTCGCCTTCATCCTCGCCGAGCTCCTCCTTGATGGCCTTCAGCTGCTGGCGCAGGACGTACTCGCGCTGATTCTTGCCCATCTCCTCCTTGATCTGGGAATTGATGCGCTCGCGCATCTTCAGGATCTCGAGCTGCCTGGTGAGCAGTCGCAGAACTTTTCGGATGCGCTCCTTGACGTCGATGGTCTCGATGAGTTGCGCCTTCTCCTCGACGGGCGCATCGAGGTTGGCGGCCACGAGATCGGCGAGAGCTCCGGGTGCTTGAATCGAGTCGATCAGGCTCCCCGCCTCGCGCGGGAGCTCGGGCATCAACTGGATCACCTGCTTGGCGACATCGCGCAGGCTCATCGCGAGCGCCTCGGCCTCCACATCCTCGGTCTGAGGCGCCTCGATGCGCGCCACCTTCGCCTTCAGATAGGGCGTGTTCGCGGTCAGTTGATCGAGCCGGATGCGCGTCAGCCCCTGAAGAATCAAGGAGTAGTTGCCGGAGCTGTGCTTCAACGCCTTGAGAACCCGTGCGGCACAGCCGACCGGATACAAATCGTCCTCACCAGGATCGTCGGTCGAAGGATCGCGCTGGGCGAAAATGGCGATGACGGGGTTCGTCAGATCATGCACTCCCTCCACCAACGCCACGGACTTCTCCCGACCGACGTCGAAAGGCGCCACGGCACCGGGGAAGAGGACGGCGTTGCGAATCGGCAATACGGCCAGCTCGTCATCGAACTCGATTTCGTCTTCGTTCGGTGGCGGCGGCGGGGCGGAGGAGGGCTTCTGTTCGCTCATGTTGAATCCATCGAGGCCAGGGCGGTGAGGTGCGCGTCCGTCGAGCACCAGGTCGACCCCGGTTCCCCACACACGTTTCTCGGTGCTTCGGGTATGCGGGTCAAGCTAACCACATGAAGCGACGAGGCAATGCCTCAATCCCTACGGTCGCGCGGCACCCGGACGCCTACGTGAACTGTGGCATCCCTGGGTGGCGCGGACTATGACGCTCCGCATGGCCATTCGGGCTGTCTTCTTTGGGACGCCAGCGATCGCCGTCCCAGCGCTCTCGGCCCTGTCGGAGGTGGCGGAGGTGGTCGCGGTCGTTTGTCAGCCGGATCGGCCTGCTGGCCGGGGCATGAAACTTCGAGCGCCGGCCGTCAAGGAGGCAGCTCTCGCCCGTGGCCTGCCCGTACATCAGCCAGTCAAAGTGCGGACGGGCAACCTCGATGAGTGGGTGCGCGATCTCGATGTCGACGTAGCGCTGGTCATGGCCTACGGCCGCATCCTTCCCGTCGAGGTCCTCGATGCCCCACGTATCGGGTGCCTGAACCTGCACGCCTCGATCCTTCCCCGGTACCGGGGCGCAGCCCCCATCAATCGAGCCCTGATGGCAGGAGAAACTCAGACCGGCATTTCGCTCATGCAGATGGACGCCGGACTCGACACCGGTCCCGTCCTCGCTGTGGAAACGCTCGACATCGGTCCCGACGAAACTGCCAGCGAGCTCGCTGAACGCCTCGCCCAGCTGGCCGCAGAAGTGACTCGCCGCTACGTGCCCCGTGCGGTCGCCGGAGAGCTGACCGCCGAAGCGCAGGACGAGACCCGCGCGACTCACGCACCCCCGCTGTCTCGGGCGGATGGCCACATCGACTGGAGCGCACCAGCCGCCACCATCGTGAACCAAGTACGCGGCCTCGCCCTTCGGCCCGGAGCTTTCACCCGCCTTCATCGCAAAGCAGACGAAAGCAAGGGCCTGCGCATCCTTCGAGCGCGCCTCACCGCTCCGATCGTCGCGCTGTCCGCCGGCGAGGTGGGTGTGGACGGAGGACGCTTGCTCGTCGGGACCGGGGACGGACTCTTGGAGATCTTGGAGGCCCAGCTCGAGGGGAAGCGCTCCCTCAGCGCGCGTGACCTCATCAACGGACGCGCGCTGGGCGCTGGCGACGTTTTGGGCGACCCGATCCCCCCCCCGGGCTGACCCATCCGAGCGCCGGAACCCGGAAGGATCTTCGCCGTGACATCACGCTCTCCTGCCCCAGAGTCCCGAGACACTGCTCACCCATTGTCCGACGCGTTCCTCGAAGAAGTGCGCGCCGAGTTTCCGGGTTTCCAAATCGTTGCCAAAGAGGGCGACACCTTCTCCAAGGTGGTCCACACACTGCTTCGAGCAGTGACGTTCGGGACGCAACGCCACTATCTATCCCACTACCACACGGTGATTGGAAACACGCTCTACGTGCCCCGAAGCTGGGACGCATTGGACGACGTCGGGCGAGTGATCCTACTTCGACACGAACGTGTCCACCTGCGGCAGCGCCGGCGCTACACGTTCGCGGGTCTGACCTTTCTCTACCTAATCCCCATTTTCCCCCTCGGTCTGGCTTGGGGGCGAGCGAGGATCGAGTGGGAAGCCTACGTCGAAACACTCCGTGCCACCGCGGAACTCGAAGGACTGGACGCGGCCCGGGCGCCCGAGCTACGAGCCGAGATCATTCGACGCTTCACCGGAGGCGACTACGGGTGGATGTGGCCCTTCCCCGAACAAATCGGACGATGGTTCGATCAGGCTCTGGAAGAAATCACACGCGAAGCGTCCGAACGAGAGTCTCGGTGACTAGCGCAGCTCAACGGAGAACACCCTGATGGCCGTCGTCGGCATCGACCTCGGAACAACCAACACCGTCGTGGCTGCGGTGCGAGGCGGTCGCGCGACCGCTCTCAAGGACGAAGGCGGACGCGCCCTTCTTCCCAGCATCGTTTCCTTTCCCCCGAACGGCCACGCGCTGACCGGCCACGAAGCCAAGCAGCGACGCACGGTCGACCCCGAGAACACGGTGTTCTCGGTGAAGCGGCTCATCGGGCGGAGTTGGGACAGTGAGCAAGTGCAGAAGGCGCGCAAGCGCTTCCCGTTCGAGCTCGTGGAAGGACCAGGCCGATCCGCTTTGGTGTCGGCTCGCGGGCAGAGCTACACGCTGCCGGAGCTCAGCGCCCACGTCCTCGGTCAAGCCAAGGCCGTCGCGGAGCTGCGCCTCGACGAGACGGTGGACAGCGCCGTCATCACCGTGCCGGCGAACTTCAACGATCTCCAGCGAGCCGCAACGAAAGTGGCCGGGAGAGTCGCGGGGCTCGAGGTGCTTCGCATTCTCAACGAGCCGACTGCCGCAGCTCTCGCCTACGGACTAGGGAAGAAAGGCTCGAGTCGGATCGCCATCTACGATCTCGGTGGAGGCACCTTCGACGTGACCCTCCTCGAGCTGAGCGAGAACGTCTTCGAGGTGCTCGCCACGGCGGGAGATACCTTCCTCGGCGGAGACGACATCGATCTGGCCATCGCGGAAAAAATGGCGGACGCCCTCCTGCAGCAGCACCGGGTCGACGCTCGCCAGGATCGGCAAATCTTCGAGAGGCTGCGTGCGGAGGCCGAGCTTCTGAAGATGGATCTCTCCAAGCGCACCGCGGCGCGCGTCACGATCAGCGAAATCGCCCACGGGACGTTCGGCAAGGCCATCGAGTTCGATTTTTCGATGAAGCGAGCCGAGCTCGATCAACTGGCCGCGCCCTTCGTGAATCAGACCATCAACGTCTGTCGCGAAGCGCTGCAGATCGCCGGGCTATCGACGACAGACTTCGACCAAATCCTCTTGGTCGGCGGCTCGACACGTTCTCCCCTCGTTCGCCGGAAGGTATCGAACTTCTTCGGCAAGATGCCGCAAAGTCGGCTGAACCCCGACGAAGTCGTCGCTCTCGGCGCCGCCATCCAGGCCACCGCGCTGGAGAGCAAGACCCGCGCCGGGACGGATATTCCGGCACCGCCAGTGCCCGCAGCGAACGAGCTCCCGGGCACTCGTCGAAGTGCGTTTCCGAGCTCACCGAGCATTCGCCCCCTGGACAGGCCGACGGGGCGACGGCGCCTCGAAAGCATCCCCCCTGACACCCGCGAGGGCTCGTCGAGGCGATCGACCATGGCCGTGCGCCGCGACGCTTCTCTCCTGAGCCGGCTCGCTCCCTCGACTCGGACCGGGCTGGGCGGCGGACATATAAAGTCCGAGGACTATTTTACGAAACCGTCGAAACGACAGCGCGAACAGACGACGGACCTCGGCGTTGCTCCGCCGTCCAACCCGGTGCCGGCGGCGCTCCCACCCGCGGGCCGCCAACCACCGCCGCTCCCGCTGATGGCAGAGCCGGCGCCGAGCACACAAAGAGCGGTCACGGACGACGACGAGCCGACCCAGATTTTCCACGCGAACGAGCTCCTCGACCGACGCCCAGTGCCTGCGAGTGGCCCCGTCGAACCCGAAGAGCTCGAACTCGAGGAACTCGAGCCCGAGGAGCTCGAACCCGAGCAACCGAGAGAGTTTGGAACTTCGCCGGTCCGCCCCCCGGCACCGGGGCCCGTAGCTTTTTCCGAGCTGGACGAGCTGGACGACCTGGACGAGCCGTCCGATCTGCTCGAAGACCTCGATCTCGAGCACGTCAGTATCGGCGCAGACGAGGCGATCGAAGCGCTCGATGCTTCAGCATCGGAGGAGCCGGCCGAGGCCCTGGCGCCCGCACGACCACCGCTCTTGATCGACGTCACTCCCCTCGCCCTCGGTGTGGAGGTCGTCGGCGGCTACTGCGACGTCTTGATCGAGCGCAACAGTCCCATCCCCTGCGAACGCTCGCGCGTCTTCGCCACCGCTCGCGACGGCCAGACCGTCGTGCGAGTCCGCGTCAGCCAAGGACCGAACCGACGCTTCGATCAGAACACGGTGCTCGGCGAGGTGGAGCTGACCGGACTGCGCCGCGGCCCACGCGGTTCGGTGAGCGTCGACGTCACGTTCGCCTTGGACGAAAATGGAATCCTCGACGTTTCGGCCCAAGATACTGCCACAGGGACCGCAGCTGCGGCCCGACTGAAGCTCGTGGGGTTGGCCGAAGCCAGTTGAACGACCGGAGCCCGCGATGCAAAACAAGGAGAAGTACGAACGCGTCCTCGCCTGGGCCGACGTGCTCGACGATGCGAACTACTACGAGCTTCTCGGCATCCTCGAACTGGCAGACGAAGGCGCCATTCGCCACGCCTTTCATCTCTTTTCCGAGGCGTTCCACCCCGATCAGCACCGCAACGCCTCGGACGAGCTGCGTGACCTCACCACCACGATCTACAAGCGCGGAGTCGAAGCGTATCATGTGCTCCGCGACGAAAAGCTCCGGGCCGAATACGACCTGGCACTGGCCAAGGGGCATCTCCGTCTCGGCGTCGCCGCCCGCACCGGGCAGGGCACCGCACGCTCCCTCGACGACCTCTGCAACACTCCAGCGGGAAAACTACATGCTAGACGCGCCGACCAGCACATTTCGGACGGTCGTCTAGCCGATGCCTATGACGCACTCGCCCTAGCCCTCGACGTCGAGGGGCGGAATCCCGCTCTCAAGGAACGTTTGGACGCCATCAAGGCTCTTCGCGCCGCTGGCGGCGGCTGATCGACGGTCACCATGGCCCAATTCCTCCGACACTGTAGGAGTGCAGCCCAGGACCAATCCGGGCCCCAAAGTCAGGCCTTGCAGTCACACTGATCGCCCCGAGGCGAGTAACATCCCTGGCAACGCCAGCGAACGGTGATAAAAGACGGGCGCCCGTTCGCTGGGCACTGCCTTGGGTAGACGTCAGACCGAAGGCTGTGGATAGACGTCTCAACTGCTAGTATCCCGCAACCCATCAGCTTTCCCCCGAGGTGTGGGCCACCCGGGGGCGGAGAGAGAAAGCGCTGTGAAGATTTCCTGCCCCTCATGCTCAGCTAAGTACTCGATTGCGGACGAGAAGGTCCAAGACCGACTCGCGAAGATCCGCTGTCGAAAGTGCGGCACGACCATCGTCATCGACGGCAAGGTCACGCCCGCCAACGTCTACGCGGCTGACGCGGGCGCAGACGCTTCCGCTAGCGCTGGACAGCCGTCGCAGCAGTCGGTTTCGACAACGAGCGTCTCCGCCGCATCCGCCGGCACGTCCGCCGCAGCGGCTGCTGCTGCCGGCGCGGAATACACGGTGGACTGCGGGGACAACGACCAGCGAACGATGACGCTCGACCAGATCGTCGAGGCGTACAATGCTGGTGAAATCACCGCCGAGACGTACCTGTGGGCCGATGGCTTTCCGGACTGGACGCCTCTCAGCGACGTCGGCGAAGTCGTCGAGGCGCTTCACGCCGCGGCGGGCAGCGCAGCCGCCGAGGAAGCGCCAGCCGCCGAGACGCCTTGGCAAGGCGAAGCGGCGGCTCCAGCCCCGGAACCCGAGCGTGCGGCAGTCGCCAGCCCTAGCGCCGTCTCGGGAGATCTCTTCGGCGGATACGAGCAAGCCGGCAGCGAGCAGGAAGTCGCCA
This sequence comes from Polyangiaceae bacterium, assembly GCA_050289625.1. Taxonomy (GTDB): domain Bacteria; phylum Myxococcota_A; class Polyangia; order Polyangiales; family Polyangiaceae; genus NIC37A-2. The sequence goes on along the minus strand of JBNKGC010000132.1, from coordinate 8,248 downwards.
CGAGCGCCGCAACGTCGGACGCGACCCCCGGATTCGACGGCGGATTTTCCTCACCTGCGGCTGCACCCGCCACTGCAACTGGCGCGCGAAACGAGTCGTCTGTGCTTTTCTCGTTGAGCGCGCTCACCTCCGCAGCTTCGAACTCGAAGCCCAGCGTGCCACCACCGAGCGCACCGATCGGAGGAGTGGGCGGCGTCACGGAGGACTCGGGTCTGATCGATCTCAAGGCACTGACGGAAGCCGCCGAAGCGACGAAGACGGCGGCACCCGCCACGGCACCCGTGGCGGCGGCACCCCTTTTGGGGGCTCCTCTGGGGGGCGCGCCGCTCGGTGCGTCTCCCCTCGGAGGCAACCCCGCGGCGCTGGCAGCGGACGTCGCGTATCCGCAGGCGCAGGGCAAGAACAAGCAAGGCCTGTTCATCGCCGTTGGAATCGTTCTGGCGGCGGCCGTCGTAACGCTCATCATCCAGCTCACGAAGACCGAGCAGCCGGCAGTCGCTACACCCGCGGCGGCCACGACGCCTGCTCCGATCGCCACCCCGGCACCAGTTCCCACCCAGACTCCGGAGCCCGAGCCGACCGCTGCCGCCACCACCGAAGCTGCGCCACCGGCGACGGGGACCGCAGAAGTAGGGGAAGAGGCTCCCGAACCTGCCCAGCCGGCACCCAAGAAGACCTACACGGCCAAAAAGTCTTCCAGCAGCTCGGGCTCCTCGAGCAGCAGCGGCTCCAGCTCCTCGAGCGGCTCTTCGACGGCGAGCAAGCCCGCTCCCAAGAAGAAGTCGTCGACGTCGAAGTGTGGCTGCAAGCCGGGCGATCTGCAGTGCGCCATGCGCTGCGCTGCTGGCGGCTGAAAGAACGTGCCCAAGCCGAGCGCGCGCCCTGGGCGCGCGTAGGAAACGCCCACCGTCTGGTGGGCGTTTCTCATTTCAGTCCAGATGCGACCGAGAGGACTCCTCGGCGCGGTCCATCGAACGCAGACGCGCGCCGCCGCACCGCAGCATTTTTCGAGTGAGTTCGCCGCTCGCGCATCAGTCCATCCTCAGAAGTCCGGGTTCGAGGAGGTCGGGCTCAGGCTCCGGACTGGTCAAGAGAGCTCCCCGGCGGTCGGTGTTCCCGGCGCGAATCGCGTGGTCTTCCTCCTGGAGAACGAAGAATGAGCCGGGAATCGGGCTTTGACCGGCAGCAGGCGCGACGAACACAACCAGGTTCGCCGCGCGCTTGGCGCGCTTTTTCTTCGCTTCCGCGGTAACCCGTGTGATGGAGCATGCCCGAGCGACGCGCACGCTCGCGTCGTGCGCCTCGCAGCGGCGCAGGGCGAAAATGTCTTCGTCCCGTTTGCTCTTTGCGAGGACGAAAGCCGCCATCACTCGAACCTGTTCCGACGGATCGCGCACCAGGAGACGCCGCACCTGCGCTGGATCGCAGGAAACACCGAGGGCATCGACGGCGAACAGGGCGTTGGCTCGAAGCAGGGGGCGATGGTCGTCGAGAGTAGCGCAAAGGCGCGCCCCGACATCCGGGGTGCGAACCTGGAGGCGGCCAAGGGCTGCTGCTGCGTTTCCGGCGACCGCGCCATGTCGATCGGAGAGACTCTTCACGAGAAGCGATGCGTCCCTGGACGCGTCGCCGACGCGCCCGAGACCATACACGGCGTTCGCTCGAACCGACGCATCGACGTCTTGCGACAGGCGGCGCAGGGCGTCCACCGCGCGACCTCGCACCGCGAGCACCTCTGCCACCTTTGCGCGATCAGCGGGCAATGGCGAACGCGCCAGACGTCCGAGGGCAGCCTCGGCTGGCTCGGATTGCGGTCCATCCAGGGCTGACCCCAGCGCTTCGATGAGAGGGTCGCGAATCGGATCGGGTACGCGCGAGATCAGGGCCTCGGTTCGCTCCAAAGCCCGGAAATCCTCGACGTGCTGCAGAGGTCCGGTCAGCGCCAATGCTACGGCGGCGCGGTCTTGCTGGGCCTTTTTCTCGAGTCGATTCAGCAGTTCGTCGACGCTCGTGGGATCCGCGCTTCGCCGCAAGGCCATCGCGGCAGCGCGACGAATCGACGGCTCCTCGTCGTCGAGGGCAGCCAGCAGCGCGGCCTGGTGAACCGGTTGCCCGAGAGCTCCGAGACCCTCGAGGGCTCGCTCCCGAATTCGCTCATCGCTCGCGTCAACGAGAGACGCGAGGGTGAGTGCGGCTTCCGGAGCTCCTGAGGCTCCGAGTGCTTCGACGAGCTCGGCGCGTTCGGCAAGGGACCAGTTGGGCCGCCCGAAGGCTTCCAGAAGCGGCCCCGCCGCACGCGGATCGGGTCCCTCCTCGCGGAGCGCGACCAGGGTAAGGCTCAGCGCTGCCGCGCGCACGTCCGCTTCGGGGTGTGCGAGATGCTCGAGGGCGAGGATGAGCGCGCTTCTCGTCGGAGCTCGGGTCAGAGCTCGGAGTGCGACCAGTGGCGCGAGCCGTCCTTGCCGCAGGGCCCTGCCGATCACAGGAGCAGCCGAGTCGGGCGCGATGTCGGCCAGGATTTCGGCACAGGCGGCCGCGACCTGAAGCGGCGTCGACTGCGCGAGGCAATCTTCCGTCGGACCTCGCGCAGGCGCCCCCGCTTCGATCAATGCTCGCTTCGCGGCCCCTCGGTCCGCTCGACCGCCGAGGGCTTGGACGACCCGCCGAAGCCCATCCGGCTGTCCCAACCGTGCGAGGGCGAGCAGCGCGCTCGCCCGCACACTTGCGGACTGCGAGCCCTCCACGACACTCAGCAGCGACGGAGTGACGCTGACGTCACCCAGATCGCCCAGCGCGGCGATTGCCGCGATGGCCACCGCTTCGTCGCGGTCTTGCAAAGACACGACCAGAGCACTGGAAGCGCGGGCATCCCCGAGCAGACCCAAGGCGCGAGCCACCGCAATTCTGACCTCGGGCTCACCGTCCTGGATCTTCGAAACCAAGGGGAGCACCGCTCGGGGATCGCCCAGGCGACCCAGGGCATCGGCGATGGCGACGCGTACACGAGCTTCGCGGTCGTCGAGGCGCCCCAGAAGCTGGACCGCTGCTCGGGGATGACCCGACTCCCCCAGCGCGCGGGCGGCGCCTAGCCGCGCCCGCTCGTCGGGGTCGGACAAGACCCGACCCAGCGGTTCGATGGCCTCGTCGACAGGGCTTTGGCGAAGCACCTCGGTCGCGGCAAGACGCAGTCGCGGGTCCTGCGCCCCCAACCACTCGACCACGAGACGTCCCACGTCGTCGTCATCGAACGCTATCGCGGCCCGAGCCGCCGCGAGCCGCACCTCCACGTCTGGGTCCTCCAGAGCTTCGGCCACCAGAGGTCGGGCCAGAGCGGGAGAGAGGAAGGGCAAACGCTGCGCCGCTGCACGCCTCACTTCGACCTCGTCCGCATGGAGGCGTGCTCCGAGACGGGCGGCCTCACCGGGCCAGCTCCAAGCGGGAGCCTTTGAAGCCCCGAGGAGCGCCGCCAAAGCCAACGACCAGCCGACCACCCTGCGCACGTCCCGAAAGTACCAGACCAGGTCCGCACTGCGGTAGCCGGCCGTCGGAGAAGGCGTTCGGGCCGCCGGGGCGAAGCGCCGCGAGCGCAGCCAGGAACTAGGGCAAACTGCCCTGCCCCGGCGACGCAACGCCCGTTTCACGGCGGCGTCCCAGAGCCACGGCTCGGGCGGAAGACGGCCACCCCCCGATGAGGTCGAGGGGCGGTGTGCTCACTCCGCGTCGCCGAGCGCGGCGTACGGGAGCAATGCGGGTTCGGGTGCTTCGATCACGCGCTCGAAGGCCGCGATGCAGCGTGCATTCTCGGCCGCAGTTCCGATGGTCACGCGGACGTGGCTCTGGGTGCCGTGATGCGCGCTCAGATCGCGAATCAGCACCCCCTGATCGAGGAGAGACGCCACGATGTCCTTCGCACGCCGACCCGTGGCAGAAACGTCCACCAGAACGTAGTTGCCGTCGGCAGGCAGCGTCTTCAGTCCGGGGATGTGACCCAAGGCCGCCGCGAGCGTGGTTCGCATCTGCTCGAGCTCGAGCATCCGCGCGCGAAACTCGGCCTGCTCGTCCAAGGCGGCGCAGGCGGCCGCGATGCACACGGCAGGCACGTTCCACGGGACCTTCACTCGACGGAGCAGCTGAATGACCCGCTCGTGCCCGAGCGCGTACCCAATCCGAAGTCCCGCCAAACCGAAGGCCTTAGAGAACGTCCTGAGCACGATGGCATTCGGATACTCCTCGAGCAGAGCCGAATGGGTTTCGCCATCCCCGAACTCCCCGTACGCCTCGTCGATGACCGTCGGCAGGCCCAACCCGAGCACCCGACGCACATCTGCGTCGGGGATGCGGCGCCCCGTGGGGTTGTTGGGAGAGCACAAGAAGATGACCTTCGTGCGCTCGTTCACACGCCGAATCAGCCCACCGATGTCGTAGTCCTGGTCCTCGTTGACCGGCACCATGACGGGGATGCCGCCGCACGTGCGAGTCCGGGCCTCGTACATGCTGAAGGTGGGCACCCCGAGCAGGACCTCTTCACCCGGTGAAACGAAGGTGCGAATGATGACGTCGATGAGCTCGGTGGACCCAGCGCCCAAAATGACGCTGTCCTCCCCGAGGTCGTCCCGTTCTCCCAGGCGACGGCGCAGCTCGCCCGAACCTCCCGGGTAGCGGTTACCGATGGTCGCCGCCTCGACGATCGCTTGAATCACCCGCGGGCTCGGTCCGAACGGACTCTCGTTGGCCATCATCCGGGCAACGCCACCCTGACGATCGGCAACGGCGAAATGATCCTCGTTGTAGGGCTTGGCGGCGCGCACCCAGCTCGGCGAAAACGTTTCGATGGCTTCAGCAACGATGGGCGGAGCCGGCAAGGTGCTCCCGGGCGTATCGCCGAGCGTGTCACCGAACACCCGGATCATCGCTTCAGCGCGCTCCAGTGCCTGCGGCGTGTCCACGTCGATCCACCTCACGTCCCCTACGTCCTGCGTATGGAAACGTCCCTGTTCGGCCAAACGTTTCACGCCATCGCTGAGCGAGCAATCGCCGCGCTCGGCCTCCACTTGGCGGAGCGACTCCACGAACGCTGGACCGATGAGGAAGACCCCCGTGTCAATCGCGTCGAACTCCGTCAGCTCCTTGTGAATGCGTCGAATGCCCCGATCGCCGTCGGTGAGGACCTTCGTAGCGTCGTCGAGGTCGAAACAGCGCTCGATGTCGTAGTCGACGCCGAGAGCACTCGTCGCTCCGAGCGGTCCCGCCTCCATGACGCGGCGCACCAGCTCCGGGGAGTAGAGGTGATCGGACATCGTCAGGATGCAGTCCTGATCGATGTATGGAGCGGCAGCGAGCAGCGAAACGCCGTTTTGCCGCTCGAAGTCGTGGTTGCGGACGAACTCCAGCTTCAGGCCCAGGCTGGGTTCGCGAAGCAGCCGCTTCTGAATGGCATCCCCTTCGAAACCGACGACGACGACCGCTTCCGCGATCCCGGCGGTCTGGAGCGAGCGCAACACGCGAACCAGGAGAGGAACGCCAGCGACCTCGCGCAGAGGCTTAGGCTCACCGCCAGCTGGCCGCAGCCGGGATCCCAGCCCAGCCGCCAGAACGATTGCCCGAGTAACTCGCCTTCGCGTCATCGAAATTTCTCGCTATCAGCACCTACGAAGAGGCGCGCTCCAGTTAGCACGCGCTTCTCTTCGAGGGCAAATTCTATTTATCAATCAACAACTTACGCCAGCCCCCACTGTGACCGGAAAGTCACAGTGTGCGTTTTTTGCAACACACACCAGGGGGTGGGCGGGGAACGCACCAGGGGGATTTGACCTCGACAATCACACACTTACGCACCACGTAGGTTCCCCCGGGCGCAAGGGGACTCACTGCAAGGTGGGTGCCAGCGAACTGCCACTTTCACTACGCACCAACTGGGTTGCCCTGGGAGTGCAAAAGTCCCGCGGAAAGTGGTGGTGTCGTGGCGGCGACTGGGCGCGGTCCCCCGAGATGAGGCACGACGGGCTCGCCCACTGTATCGATGACGCCACGCACCGAGACGCAGGCGTCACGGTTGTCCGCCTCGGCGGACACCTTTCCGCTCCGAGCTGGCGGTCCAGTTCCGCACTCAGGCTCGGCGAAGGATTTCGCGAACCGCAGCGAGGTCAGCGAGATCGTCCACCTCACCCCAAGGGAGATCCCCCACTTCGACTAGCTCGGCTTCGAGACGTCCCCCTTCGATCAGATCGGAGTAGACGTCCTCGTAATAGCGGTCGGTTCGACCCTTCGAGCACTGGGCTTCAAGCTCGGAAAACACGACTTCCGCGGCCTCCGCCGACAGACGCTCGATACCGATGCTCTCACCGGCGCTCTGCTCGAGGCTGAGCCCTTTTCCAAACGCCGAAATGCGCCGTCCTGCAGCCGTGACCTTCATTGCCTCCTCGTCCAGCCGGCGCGTGCCGTCGACGGCCACGGCGAGCGCGGCCGACGCTTGCTCGAGACGCCGGAGGACGTCGGCTTGGAACACCACGTCCCCGTCCAACTTGAAGAAGCCTTCGCCGTTCACGGCCTCGGCGCAGAGTGCCAAGGAGACCGCATTTTGAGTGGAGTCGTAGCGCTCGTTTGGAACGATCACGGTCTCGACCCCGAGGTCCGCACAGGCAGCTTCGATCGCGTCCTGGCGATAGCCCGTCGCCAGAATCACCCGCCGCACACCGTGCTCCCGCAGCAGGCGCACGGCTCGGTGGAGGATGGTCTCGCCCGAAAGATCGACCAAAGCCTTGGGGCGATCATCCGTGAGCGGAGCCAGGCGGGTGCCCATGCCCGCCACGAGAATCACTGCGGTACCGGTACTCATGCTGGGTACCGCGGCATACTATCGCGCGCCGCGACATACTAGAGCTGGCGCTGATTGCATACGACCTGGCCCCCTGATACCACCCCGCCCTCATGGAACGCCCCGAAAAGGTTTCGCCCGCGAAAGGCAAGCTCGCCGTATTTCTCCCTGGATTGGGAGCGGTAGCGACGACTTTCATCGCCGGTGTGATGCTCGCCCGAAAGGGTCTCGCCGAGCCCGTGGGTTCGCTCACGCAGATGGGTACGATCCGTCTGGGAAAGCGAACTGACGATCGGGTACCGCGGATCAACGACTTCGCCCCGCTGGCGCAACTGAACGATCTGGAGTTCGCCGCGTGGGACCTGTTCCCCGAAAATGCCTACGAGGCGGCCAAGCATGCAGAGGTGCTCAGACCGAACCACCTCGAACCGATCAAGGAAGAACTCGAGGCGGTGACACCCATGCCCGCCGTCTTCTACCCGGAGTACGTGAAACGACTCCACGGAACCCACGTCAAGGAAGCCGCCACCAAGGCGGACATGGTCGAACTGGTTCGCGAAGACATTCGCCGCGTCATGCGAGAAAAGGGCTGCGCGCGCGCGGTTGCCGTCTGGTGCGGTTCGACCGAGATCTACGTGGAGCCGAGCGACGTCCACCAGTCGATCGAGGCGTTCGAAAAGGGCCTCAAAGAGAACCACCCCGACATCACCAGCTCCATGATCTACGCGTGGGCATGCCTCAAAGAAGGCGTGCCCTACGCCAACGGGGCTCCCAACCTGACCCTCGACTTCGGCGCGGGCGACGAGCTCGCCAGGCAGACGGGCGTGCCGATCGGCGGTAAGGACTTCAAAACGGGGCAAACCCTCATGAAGACGCTGCTCGCTCCCGGTTTCAAAGCACGCATGCTCGGCCTGAGCGGCTGGTTCAGCACAAACATCCTGGGCAACCGGGACGGCGAAGTGCTCGACGATCCGGAGAACTTCAAGAGCAAGGAAGTGAGCAAGCTCGGCGTGTTGGAGCACATCCTCCAGCCCAACGTGTACCCGCAGCTTTACAAGGACGTCTATCACAAGGTCCGCATCAACTATTACCCACCGCGCGGTGACGAAAAGGAAGGCTGGGACAACATCGACATCTTCGGGTGGCTCGGCTACCCGATGCAGATCAAGGTCGACTTCCTCTGCCGCGACTCGATTCTCGCCGCGCCGATCGTGCTCGATCTCGCGCTTTTCATGGATCTCGCGCAACGCGCCGGCTTCCGCGGCGTGCAAGAGTGGCTGAGCTTCTACTTCAAGAGCCCCATGACGGCACCGGGCCTGTACCCCGAGCACGATTTGTTCATTCAGCTCATGAAACTGAAGAACACGCTGCGGTGGATGATGGGTGAAGAACTCATCACCCATCTCGGCAACGAGTACTACGATTAATTGGTGA
>JBNKGC010000131.1:0-16313 GCA_050289625.1 Polyangiaceae bacterium | reverse complement strand
GCCGATTCGAGCAGCGCGACGAAGCCGAGTGGGCGAAAACCGCCCCCTCGCAAGAGGTGGGGGCGGTTTTTTCCCACGTTCTGGCGGCAAACCGATCGGCGCTCTAGCACGGCGGCCCATTTCGCGGTCATTCCCGTTCGCGGAGCGCGCCACCGTTCATGCGCGCAGGGGTTCCAGCACCCGAAGCCGAGAGCAACTAGCGCCCCTGTCTGGCATGTGTAGACTCGCGCCCGTGTCGACCAAACGCCTCAGTATTCCGGTGGATGAGCTTGGCCTCGATAAGGACGCGATTCACGAGTCCTTCGTGCACCACGTGCAGCACACCCAAGGCAAGCACCCCAGCGCCGCGACGCACCTCGATCATTTCGTGAGCATCGCCCGCACGGCGCGGGATCGAATGTTCGACCGCTGGACGCGCACTTGGCAGGAGCGGATGCTGACGCGGCCGAAGCACGTCTACTACCTGTCGATGGAGTTCTTGCTCGGCCGGCTCTTGAGCGACGGGCTGATGGCCCTCGACATCTACGACGATGCCAAGGCAGCTCTTGCCGAAATGGGCATCGACCTGGAAGAGGTTGCAGCTCAGGAGCGCGACCCCGGGCTCGGTAACGGCGGTCTCGGCCGGCTCGCCGCGTGCTTCCTCGACTCGCTCGCCACCCTGGGCATCCCCGCCATGGGGTACGGACTCCGCTACGACTACGGAATCTTCCGTCAGGACATCATCGCGGGGCGGCAGCACGAGGCTCCCGATCTGTGGCTGCAGTTCGGTACGCCCTGGGAGGTGTCCCGTCCGGAACGCATCTACAACGTCAAGTTCGGCGGTCGGGTCATCCAGTACACCGGAGCTCACGGTCGCATCGTCCACGAATGGGTGGACGCCGACATCGTGCGTGCGATGGCCTACGACATCCCCGTGCCCGGGCACCACAATGGCGTGGTCAACACGCTGCGCCTGTGGGGCGCCAAGGCCACGCGCGACTTCGACATCGCCTACTTCAATGCGGGTGACTACGCTCGCGCGGTCGAACGGAAGAGCCACACCGAGAACATCACGCGGGTTCTGTACCCGAACGACAACCATCCCCTCGGCAAGGAGCTCCGCCTCAAGCAGGAGTATTTCCTGGTTTCGGCAACGATCCAGGATGCGATCAACCGGCACCTGGCGACTCACGAGTCACTCAAGAGCCTGCCGGACGCCGCGGTGTTCCAACTGAACGACACCCACCCGGCTCTGGCCGTCGCCGAGCTCATGCGCGTCTTCTGCGACGAGCACAACATGAGCTGGGAAGAAGCGTGGAAGCTCACGCGGGAGTCGATCAACTACACGAATCACACCCTCCTGCCCGAGGCCCTCGAGAAGTGGCCGGTGTGGCTCATGGAGCGCGTGCTGCCGCGGCATCTTCAGATCATTTACGAAATCAACGCCCGGTTCCTCGACCAGGTGAAGGCGAGGTTCCCTGGGGATGACGCTCGGCTGGGACGTGTCAGTCTGGTCGAAGAGGGCGGAGAGCGTTACGTGCGCATGGCGAACCTCGCCGTCGTCGGAAGCTCGCGTGTGAACGGCGTGTCCGCGTTGCACTCGCAGCTCTTGCGCGATCAGCTGTTCCGAGACTTCGACGAGATTGAGCCCGGCAAGATCATCAATCAGACGAACGGAGTCACGCCGCGTCGCTGGATGCTCAAGTGCAACCCTGGGCAAACGAAGCTCTTGAACCGGGTCCTCGGCAAAGGCTGGGAAACGGACCTCGACCGCCTGCAGAAGCTGCGGCCGTTCGCCACGGACGCGGCCTTCCAGAAAGAGTGGCAGGCGGTGAAGCGCGAGAACAAGGAGCGCCTGGCCGAGGTGCTTCTGCGCGACGCGAACGTCGAGCTGGATCCGACGTTCATCCTCGATTCCCAGGTCAAGCGCATCCACGAGTACAAGCGGCAGATGCTCAACATCCTCCACGTGATCTCCCTGTACCTCGGGTACAAGGCCGATCCGTCGAAGGCGGACCGGGCCGTTCCCCGCGCCTTCCTGTTCGCCGGAAAGGCCGCTCCGGGCTACGACACGGCCAAGAACATCATTCACCTCGTCAACTCGGTCGCCAACCTTGTCAACTCGGACTCGCAAACGCGGGACAAGCTCCGCGTCGTCTTCGTTCCGAACTACAGCGTGTCTTGGGCCGAGCTGATCATCCCGGCCACCGACGTGTCCGAGCAGATCTCTACGGCGGGTTACGAAGCGTCCGGCACCGGCAACATGAAGTTCGCCATGAACGGTGCGCTCACGATCGGTACCCTCGACGGGGCCAACATCGAAATCCGAGACGCGGTCGGCGAGGAGAACATGTTCCTGTTCGGGCTCACGGCAGAGGAGGTCGCCCAAGCGAAGCGGACCGGCTACGACCCCCGCGCCATCTACTATTCGGAGCGACCGGTCCGGGACGCCATCGACGCCCTCGGCGCAGGGCAGTTTTCACCCGAGGAACCCACACGATTCCACGGCCTGATCGAGGGTCTTTTGAACAGCGATCCGTTTCTGGTGCTGCCCGATTTTCTGAGCTACGCCTCGTGCCAGAAAGTCGTGGAAGACGCTTACCGGGACTCGGCGGGCTGGACCCAGAAGGCCATTTTGAACGTGGCTGGGATGGGTGTGTTCTCCAGTGATCGCACGATCCAAAGCTACGCTGACCAAATCTGGGGCGTAGGAAGCCTGCGTCGCGAAGCGGCGGAGTGATTCATCGATGACGCGAATCGCGTGTAAATTCGGAGGGACGAGTGTCGCCTCTGCAGCCCAAATTCGTAAGGTGCGCGCCATCGTGGAGGCGGACACCCGGCGCAAGGTCGTCGTGGTCTCCGCTCCTGGCAAGCGGAACCCGTCCGAGGCGAAGGTCACGGATCTCTTGTACCTCTGCCACGAGATGGCGGAGATGCAGGCGGACTTTTCCGGACCTCTGAACACCATCCGCGAGCGTTTCGCCGAGATCGAGAGGGAGCTCGAGACCGATGGCGGCGTGAGCGCGGCGCTCGACGAGTTCGCGGAGCAGCTGAAGCGCGGCGTTACACCCGACTTCGTCGCGTCGCGTGGGGAGTACTTCAACGCGCTCATCATCGCCAAGTACTTGGGCGCCGAGTTCGTGGATCCGACCGAGACCATCTTCATCACCCGTGCCGGTGGCGTCGATCCCAAGAGCTATCCGACCCTTGCCGAGCGCCTCGCGGGTGACGCGCACCGCTACGTGATTCCCGGGTTTTACGGCTCGGGTATCGACGGCAAATTGAAGACGTTCTCGCGAGGAGGCTCCGACATTACGGGGGCCGTTGCCGCCCGAGCGATGGACGCTCAGGTCTACGAGAACTGGACCGACGTATCGGGCCTTCTGATGGCTGACCCTCGCATCGTCAAGAACCCGCGGCCGATCGAAGAAGTGACCTATCGCGAGCTGCGGGAGTTGGCATACATGGGGGCTTCTGTTCTCCACGACGAAGCCACGCTGCCCGTGCGTGAAGTAGGCATCCCGATCAACATTCGCAACACGAATGCTCCGGACCATCCGGGAACCCGCATCGTTGCGCAGCTCAGCCCCGAGGCGGAAAGTGCGCTCGCCATCGCCGGCATTGCTGGCAAGGCGAAGTTTGCCATGCTTTGCGTGGAAAAGAGCCTGATGAACAAGGAGGTGGGGTTTGCCCATGCCTTGCTCGGCATCTTCCAGCGGCGCGGCATCAGCGTGGAGCACTGCCCCTCGAGCATCGACGGGATGAACGTGATTGTCGATCGAGACGATCTCGATGGAGGTGCGGAGGACATCCTCGACGAGGTCGAGCGGTCACTCCGGCCGGATCGCGTCTACATGGTCTCGGAGCTCGCCTTGATCGCCATCGTGGGCGAGGGGATGAGCCACACCATCGGTGTTTCCGCCCGCGTTTTCAGCGCGCTTCATAAGGCTCAGGTGAACGTCCGGGTAATCAACCAGGGCGCGTCCGAAGTGAACATCATCGTCGGCGTCGCGCCGGAAGACTTCGAGCGGGCGATGCAGGCGCTGTACGAAGCTTTCGTCGTTGAAGAGCGCCCCAGCTTGCGCCCGGAGCTGTCTAACTAATTAGGGGGGCTTTCCCAGCCCCCCTCGTCGCCGCGAGTGAATCGCGGCTCCTCACCCCCAACTGCCGTCTGCGCTCCGGCGCCTCCCACTTGGTCGGCGGCGGTGCTCGTCGCGTCGTCACTCCTCGGCCATTGGCCTCGCGTGCCTTGGTTTGTTTCTGAAGCGTCGAGACGCTTTGCCCTCTTCAGTTGTCCAGCGCCCCCTGGGCGATCCAGGCGCGAATTGTATTGCGATCGTCGGCGCTGAGCGGGAAATCGGGTTCCCCGACGAGGGGCATCGAGTCACCACAGGCGTTGTCGCTACAGAAGTTGTACTTGTCCGCTACGTCGACGCAGGAGAGCCCCACCGAGTTTTGACAGCCATCCACCTTGAGCATGAGGAAGCTGTTCTCGGGGTTGCCCGGCTCGACGTTGTTCACGGCGGCCGCCGTTTGCGAAGGAGCCTTGAGACTGGTGACGACCGTGGTCGCCACGTCATCGGGAGTGGGGCCTTCCGAGGCGGCCAGACCGAGATACAGGTCGGCGGCCATCGTCGCGCCATGGCAGATGGAAGAATTGCAGTTCCGTTCGAAGATCGGCAGGACGTCCCGGCGGAACTGAACGTCTGCCGGCAGTGCGCTGGCGTCCACGGTCACGGGGCAGGTCGCCCCCGAGTCTGCGGGGCCGCAATACGCGAAGGGGCCAGCCGTGCCCCCCCCGCTGCCTCCGCCGGATCCGCCGCCGTCGTCCCCGCCGCCATCCGACGAGCAGGCGACGAGAGCGCTCAGGCTCAACGTCGCGACAGCAAGAACCGAACCGAAACTAATGAAGCTTTTCACTCTGCGCATGGGTCCTCTCGTGCATTCACCTGGCACCGAGTCAGCCTAGGGCTTTCGGCCGGACTGTCCAGTGGCATTGCAAACGCAGGTGGGTGCCTTTGCTCGCAGCGTGCTGACCTTCGGGCCAGCAGGGCGCCGGAGTGCGCGTGGAGCGCGCACGAATCCATTGGGGTTGAGCCCCCTTCATGGTAGCTGGCGATCAACCCATGAGCTGGCCGTTCTCCTTTGCACGCCTCCCGTTTCGAAGGGGACGGGACGTACCTGCTCGGCCTCCTGGCCTGTTCCTTCTGTGCGCGGTGGTCTGCGCAAGTGCGTGCGGCGGCACTTCGAGTGAGACTCCCTATCCCCTCGAACCCGTTCCCGAGGGCGCGCGACTCGGAACGGGGGCAGCCAAACGGGAAAAGCCCGGCGCCTCGGCGGTTCCTGTGGGAAATGACGAAAAGCCTCCGGAACGATCGCCCGAGGCGACGCCCGACGCGGTGGCGCCCGCTCCGACGGGACTCACCGCTCCGGACGCGGACGGAGACGCTCCGCCCACCTGGGGGCGCTGAGCGGGACTTTTCCGAGTTCGCTCAGAAGCTGGAGTTCACTCAGAAGCAGGGCTCGCTCAGAAGCTGCTCGACAAACTCAAACCTGCGAAGCCGGGAGCGATTGCCGGAGCCAATACCGTTTCGTTCTCGGCCTGGTTCCCCAAGACCAAGTACGTGATCCCGCCCCCGAGGAAAGCCACGCCCCCCGCGATCATCAGGACAACTCCGGTGTCACGCCGAGTCTGCGCGCTGTTGCCCTCCTCGCTCAAGCGGCGTCCCTCTGGCGTGTTCGGGCACTTGAAGCCGGGGCATTGCTTCTTCACGTCGTCGACGTCGGACTTGGCGGGAAAATACACGATCATCCCGGCGACGGTCGTCACCAGCCCCGCGCCCACGACGTAAAGGGGCCACAGCGGTACGCTGGCCTCCGGCTCTGCTTCGAGATCGAGGTCGGAGGTCGACGTTTCCGGGGCCGGTTCCGTCGTGGTGCTGGTTGCCGCCGGTGGTGGGGGAGGGGGAGCTGCTGCCGCAGCGGCTGCGGCCTCTTCCTGTTCCAGTTGCTGAGTCAGCACCTCGATCCGCCGCGTGATTTGGTCGCGCTGGGGATCGTTGGGGCGTCGCGCGAGATAGGTCTCCAGCGCCGCGATGGCGTCCCGCTTCTTGTTCGACAGCTCGTAAGCGCGAGCGAGGTTCTTCAGGAGTCCGAGAGCGGTGCAGTCGCGTCGGAACGCGTCCTCCCAATAGAGGATGGCGCGTCCGTAGTCCGCTTCCTGAAACGAGACGTTTCCTGCCTCGAAGGCGCCCTTGGCTGCAGCGACGTCGTTTTCAGACGGCTCATGGGAGCACTCGGGCCAAGAGCGCACTTGCTCGGCTTGGGACATCGCCGGTACCAGCAGTACTGAAGCGCCGATAAGCCAAGACGCGATGAAAGTCCGTTTTTCAGTCACTGGTTTTGTCCCACTCTTCGAGATCCGGTCGGGCGGAGTGTGCCGACACACCATTGCAGAATGCCCACCGCCGGCTCGATTATTGCGAACGCCGCGTACCGTCGTCGAGATGAACAATAGCGGAAGTGTGAAGATCAGAGACCTCCCCGGTCCCGTTCGGTCCTCACCCGAGCGGGGCCGAAGCGGCGGAGTGCAATCGACGCAGCCGCGCACGGCTGTAGCATAGGGAACAGTCGGGTGTGTGCCAAAATCGTGCCGGTTTCCGCCAACGGGGCTTGTCCGCAGTCCACCTGTGAGGTGATGGTCCCCGTCGTGGCAGCTGTGCTGAATCGACAAGAGGATCCGCCCGTCGGTCGTGCAGCTGGAGCGGACCGGCAAATCGAGCGGGTCCCTCGTACCGGGACGGATAGCGCCCTCCGACGAAGGAAAGACCATGCTGGGTGATGCGAAGCAAATCCTCATCGTCGACGATGAACCAAACCTCCGTCGGGTGCTCGGTGCTCAGCTGTCGCGCGACGGCTACGAGATCCACCAGGCGGCGGATGGCCGTGAAGCACTCGAGTGCCTCCGCGAAAATCACATCGATCTGCTGATTACGGACCTGCGCATGCCAGTTCTCGACGGGATGGGACTCTTGCGCAAAGCACTGGAGCTGGAGCCCGAGCTTCCCGTGGTGATGTTGACCGCGCACGGCACCGTGGACAATGCCGTCGAGGCCCTGAAAACCGGGGCATTCGACTACATCACGAAGCCGTTCGACCAGCAGGAGGTTCGCACCATCGTGCAGAAGGCGCTCCGCACGCGCACCTTGGCCGCGCGGGAGACGTCCGGCGGTGAAACGGCACCGCAACACCGCCATGGAATCATCGGCGAAAGCCCGGCGATCCAAGAGATCTACTCGGTCATCGATCGAGTCGCGGACACCCCGACGACGGTACTGGTGACCGGCGAAAGCGGCACGGGCAAGGAACTCGTGGCTCGCGCCCTGCACGAGTCCTCTTCGCGTCGAGGGCGACCTTTCATCAAGGTGAACTGCGCCGCCATCCCTCGCGATCTCATGGAGAGCGAGCTCTTCGGGTACGAGCGTGGGGCGTTCACCGGGGCAGTCACCTCGAAGCCGGGCCGCTTCGAGCTCGCCACGGGTGGGACCCTGTTCCTCGACGAGATTGGGTCCATTCCCGTCGAGATGCAGGTCAAGCTGCTGCGCGCGCTGCAGGAGAGCGAGTTCGAGCGCGTTGGCGGCGTGCGCACGATGGCTGTCGACGTGCGACTCGTGGCCGCGACGAACACCGACCTCAAAGCGCAGATCGCCGCGGGAACGTTTCGCGAAGATCTGTTCTATCGGCTCAACGTCGTGTCGATGCGGCTGCCGCCCTTGAGGGAGCGCGCGAACGACATCGGGCTGCTTGCGGACCACTTCATCAAGAAGTTCAACGGTCGGCTCGGCAAGCAGGTACGGGGCGTCGATGCAACGGCACTCGCGGCAATGATGAATTATTCCTGGCCGGGCAACGTGCGCGAGCTCGAGAACGTCATCGAACGCGCGCTCCTGTTCTGCGATGGCGAAGAGATCGGCCCCGAAGACCTGCCCGCCGAAATCTCGGGTGGGCCCGGTGTCTTGGAAGCCCCGTCGGCGTCCGTCCCGGACGCGAATGAAACCGGCCTCAAAGAGCAGGTGAAGGCGGCGGTGAATCAGCTGGAACGGCAGCTCATCCAAAAGGCCCTCGATCAAATGGGAGGCAACGTCACCCACACGGCGCGCCTGCTCAAGCTCTCGCGTAAGGGCCTTCAGCTGAAAATGAAAGAGCTCGGCCTCCGCGATACCACGGGGCGGGAGTCGGCTCGCGACTCGACCGATCCCAGCGAGGGGCAGGGTTCCTGACGTCGCAATTTTCGAGAAGATGTCGCCGGTTCGAAATCTCTCCTCCACCTTGCAGCGGTCTTTGGTTGCGCAGCGGTCTTTCGTTACGGAGCAACCCGCAGCCCGCAGCCGCTCTCGTGTTCTGGGGTCACCGCGAGCGTTGAGCGTCGCAGTCGCTCTGGCTCTGCTGCTTGCAGGTTGCCGCGACGACGAAGGCACCACCGCGAAAGCTCCTCCATCTGCTTCCACGGCTGACGCGCAGGGGCCTCCGCTCGGGCCGCCTCCCGAGAAACCCGATCCCAGGGTCGGCATGGCCTACATCCCTGAAGGCGCGCTGGTCGCCGGAACCCCGGCTGATCGCCTGCCTCGGTTGGCCGACGAGGAGATGTCCGGGGAGCAGATGATACTCGACGGATTCTACATCGACGAGTTTCCCTACCCGAATGAAGAGGGGGCAATCCCACTCACGAACGTATCACGCGACGAAGCGAGGCGTCTGTGCGCGGAACAGGGCAAGAGACTTTGTTCGGAACTCGAATGGGAGCGAGCGTGCAAGGGCCCCGACAACCTCACCTACGAATACGGCGAGAAGTATCGAGAGTCCGTCTGCAAGACGGGAAGACAACCCGGACTTCGGCCGAGTGGCTTCACCATCGGTTGCGAGAGTGCGTTCGGGGTGAAGGACATGCACGGCGGCGGCTTCGAGTGGACTGACAGCCCTTGGGGGCGCGGCTCAGAACGCGAGGCCGGAGTGCTCCGAGGGGGCAACGATCGCGCCGGTGAGTTGGTCGGGCGGTGTGCCAATGCGCGTCGGGCGGACCCCGAACAGCGCTCGGGCATCGTCGGCTTTCGATGTTGCGCGGGCCCCCGCAATGACGAGGAAGTCAGTCTCCACTTGGCGCACGGTCCGGGGCTCCTGCCGCGAGCACGTTTCGACGAGACGCTCGAAAAGGCGCTGATCGACGGGATGCCGGAGGAAGCCCGGACCGATCTGCGAAAAGTCGGCGTCATTCGTCCCCAGCGGGCCTGGCTTTGGCGCCCCATTGGCAACGAGGAGTTGCACGCGCTCGCCGTGTGCGCGCGTGGGGGCGGCGTGGTCAAGCCCCGGTGCGGCATCATCGTCGGGCGGGTCAGTCTGGGTCGCGTCGATGTGCTGACGTTTGGTTCGACGGGGGTCTGGGTACCGAACCTCTTGCGGCAGAACGGAGTCCGCGACCTTTGGCTCATCGGCGGCGATCAGATGGGGAGCTTCAAACGCCACCTGGCCTACCGCTGGGGCCAGGTGCACATCGGCGAGCTCTCGCGCGGCGTCCCCAAGAAAGGTTGAACAGCCTCGGGAGCGGGGTTCAGTAGCGAATTCCCCGCACGATCGCGCCTCCGAACTTGGTCCCCACCACCGTGGCTCCTTGAAAGTTGGCGCCACTCAAGTTGGCACCTTCGAAGCTGGTTCCACTGAGGTTCGCTTTCCGAAAGTCCGCTCCAGCGAGGCGGCAGCGAGAGAAGTCACAGCCGCTGAGGTCGGCTCCTTGGAAGTTCGCTCGGTCGAGACGCGCGTAGATCCAAGTGCCGTGGGAATAATCCGACTTCGAGAAGTTCACCCCTTCGGCGCGCACTCCCGACAGATCGGCGTGAGGCAGCTTGACCCGGTCGCACTTCACCTTGGTGAGGTTCTCCAGGCGAAGCACCGCCTGACTTCTTCTGGCAGGAGACGATTCGTCGGTACTCGGTGGTCGATACAGGCATCGTGGCAGGATCGAGCTCGTATCTCGCTCCCAGCTTCCCCCACCGCCGCCTGCGTCGAGGAAGCGCTGATGGGCGGCGAGCAGAATCGACCAAGCCTCCTGGTCGAGCGGCGCACCGTGGTTCAGCTGGTCAATCAATGTGACGTCGACTTCTCCTTCGAAGCGTGGAGCGGACTTCATCAAAGCTGCGCGGCGGCGACCTTCCTCCGTTGCGGACCAATGGAGCAAGAGCTGCGCGTCCTCCCCGAGCCAAGCGAGCAGGGCCTTCGCTTCGCTCGGTGAGAGGCCCCTGCTCTCGAGGCATGCACCCAGGTCACCTCTCGAGGAGAATCGGGGCACCGAGGCCTCGCGGAGCTCCGCGAAACACGACGTTTCGACCGCCAGTTCCGCCTGCCGGGTGAAGCCAGCGCGCGCGCCCTCGGTGACGTAGTCTTCGAGAGAAGGCCAGGCGGCAGGCTCGGCTTCATCTCCGCACGCGATGAAAATGCCCGAGGGCGATTTGCCTTCCTCTTCGGAGATGGGGGAAACGGCGCCGAACGCGGGAATCAGAAACCGTCCGCCGGGGGCGGCCTGATTCAACGCGTCCGAATCATGCGTTTTCGTGCTTTCGGCCTCCGACACGAAGTTCCAGGTGAACTCGAGGGGGCCAACGTCCCGGTACCAAGCCAGGACGGCGGGGGGGAGCTCCTCAGCTTCTAAAAGATCTGTCACGTCGACCGCTGGTCCACGCCGATCCGTGACCACTCGCACGTCGGGACGCTCCGAGAAAATGCGAACGAAGGCTGCGAAGAGTTCCGCCGTGCTCGCCCCCCAGCGCTTCGTTTGCTCGCGGTGAGCGTCGTTCATGGCGCGGACGAGCGTCTTTTCATGGCTTTTCCTTTCGGCCTCGACCCGAGCTTCTTCCTTCTTTTTTTCGAGCGCTTCTGCTTTTGCTCGGGCGGTGGCTGCCTTCTTCTCGGCGCGAGCGTTCGCGGCGGCCTCGCGAGCGGCGGCATTTTCGGCGGCGCGTTCGGCCTTCGCCTTTTCGGCGGCTGCCTTCTTCTCGGCGCGAGCCTTTTTGGCAGCCGCGATGGCTGCGGCGCGAGCTTTCTGGGCGGTCTCGCGTTGGGCGGCCTTTTCAGCGCTGCGTCGAGCGCGAGCCTCTTCGGCAGCTTTTCGAGCAGCCGCTCTTTCGGCGGCCCGCTGAGCGCGAGCCTTTTCGGCGGCTTTCTTTTTTGCCGTGCGAGCTTTCTCGGCAGCCTTGCGTTCGGCGGCCCGCTGGGCGTTGCGCTCGGCGCGTACCTTTTCAGCCGCGGCTTTCTGGGCCGCACGCTCGGCGGCTTTTTCGGCAGCGCGTTCCGCCTTCAGCCGAGCGGCGGCCTCCCTCTCCCGAGCCTTCTTCCGTGCAGCAGCTTGCCTGGCGCGCTCTTTTTTCTCTCGAGCGGCGGCTTTGTTCTTGGCCTTTTCCTTTTCGACAGCTTGCCTGGCGCGTGTTTTCTCTGCGGCTAGACGCGCATCAGCGCGCGCGACGGCTCGCGCGGCGTCTGCCTTCTTGAGGCGTTTTCGCGCGCCGCCTCGGCGAGAGGGGCCTGGCGAACCCTGATTCGGCGCGGAAATGCGCTTCGTTCCAGACTCCGCCTTGGACGAAACGCGCGGCTTCTTGGCGGACGTCTTTGTTCGGGCAGATGCCTTGTCCGCTGCGCGCGTCTTTTTGGACGTTGCCTTGGAGGAAGACTGCTTTCTCCGAGCGGATGTCTTGGCGGAGGTCGCCTTGGAGGAAGACTTCGTCGTCCGAGCAGACGTCTTGGTGGCGGAGGTCGCCTTGGACGAAGACTTTGTCGTCCGAGCGGACGTTTTGGTGGCGGAGGTCGCCTTAGAGGAAGACTTTGTCGTTCGAGCGGACGTCTTGGTGGCGGAGGTCGCCTTAGAGGAAGACTTTGTCGGTTTCTTCCGAGCTTTGCGTTCGGACGATCCCTGGGGACGCTTCCCGCTCCGGGCTGTGGATTGGGCGGAACCCCGCCGGACCGATTTGCCTCTTTTGCCCTTGGTTCGAGCTGCCATCCTTCGTCCCTGCGTTCCGAGCGGGGACGCTACCGAGCCGCTGCGTGTTGTCCAGTTCCGATCCTCCTCCCCTCGGGTGCTTTTCGCACTTGATTGGGCTACTGCCGAGTCGAGCGCTGAGGTCCGAGGTGGCCCTGGAGTGCTCAGCCCCGGGGGGACTTCGAACGATTGTCGGGGCCCTTCGTTTCGACGACCATGCCTCCCGCAGAGCGTTAGCCCCGCCACGACTCGGCCCAGAAAGCGCAAGCCCAGGGAAACCGGAGCGCTCGAGCGCACGTCTGAAACTCCTCGAGGTTCATTGTGCAACCAGACGAACAATATGTTCGAAAAAGGCGCATTGTCTATTCGAGGAAACGTGCGCACATCAGCTCCCTGAGCGGCGGAGACTGGATCCACCGCTCGCGACCCCAACAAAGTAAGGAGAAGCCATGCTCACCGTTCGAAGAAGCGACGATCGCGGCTTGGCCGACCACGGCTGGCTCGTGAGTCGCCACACGTTCTCGTTCGCCGACTACTACGATCCGGCCCACATGGGCTTCGGAACCCTGCGCGTCATCAACGACGACCAGGTTGCTCCGGGACGCGGTTTTGGTGCGCATCCCCACCGCGACATGGAGATCGTCTCCTACGTGGTCGAGGGCGCGCTCGAGCACCGCGACAGCATGGGTAACGGATCCATCATCAGGTCCGGTGAGGCCCAGCGCATGACTGCAGGAACGGGGGTCGTTCACAGCGAGTACAACCACTCGAAGTCCGATGCCGTCCGCTTCCTTCAGATTTGGATCCTCCCCGAGCGGGCGCGTCTCGAGCCCAGCTACGAACAGAAGTTCTTCGGGGACGAACGGCACAACGCTCTTCGGCTCGTCGCTTCCCCTGGGGGGCGAGATGGTTCCGTGGAGGTTCACCAAGATCTCGAGTTGTTCGCCTCCGTGCTCGATGAGAAGGCGGAGGTGCACCATACGCTCGCCCGCGAGCGTATGGCTTGGGTACAAGTGATCGCGGGTGAGCTCAGCGTGAACGGAACGCCTCTCTCGCAAGGCGATGGAGCTGCGATCGTGGAGGAACCGGAAGTTCACGTCGTCGCGCAGACCAATGCCCACTTCCTGCTCTTCGATCAGAAAGCGGTTCAGTGATGAAAAAGGTTCATATCCTCGCCATCCCCGGAAGCCTCCGCGCCGCGTCTTTGAACCTCCGGGCGCTCCGCGCTCTGCAGAGTCTCGCAGACGAGGACGCTCGGGTGGACATCCGCCCCATCGATGACATCCCCCTCTACGATCCGGATCGCCACGCCGAAGGGGGACCCGAGTCCGTCCAAAAGCTCAAAGACCAGATCGCCGCTGCGGATGGTCTGCTCATCTCCACTCCGGAGTACAACTACGGAGTCCCGGGTGTCCTGAAAAACGCCATCGACTGGGTTTCTCGACCGGCATACCAGTCCGTCCTCGCCCACAAACCCGTGGCGGTGCTGGGAGCTTCGATCAGTCCAGTCGGAACGGCCCGTGCTCAGGGTCAACTGAAGCAAGTGCTTCTCGGAACCGTTTCGGACCTGTTCCCTCATCCAGAGCTCGCTCTCAGTGATGCGAAAAGCAAGCTCGGTGAGGGGGGCGAGGTACTCGACGAAGGGACGGAGCAATTGCTTCGGCGCTTCATCGGCGCGTACCTCGAGTGGTTGCGGGGTCGTTGAGCGGTCTGCCGTTCCCCGCGCGACGCTGCAGGGCGCTGGACGCTCAGGGCGCGTGACGCCGCAGGGTGCCGTGGGGAGTCGCCTCGTGGTGGCGTGGGTCGCCCGCTTGGACTATGTCCGTCGCAAATGATCCCGAGGCTCTCACCCGAAGACCACCTATCCGAAAGCTATCGTGCGTATCTTGCGCGATTGGCTTCCGAAGGGTTTTCTGGGGAGATCCGCACGGACTACGCGACGCGCCTGGTCACGGCGACGGACAACAGCGTCTACCAGATCGTGCCGGCCGCGGTGGTCTACCCCAAGTCGGAAGGCGACGTCGTTCTGGCGATGCGCTTGCTTGCGGAACCTGAGTTCCAGAAGGTCAGGCTCAGCCCGCGCGGAGGCGGCACGGGAACCAACGGTCAGTCCCTCTGCGACGGAGTGATCATCGACGTATCCCGCCACTTCAGGGACATCGTCGAGCTCAACCTCGAAGAGGGTTGGGTTCGCGTCCAGCCGGGCGTCGTGCTGGATCAGCTGAATGCGTACTTGGCGCCGCACGGTGTCTTTTTCGCACCGAACCTGTCTCCCTCGAGTCGGGCGACCCTCGGCGGAATGATCAACACGGACGCCTGCGGCAAGGGCTCTCGCGTCTACGGCAAGACGAGCGAGCACGTGCTCGAGCTGCGTGCCGTGCTGCTCGGGGGCGAGCTGCTGGAGACCCGAAAACTCGGGCCGGACGAGCTCGGCGAGGCGTGCCAGCGAAAGGACCGGGTCGGGCACGTGTACCGGGAGGTGCGAAGCATCGTCAGCCGAAGCAGCGACCGGATTCGCGAGCACTTGCCACAGCTCAAGCGCTTTCTGACGGGCTACGATCTCGCTCACGTCCAGGGGCAGGATGGTTCGTTCGACCTCGGGCGCATCGTGTCGGGCTCCGAGGGCACTCTCACTCTTCTCACGGAAGCCAAGCTTCGTCTGACGCCTCTACCGCGAGCGAAACAGCTGGTGGCCATCCGCTATGGGGAGTTCGATGCTGCACTACGCGCTGCCCAGGTGCTGGTCGCCACCGCTCCCGGTGCCATCGAAACCATCGACGATACGATCGTCGGCCTCGCGCGTGACGACGTGATCTGGCATTCGGTGGCGCATCTCATCGACGCCGACGGTGAGCCTCCACTGGCTGCCATCAACCTCGTCGAGTTCGAATCGCACGACCCGGAGGTCGTGGAGCAAAAGGTCCGTGACCTGTGCGCGACCCTCGATGCCGAGCGCGGTCGACCGGGGAAGGCTTCCGGCTACATGGTGGCTCGGGATCGCGCCGACATCACGGCGCTCTGGAACCTGCGAAAGAAGGGAGTCGGACTCCTCGGCAACGCCAAGGGTGAGCGGCGCCCAGTCCCCTTCGTGGAGGACACTGCCGTCCCACCCGAAAATCTGGCCGACTACATTCGCGAGTTCCGTGCGCTGCTCGATCGACACGGGCTGCGCTACGGCATGTTCGGTCATGTCGACGTGGGCTGCCTCCATGTGCGTCCCGCCCTCAACATGCGTGACGCGGGGGATGAAAAGCTGCTTCGCGGGCTGAGTGACGAGGTCGTGGCTCTCGTGAAGAAGTACGGCGGCGTGCTCTGGGGAGAGCACGGGAAGGGCTACCGGAGCGAATACACGCCGACGTTCTTCGGGCCGGAGCTCT
Organism: Polyangiaceae bacterium; assembly: GCA_050289625.1. GTDB lineage: Bacteria > Myxococcota_A > Polyangia > Polyangiales > Polyangiaceae > NIC37A-2. Next base: position 938 of record JBNKGC010000131.1, on the reverse strand, counting down.
ACGAGGAGCTCCGTCACGTCAAGGCTGCATTCGATCCGGCAAATCAGCTCAACCCGGGCAAGCTCGCCACACCTGCGCACTCGACCGAGCGCCTGGTCAGCATCGATGCGCTCAAGCGAGGAGCCTTCGACCGACAGATCCCTGACCCGGTGCGCGCGAAGTACGACGTCGCCGTGAACTGCAACGGCAACGGAGCCTGCTTCGATTGGAATCCGGACTCGGTGATGTGCCCCTCGTCGAAAGTGACGCGGGATCGCATTCATTCGCCGAAGGGCCGCGCGGGCATTCTGCGAGAATGGCTTCGTTTGACCACGAAGGCGGGCCACCACGCGGGCAGCGAAACGGCCCGTGCTGGCATCGCGGTTTTTCAGGGACGCTCTGCCGATGCCGACGATTTCTCGCATCAGGTCTACGACGCGATGGCGGGCTGCCTCGCCTGCAAGGCGTGCGCGACCCAGTGTCCCATCAAGGTCGACATCCCCAACCTGCGCGCCGACTTCCTCGAGCAGTACCACAGTCGCTATCGTCACCCTCTCAAAGACTACTTCACGGCCTCTCTCGAAACGGTCCTCAGGTTCTTGGTGATTTGGCCTCGATTCAGCAATTGGCTGATGGGGCTGTCCATCAGCCAAAGGTTGCTCGCCTGGGTCGGGATCGTCGACAGCCCGAAGCTCGCCGAGGCGACGCTCGAGAGGGGTCTCACCGAGCGAGGTGCACCCCGGTTCGACGTCGGCATGCTCGAAGCCCTGAGCGAGGCGGAGCGTCGTCGAACGGTCCTCGTCGCGCAGGACGCGTTCACCACGTTCTACGAACCGAACGTCGCCTTGGCTGCGTACGATCTCCTCACCCGTCTCGGTCGGCGCGTGGTCTTCTTGCCGTTCCGGGAGAACGGCAAGGCGCTTCACATCAAGGGGTTCCTCGGATGGTTTCACAGGGTC
>JBNKGC010000130.1:0-16543 GCA_050289625.1 Polyangiaceae bacterium | reverse complement strand
ACCAGAACCACTCGGTTCGTGTACGTCGGTTGATAGGCTCCGTCGGCCGCCGCATACCCCTGCACGAGTCCGTCGTGGAGATTCGTCGAGCCACGGGGCTCGATCCGGCGGATCAACCCCTCGAGGGTGGTCATCGAGTCGCGCCCCACGACGAAGTTCTGCGCCAGGGTGCACGTGGTGGTGTCGAAGAGCACCAGATGGACGATGTCGCCGTGCTTGAGCTCGGCCAGCGATCGCAAGAGCCCCTGTTTCAGGAACGTCATCCGCCCCTCGGCGGCCATCGACCCCGAGCGATCGACAACGTAGGCGAGGTTTGCGTTCCTGCGGGTCGCCGTAGTGAGGGGGCGACCCTGAACAGCGAGGGCCAGGGAGAAAATGCCCGGCTCCGAGGCGGCAGCGACCTCGGCGCGAACGGAGAAATCGTAATCGACGGCGACGGGGTCGGTGTCGAAGGAGAAGTAGTTGAGTAGCTCGTGGGGTCGAACGTGCTGTCTCGGGATCGGTTGGTAGTGATCGATGGCCCAAAGCACCCGCTGCGCGGACGACAGACTCATCGTGTCGTCGTTCGAGAGGTAGATCTTTTCACCCCACTGGGGCTGCTGGGGCGCGGCGGCAGAGCGGGGCGGGAAGCTCTCGGGAAGGGGAGCGTCTTCGTAGTCCAGCTCGTCCCGGGGAGAAGGCGAGACGGGTCGAGGGGCGGGTTCGCGGTTGGTCGTTCGCGGAGGGGTGCCTTCAGGCGACGTTGGGCCCGCGGACTTGACTCGTGGCTTCTTCGCCTCGGCGGGGGGCCTCGCCGGGGAGGTTGCCGCATCCGGCACGGCGGCGCGGGGGGCGGCCGAGCTCTTTCGCGGCATGCTTCCTCCTCCGGCGCCCAGAGCTCCGCCGGGTACGTATCGGGGGTTTGGGCGGTAGGAGTACGGAACCGGCCGCGGCCGCGACACGGTCTGGAAACAGCGAGCCGAGCCATCCACGAAGCGGGGGAGTGCATAGGCGCTCGGTGGTGCGGGCGGGGAAGGATGATGACGCGGCTCGTGGGGGCTCGGCGCGAAATGGTGACCGGGTTCCTGCGCGGCAGCGGTCATCGGGGGAACGACGGGACTGCCGAAATGCGGTGAGCCGGTACTTTCGAGTACCGTATCGCCCGCGCCCGCCGCGCGAGTGCTCGATTCGTTCGCTGCGGACGAATCGGCAGGTGGAGGTGGCGTCGGGCTCGTTTGCGAAGAAGTGCAGCCGTAGTTGAATCCGAGACCGAGCACGACACCGGCCCACACCATCATCGTCGAGAGGTTCATCGTGATCACTTCGACGCTCGACGGAGATGAAGGTTCTTCGAAAGTGACCATTCGCTCACGGTGGTGACGATTTCGTCGGTCCTCTCGGAGCCTTCGGTTGCCTTGGTGAGCGGCTGCAGGCAGTCTATGTGGGCTGGTCGCCCTGCGGGGGCGCACCACCCGAAAACGGGGAGACTATGCGCAAATTCGCGGCTTTGGCGGTGACCGGATTCGTTTCAGTTTTCTTGATGGGGATTGTCCCTGGGTGCGGGTCGGAAGACTCGAACGCAGACGACGGCGGGAGCGGGGGCTCGGGCGGTTCAGGCGGTTCAGGTGTGGGGGCCATGGGCGGCGGGCGACCCAGTGGAACGGGGGGAGATCTCCCCGTTGGCGGCATCGGGGACCGCTGCAAACTCGATACGGACTGCCAGGCTGGGCTCACCTGCCTCGCTGCCGATTCGGATGAAAATACCCTGACCGTCGGCACACCCCCCTTCGGTCTGTGTACGACTCCGTGTCGCCAAGAGACCGACTGCATCGACGTCGATGCCAACTCGACCTGTTTGCCGTTCAACGACAACGACGCCTACTGCATACAGCTCTGCTCGTTTGGCGATCCGGTTGTCGATGACAACAAGTGCTATTTCCGCGATGAGTTTTCTTGCCAGCCGTTGCTTGCCCAAACGGGCGTCGCGTGCCGGTCGGATGCGGAATGTGCGCCGTTCGTCTGCCTCGGTGCGACGGAAACCACCGACGGCGAATGCGCCGTGCTCCCTGCGTGCCTGCCGCGGTGCAACAGCAACTTCGACTGCCCGGTGGGCCGCTTCTGCGACGCGCTCACTGGGGAGTGTGTTCAGGACGAACCGAGCGGCAAGGGGGTCGGAGAGACGTGTGACCCCGATGCAGCGACGGACGAGTGCAAGGGCTTCTGCTTCGAGACCGCTCGAGACGTTTTCGAGTGCACCGAAAATTGCACGTTCGGGGCGAGGAGCGGGTGCGGCTATCGGGATGCGACAGCGGCTCCGGTGGTTTGCGCGGTTCCGTTTTACGATTATTTCTACGATTTCGGGGAGACGGCCCACGGATACTGGGACGAGGGCTGGTGCGTGAGCACGTGCAGTTGCGACGACGAGTGCCCGGGTGACCAGCATTGTTTCGGTGGCTTTTGCCTCGGTGGTGACCCGACCGGTTCCATCGGCGCTTGTGACTCGGGCACGGGTGGAGCTGGCGGCGCTGGCGGCGCTGGCGGCGCTGGCGGCTGATGTGAGCCGGCGGGGTGGCGCACACGCCGCCCCGCATTGCAGCCGGCGATCAACGCAAGTGGTTCACGCTCTCGCAGCGCTCTTCGGCGGAGGCTCAATCAACGCGAGTGGTTCCCGCCGTGGTCGCGTTCGTCGCCGTCTCCGACGGCTTCACCCGTCGTTTCGACGACCCCGCCTTCGCTCCGTCGGGGGAAGGGAGTTGGAGCCGGGGGAGGCGGAGCGGAGGAGTAGAAGGGGAAGCCACCGGGGGGCTCGCCTGAGTGCACCACGCGGAGTCGTCCGCGTTCGATGTGCCGCTCCACTGCTCGTCGGAGCGGTCGGACGAAAGCGCGGCGGGCGCCCGGGATCAGCAGGAGGAATCCGACGGTGTCCGTGATGATGCCCGGAGTGATCAGCAGCGCTCCGGCGACCAGGATCATCAGTCCCTCGAGGATCCCCTCAGCGGGGGATCGCAGCTCGTTCAAAGCGGCGCGCCACTCCTGGAGAACGCGGAGCCCCTCCCGACGCGCCAGCGTGCTCCCGACGACGCCGGTGACGAGAGTGAGCGCGACCGTCGGCCAGAAACCGATTGATTGACCGATGCCGATCAGCAGGTAGAGCTCGATCAGGGGAACCGCGATGAACGCGAGCAGGAGCCAACGAAACACGCGGTACACCCTAGGGCGCTGATCGGCGCTGCGCCAGGCTATCTGGGTTCATGCTCTTGCTCAGGAATTCGATACCAGCGCTACTCTTCGATGGGCAGTGCGTGTCGTAATGTCTCGGGCGCCTCAGAATCCCGCCCGACGAGCGTCCAAACGATCTCGGTGGACGCGACCACGCCGACTGGCAGAAGCAGGATGCCCAGGCACGGCACCCAGAAAAGAAGCGCAAAGCCGGCGCCGAATCCGACGCACGTCCCGGCGTGGCGAGCGAGGAAGCGGAAGCGCTCTCGTGCACCAACACCGCGGAGCGTCAGCGGATAGTCGAGCAGATTCCACGCCACGCTCAAGGTGGTGCACAAGAGTGAGAGCGGTGTGGTGATGACCGATGCCGGCGGCACGAGAAGGGCGACGAGCCAACACGCCAAAGCAGTCGGACCGAAGACCAAGAGACCCATCGCCTGGGCGCGGAGACCGCAGCGGAGTTCGAACCAGAATCCATCCGCCGCGCGCGGCCGAATTTCGAGATCGCCTTCGCGCTGAGCGACGAGGGCTTCGAGGGCGGGAGCGGAAAGCGGAGGCGTCACGAGCAGGGCCACGATGCCTCCAAGGACCGCAGCGAGAACGCCCGAAAGCCAGGATAGCGCCTGATAGCCTCGGTCACCCCAGGTGATTGAGGGCTCACCGGCCCCAACCGCAGGCGGTTCGCCGGCGGCTGGCGGCTCCGTGAGGGGAGGGGCGGGGGCGGGAAGAAGGGCCGGCGCCTCTACCGAGGGCTCTTCCGTGGCCGTCAACCAATTGAAGATGGCGGGCTGGACCCATCCCACCGCCGCCCACACGGTGAGAGCAACCAGGACCAAAAGGACCCCAGCGGGTACCACTGCAAACGGCCATGCACGAGGTGACCGGGTGAGATACCCTACGGCGCGAAAAAGGCTTCCCAAACCGAACAGCATCGCCGTCCTAAGGTACTCTGAACCCCGGTCAGGGGACCATCGCGGCGAGTTGGGGTTCCCAGGAAGGTTCCCGATCCTGTTAGACTAGCTAGTTGACTATGCTTTCTTCGACTCACACTTTTCTTTCGCGGTTGAGCCCGACGACGACCCGATGACGACGACGGACCTGTTCGGAATCGAAGGCAAGAGCATTGCCGGCACGTACCGGGTCGAAGAAGCGATCGCCGAAGGCGGCTTCGGTGTGGTGTACCGCGCGCACCACAAGGGATTTCGCGCGAAGGTGGCGCTCAAGTGTCTGAAGATCCCGATCGAACTCGGCCGGGAGCACCGCGCGCAGTTCCTCGAGCAGTTTCGTTCCGAGGCGGAGGTGCTGTTCCGCCTGTCGGCGCTCATGCCCAACATCGTGCGCCCGCTGCACGTGGATGCTTTTCAGGCGCCCGACGGGCGTTTCGTGCCCTTCATGGCGCTCGAGTGGCTCGATGGTTGGACCCTCGACTCGGTGATCGCCCAGCGGGCGGCTCAGGGGCGTCCGCCGATCAACTTGAAAAAGTTGGTGCGCATGCTGACCCCCGTCGCCCGCGCACTCGACCAGGCGCACAACATGCCGGGCCCTACCGGGACGATGTCGATCGTCCACCGGGACATGAAACCGGAGAACTTGTTCGTGGCTCTGATCGGTGGCGAGCAGATCGTCAAGATCCTCGACTTCGGCATCAGCAAGGTGAAGAGCACCGCCGGGCAGATGGCGGGGCGCGCCAGTCAGACCGGGGCGGGCTTGGTGTCCTTTTCGCCCGCATACGGTGCTCCCGAGCAGTGGGTCCCCAAGCGCTACGGGCAGACAGGCCCGTGGACGGACGTGTGGGGTATCGCTCTCACCATCGTCGAGGCCGCGAAAGGCGAGGAGGTCGTCACGGGCGACCAAGCCGCCATGATGGGTACCATCCTCGATCCTTCACGACGGCCGACTCCCCGCAACGAAGGCGTGAGGGTCGCGGACCGCGTCGAGGCGATTTTCGAGCGAGCGCTCGCGGTGGATCCGCAGCAGCGCCACCAGTCGGTCAACGCGTTTTGGAGCGAGCTTCTCGATGCGCTCGACTTGGATCAACTGGGCAATCCCCGCCGCGTCGAGCGCCCCGATCCTCGCGCCGACGGCACCGCGGCACTGACGCAAGAGCAGCTGGAGGCGGCTCTGTCGCCTCGGCTTTCACACATCTCCGGGCTGCGCCCCGCGGTCGAACCCCATCTTCTGCTGCGCAAGGTGCCTTCGCGTCCGGATACCGAAGGGTCCCTCGCTGTGGCTCGAGCGGTGGACACGTTTCCCGAAGGCGGGGACAGCGGGCGGGGCCGGCCCGCGTCGATCATCGTTCCCAAAGGGGCGTCTGCCCCGTCCCCTTCCCGCGGGGAGCGCCGCGCCGTCGACCGCGAAGCGGAGACTCAAGTTGCGGACGTCGCGGTGGGCTCGGGCGCGCGCGCGCGCGGACCGGACGGCGCGCAGCAGGAGCTGGCCGCTCAGGTGGCGTCGCAGTCCGCGGGGCGCCTCGAGCTCGCGTCGACGGCGAGGCGCCCGCCCGGTCGTGCCGCACGTGGTGGCCCCGCGCGGGCGTACGGGGTGGTCCCGGTGCGCCATCGCCCATCGCTCGTGCGCGCCTTGTTGCCCTCGTTCGCTCTGCTGCTTCTGAGTGTGGCCTTCACACTCCTCGACCGTGCTTGGGCGATGACGAACGGGCAGACTCTGACTTTCGGACCTCTGCGCGCGAGCTGGCTCGCCGTCATTTTTCTCGTGTGCAGTTTGGTGTCGGGGATTTCGACAGTACGCCGCACCCTCGATTGAGGCTGCCTTCCGCAACCCAGTGAGGGCGGGCTGCTCGACCCGGGGTTCCCGTGGAGCCGGCACGGTGCCGTTGCTGCGGCCGGGGCGCCCGGGTATGGGTTTGGGATGGCGGTGAAGAAGGGGAAAGCGAAGGGATCACGGAACAACGCCCGGCAGAACGCTCGCGAGGTCGCGGAGGCTGCGGAGACGGTGAATCGCCTTCGTAGCGAGGGCTACAGTCGCGCCAAGATCGGGGGCTTCGACATCGATGGCGTGCTCCGCGGAAAGTACGTGTCGTTCGAGAAGCTCGAATCGGCGCTCGGCAAGGGGTTTGGATTCTGCGATGTGATCTTCGGTTGGGACATCGCCGACGTGCTCTACGACCGCTCCCGGGTGACGGGCTGGCACACGGGATATCCTGATGCGATCGGCCGGTTGGATCCTTCGACGGAGCGTCGTATCCCTTGGGAGCCGGGCGTCGTTTCGTTTCTGGCCGATTTTCAGGATACGAAAGGGCGTCCCCATCCGGCTTGCCCGCGCTCCCTGTTGAAGAGCGTTCTCGCACGCGCCGAGAGGCTCGGTTACAGCGTCCATGCTGCAGCCGAGTTTGAATTCTTCTTCTTCCAGGAAACGCGCGACAGCCTGGATGAGAAGGATTTCCGGAATCCGAAGCCTCTCGACCCGGGAATGTTCGGCTACAGCTGGCTCCGAACGGGTCAAGACGCTGAGCTGATGGCCGACTTGCTCGACACCCTGAACGCCAGCGACGTTTCGGTCGAAGGCCTCCACACGGAAACGGGCCCCGGGGTGTACGAAGCCGCGATCGCCGTCGACGAAGCCCTTCGCTCCGCCGACAAGGCCGCCCTGTTCAAGACCATCGTCAAGCAGGTGGCCCACCGGCACGGTCTTTCGGTGACTTTCATGGCCAAGTGGAACGCCGAGCTCCCGGGGTGCGGTGGACACCTGCACCAGAGCCTCTGGCGTGAGGGAAGAAACGCCTTTTACGACCCTCGATCGGCGACGGGCACCAGCAAGGTGATGCGGCACTACATCGGAGGGCAGATGGCGTTGATGCGCGAGCTCACGGCGATGATGTCGCCGACGATCAACTCCTACAAGCGTTACGTGCCGGGGCTCTGGGCGCCTTTGGTGCCCTCCTGGGGATTCGAAAATCGTACCTGCGCCCTCAGGATCATCGGCGTGGGCAGCGACACGGCCGTGCGGGTGGAGCACCGGCAGGGAGCCGCCGACATCAACCCGTTCATCGCCCTGGCCGCCTCGATCGGCGCGGGCCTGTGGGGCATCGAGAAGCGCATGGAACCTCCGCCGGCGACCAAGGGCGATCCGGGAGAAGCCGGGCCGACGCGGATCCCGGTCACCCTCGAGGAGGCGACCCAGCTCCTTGTGGGGAGTCAGGCGGCAAAGACGCTCTTTGGCTCTGAATTCGTGGAGCACTACGCTATGACTCGTCGCTGGGAGGTCGAGTGCTACCGCCTCGCCGTCACCGATTGGGAGCTCAGGAGGTACTTCGAGACCGTTTGAGCCGTGCCTTCCGAGAAAGCTTGCGGGCGCGGGGCTGCTGGCCGTAATCGAGGAGTCGGGTGACGTGTGGAGAAGGGCCGTCTCCCACGACGACGCAGTTTTCATCGAAGGAATCGACGGGGTCGAGCCGCGACCCCTCGGAGACACGAGGCAGAATGACGACAACCTGGAGTTTTCCCACCAAGGTCGTGTTTGGGGTTGGCGCGGTGAAGACCGTAGGAACCGAAGCCAAAGCGCTTGGGATCTCGCGGCCGCTGATCGTGACCGATGAAGGAGTGGTGAAGGCGGGCCTTTCCGGTCCCGTCGAGGAGGCGCTTCGAAGCGCGGGCATCGAGGAAGCCATCTTCAGCGGAGTGCAGGGCAACCCGACCGAGGATGACGTCGATCAAGGGACACGCGCGTATGCCGAGCACCGGGCCGACGGGGTGATCGCCCTCGGGGGAGGTTCACCCCTCGACGTGGGCAAGTTGGTTGCGCTGCGGGCCGTCTGCCAAGAGCCTTTCGAGAAGCTGGACGACGCGAAGGGCGGTGATCGTCTCATCCCGTCGACGGTTCCGCCTATCATCGCCATCCCGACGACGGCGGGCACTGGAAGCGAAGTGGGGCGTGCCGGCGTGATTACGGTCCGCGCCACCGGGAACAAGACGGTGATTTTTTCGCCATATCTCCTCGCGAAAGTGGCGATTCTCGATCCGGAGCTGACTCGCAGCATGCCGCCGCACGTGACCGCTGCAACGGGGTTCGACGCCCTCACTCACTGCATCGAGGCGTACCTCGCCCTCGGCGATCATCCGATGGCCGACGCGATCGCCCTCTCCGGAATCGACTTGGTCGCAAAGAACCTCGAGCAGGCCGTGCGCGAAGGTAGTGATCTCAAGGCACGCGGAGCCCTGATGAAGGCCGCCATGATGGGGGCCGTCGCCTTTCAGAAAGGCCTCGGGGCGTGTCACTCGCTGGCGCATCCCTTGTCGAGCGAGCACGGGGTGCACCACGGCTTGGCCAACGCCCTTTGTCTGCCAGCCGTCCTGCGTTTCAACCGAGAGGTGTGCCCGGATCGGGTGCGGGACGTCGGTGTCCTACTCGGAGGAGACGCCGCGTCTTCCGTCGAGGCCTTCCGCAAGGAGGTCGGACTTCCCGCGGGGTTGCGGGCGGTGGGAGTGGGGGAGGACGACCTGCCCGCTCTGGCGGACAAGGCCGTGGCCGATATCTGCCACGCCTCGAATCCCCGTCCTTGTACTCGGGAGGATCTGTTGGCGTTGTATCGCGCGTCGCTTTGACGCGCCGAGTGTTTCCCCCCGTGTCAAAGTCGACCCGGGGGGGCTCCACGGATTCAGGTTCGCGGCGGACCCGGACCGGAGTTGGCTATCCCAGGCGTCTCGAAGCGGTTCGTGGTGTGACAATCCGATCCCACCTCGCTCATTTCGAGCGAGATACCGGGAGCCCGGTGACCCGCTCAGGTGCGCCGGAGCGCGGGGGACCCGGTGGTTCCGCACGTCCCTGCGATGGCTGGGAGAGACTCGGTTGAGGGGTGCGGAAAGGCTCGATCGGGACCTGCTGGTTCGCCTCCGATCGAGTTGGCACGACCGTCGCATTACTGACGGACATGCCACGTCGTCGCCGCATCAACGAGATTTCAAACCAGACGGATCGTCTCTCGACGGTGGTGCGGCAGGCGAAGCGGTGTCGCCGCCGGGGCGAAGCGCGAAAGGCGATGCTCCTATGGCGGGAAGCCTGCCACCTCGACGGAGAGAGTGCGCGCTTGTGGACGCAGTACGCGGTCGCGTGCTTTGGCTTCGGGCGCGACGACGAGGCTCGGCACGCACTGTCCCAGGCGGTGTGGCTTCGCCAGCGCGCTCGCGATCATCGGCGCGCGAAGGTGACGGGGTCGCTGGTGGTCCTCTTTGGTGCGGGGCCCGCCAGCCTGCCTGCCGCGTGACGTATTTCCCAGGCGCCCGAGTCACCGGGGACGCGCGATTCGTCCGGGAGAGCCGGGGAACGGTGTTGGAACTCGAGGTTCGATTCAGGTCGCCGTCGCAGCTGGCTCGGCGTCGGGAACGTTTTCGTAGACCAGGCCCAACGCATCGAAGGAGCGCAGGGTGTTCCGAATGCAGAACGGGCAGTACCAACCGATGTCGAAGCGCGGGCTATCAATGCGCATCGCCGTGGCGGGCGCAGTCTCAGTCTTGCCCCGGGCATCGCGAGCCCAACCGCGGAGGACGACTCGATTCTCGTCGAGCTCGGCTCCGAGCCGCGCCTGACATTCGCAAACCGTTACGACTTTGGCGATCTTCATGAACTGATGCCTCGACTCCGACCACCATGCGCGGTGGGAACGGGGGATGCTTTATCGAGGGGTTCCAGGCTGGTCAAGCGCGCCGCCGCGGGGAGCTAGCGACCCGCTCGGTCGAGCGCGGGCCGCACTCGCTCGGACACGCCGGCGGGAGTCGGAGCGAGCGGGAAGAGACCGAGATCGATGCGCATTTGGTCTTTCGTGAGCGGGGGCCCGTGACTATGCTCCGGGCACTCCTCGCGGGAGTAGCTCAGTTGGTAGAGCACGAGCTTCCCAAGCTCGGGGTCGCGGGTTCGAACCCCGTCTCCCGCTCAAGGTCCCAGCAGAAATCACCTTGCTTCAGCACTCGCGATCCGAATTCGTTCCAGGCAAGCCCACGGCTTGGGGAACGGCTGGCCGAGCCCTCGTGAAGCATCGCCGCCGTGGCGATGTAGCCCCGGGGTGGTGCTGAAGTAGGCGAGCCCGGCGCGCTGTGGCGCCAGTGCTCTGAGTCGTGTGATGCCCCCCGCTCGCCGCGCTGATCGCTGCAGAGAAGGCGGGGGACCGTCCGATGGCGTTCCTGAGCGGCGGTGGGTTCGACGCGACCAACGGGCTGGTACTGCTTACCCGGGTGGGTAGTGCCGGCACCATGCAGAAACTAGCGTTTCGGAATGAGGTCGATCCGCCAAACGTCGACAACTCGCACACCTACCACACACCCGCGACGTTCGACCGCATCAAACAGCTCCAGCGGGACCGCCTCCAGGAGCTTCCCGCGCTCCAGGAGCTGCCGCATCTTCGCGAAGCGCTCGCAAATCTCGAGTTGGCAAAAGCCAGCGAGGACGAGCTCCGCGCCCTCATCATTCCCACCGATCTCGTGAGCCTCGGGAACTACGGGCTCGGTGCGCTCGAACGCAACATGCAGCAGGCGCAGATTGCTCTTGCTGCCTTCAAGGCGGGGACTGCTGCAACGGTCAACCTCAGTGTCGGTAGGTTCGATACCCACGCGAACCACGACCGTGACCAACCTTCACGGATCACTCAGCTCCTCGGGTTGATCGATTTCGTGATGGAAGAGTCGATTCGCGTTGCGCTCGAAGGACAGGTGGTCGTCGTCGCGTGTTCGGACTTCGCGCGCGGACCGTTCTACAATGGAGATAACGGTGGAGCGGGTAAGGATCACTGGCCCATCACGAGCATGTTCGCGATGGGTCCCGGCATCACTGGCAACCTGGTGATCGGAGCGACCGACGCGGACCAACAAGCGCGACGTGTCGATCCTGACACACTCGAGGTGGACGATGGCGGGGTGAAGCTGGCACCGGAGCACGTACACCATGCGCTCCGCGGATTGGCCGATCTCGGTTCGATTACGGATCCGTTCCCACTGAAGGGCAGTCCACTGCCACTGTTCGGGTGAGACCAGGCTCGCGGGGCAGTGTTGCCCCGCGCCTTGAGGGGAGGCGCAAATTCGGGGCAGGCTGGATCGCGCAAGGGCCTATTTTCGGCCCTCGGGTGGTCACTGGTTCGGATAGGTTTGAAGTCCGACAAGCGTTGGACTTAATTCCTGTTTGCGGTCGGTGATGCGCGGGGGCGCGACCGCTGTTGGGGTAACTTTGTGGGGGACTGGGTGCAGGACCGTGGGGTGGTTTTGACATCTGCCTTAATCGAAGGGGCCAAATGTCGTTTGCCCAAACCAGACGAATCAGAGGGAGGGAGCGATGCTGAAGGAGTCACTTCTTGCTGCGGCAATGAGTTTTCCGGCTTGGCATGGGGATAAGGAAGGCGAGGACGATCGAAAAGCGAGGCTCGCCGTGATCGCGCAAGCGATCGACGAGGCGGTCGCGCTCGCCACCTGTCGGAAGATCGTCGAGGAAGAACCACCAAAACGAGAGCAGAGGCCGCATCAAGCCGCTGAAGGCGGACCGAAGAAGGACGAGCACGAGGGCTGCCGTCTCTTGTGGCGTTACGATCCTCGAGAGCTCGGGTTTCTGCTCTTGAGCCAGGCATTTTTCGAAACGAGGCTGGCGCTGCACGTCCACGAGGGGAACTGTCGCGTCGAGATCGGTGAGTGTGATGGGGGCCGTGCGATCGGCTTGTGGCAACTCCAAGCGGGCTATCATCTGCCGGTCGAGAAGTGGGAGACCCTCGCGGGGACGGACCTCGAGTCGACGCGCGCCGCAGCGCTCGAAGCCGCACGCATCCTGGGCCGCGGGAGAAACTATTGCGGTTCGATGGAGGGGGCGATCGCCAGCTACGCGACGGGCAGTCGCTGCTCGTGGAAACACTCCGACATGCGCGCCCGTTACACCCGAAGCCTCCTTTACAAATACTGAGGCCGTGGCAACCCGGTGGGGTTGCCGAGAACCGGGGGTCAGTTGGGAGTTTCCCCGTCTCTGGGGTGTGCGACGCGGCATTGGTCGGCCGGCTGGTTTTTTTTGGCTGACCACTGGCGGCTTCAGCGAGACTCGAATGGACGGCCCCAATGGTCTACGCGGTATCAGCCGTGGCTCCTCTGGGTCGACTCGAGCTCGGTCCGTCGCGAGGTGTTCCCACTGGCTCGGTGCGGACCCCTACGCTAACTTGGTGGTCCTATGGCATCCGACGACAAGCACGATTCCGTCGCCCCCGACGGCATCCCGATGCAGAAGGCCAACACCAGCACCTGGATTGCGGTGGGGGTGGGTGCGGTGGTCGTGATTGGGCTTGCGATATTCAGCTTCTCGGGCAGTGAAGCCAAAAAGGCCAAGGCTCAAGAGATCAGTAGTGAACCGGCTGGTGCACCGGCCGAGCATCAGATGACCGCGAAGGAGCACCAAGCCCACCTTCTGAAGACACAGAAGGCGCTTGCAGCCGCCGAGCACGCGGAGGCGCTGGAAAAACAGGCCGCGGAGGAAGCCGCCGCGAAGGCGAAGATGGCGGCGGAAGAAGCGAACGCCGAAGCCGAAGCGTCATCTGGAGCTAAGGTTGCTTCCCGGTCGGCCGCCACGCCGAAGACGACGGTCTCGAAGCAGCAGTCCAAGAAGAAGATGGACAGCCTCGACTCGCTGGGCGCCGACATCACGAGTGCTCTCAAGTGATTGCGTCGCCCCGGCCTGCGGGGGTCTGAGCCTGGCTTCACGCGTCATGGTCGGGACCTTCCGATGACCGCTCCGGTCGATTTCCGGGCAGCCCAACTCCTGACCGTGGGATTTCCGGAAAAGGAGCTGAGCGACGATCTCAAGCGCCTGATCGATCGCGGCGTGTTCGGGGTGATCCTCTTTTCCCGGAATATCGAAGCACCGAAGCAGGTCGCTGACCTCGTGTCGGACATCAAGCGCTTCGCGGGGCGACCCCTCGTGGTCGGGGTGGACCAAGAGGGTGGAGTGGTCGCTCGCCTCCGACGAGGTTTCACGCGCGTACCGCCGATGCGTGCGCTCGGTCGTGTCGGGGACGAACGAATCGCCGAACGGGTTGGACGGATGCTGGGACGGGAGCTGCGTGCGGTCGGCATCGATTGGGATTTCGCTCCGGTGCTCGACGTCGACACGAACCCGGACAACCCGGTCATCGGCAATCGCTCGATTTCTCATGATCCGGAGGTCGTCGCCCGCCTCGGAGTGGCGATCGCGCGCGGCATGGAAGCCGAAGGGGTCGCTTCGTGCGGAAAACACTTTCCGGGCCACGGTGACACGTCACAGGACTCGCACCGAGAGCTCCCTCGACTACTGCACGGGATGGCACGTCTCGAGCAGGTGGAGCTTGGCCCGTTTCGGGCGGCGGCTCGGGCCGGGCTCGCTTCGGTCATGACCGCCCACGTGCTCTTCGAAAAACTCGACGGCGCTGTGCCTGCAACGATGAGTCGCGAGGTGCTCCAGGGCATTTTGAGGGACCGACTTGGCTACGGCGGCCTCGTTGTCAGCGACGATATCGAGATGAAGGCGCTTGCGGACCACTACGGCTGGGACGAGATCGCCGTGCGGGGGGTGATCGCCGGATTGGACAATTTTCTGTGCTGTCACACCGCTGAGGTCGCCCACGAGGTGATCGACTCGATTGTTCGAGGCGTGGCCTCTGGAGCGATTCCCATCGAGCGCTTGGACGACGCGAGTCGACGATTGGAGGGTTTCGCTTGCCGCTTTGCGAGTCCGCCGGCCGAGCCGCGTCTCGAGGTGTTGCAGTGTGATGAGCACGTGGCGCTGGTCGAGCACATCCTTGATAGGGTGGGCTCGGAGGCGAAGGAGCTCGGGGTGGATCCGACCGAGTTCATGGATCGGATTTTGGCTGAACGGACGAGACACAAGCCATAGCCTGATGGGCCGGGTAAGCTCGGTCGTCGAGGAGCGCGTGGAGGAAACAGTCGGGCACGTCGCCATCATCGGCGGAACACACGGAAACGAGCTCACCGGAGCGTGGCTGGTGGAGCGCTGGCGACGTGATCCATCGCCGGTGCAACGCGAGAGCTTCAGCACACACCTCCTGCTGGGAAATCCGAAGGCGATTCAGCGGGTGCGCCGCTATATCGATCGGGATTTGAATCGGAGCTTCGGAGATACCCCACCGACGAGCGACGCGAGGGACTCACAGCGACCGGTGCCCTACGAGCAGGAGCGGGCGCACGTGGTCTGCGAGCAGCTGCGCACGTTTCGAGTGATTCCCGATGGTGCCTTGATCGATCTGCACAACACGACGGCGAACATGGGGATCTCGCTGATCTTCGTGAACCAGTCGCCGTTCAATCTGAAGCTGGCGGCTTGGGTGAAGGAGCGCGTTCCCGAGGCGCACGCGTACCTTTGGCTCGACGAGACCCTGCCCAGGCGTTCGCTGAGCTCGGTCGTGGAAAAGGGAGTCACCATCGAAGTCGGCCCGGTTCCGAACGGCGTCGTGAGAGGAGAGCAATTCTGGCGGACGGAAGAAACCGTGCGGGCCGCACTCGACTTCGTGGAAGCGTTCAACCAGGGGCTGCTCTCGTCCGACAAACGGGAGCTGGAGGTGTTCGTGCACGAGCAAGCGGTCGACTTTCCGCGGGACGAACGGGGCCGAGTGACCGGGTTCATCCACCCGGAACTCCAAGACCGTGACTACGAGCCACTCGAGCCCGGGGATCCCGTCTTCCAGACCCTCGCCGGCGAGACCATTCGGTACGATGGCCCCGAGACACGGTATCCCGTCTTCATCAACGAAGCGGCTTACTACGAAAAGCACCTCGCGTTTTCGCTCACGCGGCGCGAAGTACGCGAAGTCTGAGCGCCTCTGGAGAGGCTACTCAGGCCCGGTTTGTCTCCTGGACGCAGGCAAGAACCAAACAAGCAACTAGAGCGGCGATTCGTGCAGCGCGCCGAAGCCGAGCAGGCGAAAACCGCCCCCTCGAGAAGAGGTGGGGGCGGTTTTTGCAGGCGTCCGGAAGGCAAACTGATCGGCGCTCTAGGCGAGGGGGCGGTAGCTGTGGTTGAAAGTGGCGGCAACAGCCGGGTGGGTGATCCGCCCGCGGTGCACGTTGATCGCCGTGACGAACTGCGGGTTTTCGTCGCAGGCCCCGTCGAGCCCCTGGTTGGCGAGGGCGAGGGCGTAGGGAAGGGTGACGTTGCAGAGTGCGTAGGTGCTGGTTCTGCCGACGGCGCCGGGCATGTTCGCGACGCAGTAGTGGACCACGTCGTCGACGATGAAGGTCGGGTGGCCGTGGGTCGTGGGACGGGTGGTCTCCACGCAACCGCCTTGGTCGACGGCCACGTCCACGATTACGGCTCCGGGTTTCATCGTGGCGAGGTCCTCGCGTCGGATGAGGCGGGGAGCTCGCGCACCGCGGATGAGCACGGCGCCGACGACGAGATCGGCGCGGGCGATTTCTTGTAAAATGGTGTGGCGGTCGCTGTAGAGGGTCGTCACGTTGGGCGGCATCACGTCGTCCAGGTAGCGCAGGCGATCGACGCTCGTGTCGAGCACGCTGACGTGGGCGCCGAAGCCTGCGGCCACTTTGGCGGCATTGGTTCCCACGACACCACCTCCGAGCACCGCGATGTGGGCGGGTTCTACACCGGGGACCCCGCCGAGGAGGATGCCGCGACCCTCTTGAGGCCGCTCGAGGTACTTCGCTCCCTGTTGAATGCTCATGCGCCCAGCGACCTCGCTCATCGGTGTGAGCAAGCAGAGGCGTCCTTCGGCATCCTGCAGCGTCTCGTAGGCGACTGCCGTAGCGCCCGAGCGCATCACCGCCTCGGTGAGAGCCTGGTCGGCGGCGAAATGAAAGTACGTGAAGATGAGCTGTCCGTCGCGCATCAGGTCGAGCTCTTCGGACTGAGGCTCCTTGACCTTCACGATCAAGTCGGCCTCACCCCAAATGCGCGCGGCCTCGATGCAAACTTCCGCGCCGTGGCGCACGTATTCGGCGTCCGTGATTCCGCTGCCGAGCCCGGCACCCCGCTCGATCAGAACGCGGTGCCCCGCGCGAGCGAGCTCCTCCACGCCCACGGGCAACATGCTGACTCGGTACTCGTGCGCCTTCGTTTCTTTGGGGACCCCGACGATCATCGTTTCACCTACCTAATCTCACCGCCACCTACGGTAACGATCCCCCCATACTTCGAGATAAGCCGCGCTCGGACCTCGCGCAAATCGAATCGTCTCAGGACGGACGTACGCCGCCCGAAAGTCAGGATTTGAAAGCTGGGCCGGGCAGCGATGGCGCACGGCGCAAACCGCGCCCAAGGACGTTGCGTTCCCTCAACGAGCTACGGCACGGAACCAACCGAGGCACGCGAGGCCAAAGGCCGAGGAGTGACGAGGCCGCGAGCACCGCCGCAGACCTTGTGGGAG
>JBNKGC010000129.1:0-16602 GCA_050289625.1 Polyangiaceae bacterium | reverse complement strand
GCCTCGGCGCGCTGCTCGAATCGGCGCTCTGGTTGCTGGTTTGGTCGCGGCAAACGGTAAACCGTTTGTCGCTCTAGCGAGCATCAGCCCTGAAAGTCGTAGACGCTCCCGAGCTCGAGGATGTTCGTGAGCTCGTCGAGCGCGGTTTCGACCTCGACCGAGAGCTGGGGATCCGCCAGGTCGTCCAGGGTGAGGCGGTCCCGGTAGTGCCGCATGACCCAGCCGCACAGAGTCTCGTGGAGCTTCTCGTCGTAGAGCACCCTCGCCCCGAGTGCTTCTTCCTCAGTGGGCGTCATCGGAACGCGGAGGCGCAGACACGCTGGACCGCCGCCGTTGTCCATCGACCCGTTGACGTCGATGAAGTGAACCCGGGCGATCGGTGTCTGGTCCACGACCTTGGCCAGAAAACGCCGAGCCGCCTCGGTTTGCTCGGACTCGCAGGGAGCGACGAGCAGGAGTGTGCCGTCGCGCGTTTCGACGAGCTCCGAGTTGAACGGGTAGGTGCTTACGGCGTCGGCCACGGGGAGCTCGCGGTTGCTCGCCTCGCAGACCACCAGCTCGTCGCCCAACCGACGTCGCAGTTCGTTCACTAGGGCCGATTGCGCGAAAAATGCATGTTCGTGCAAGAGGAGCACGGGACCCTGTCCGACGCACAGCACGTCGGTGTGAAAGGCGCCCGCGTCGATCCCGTGAGCGCTCTGTTGCCACAGTAGAACCGCTTCGTCAGGCAAGTGATTCGAACGTGCCACGGCTCGACTCGCTTCTTGACCCTGGCGCGCCACGTAGCGTTGTGGCCGGGGACCGGCAGCCTCGACGTCACCAGAACGCAGACCCGGGTGTCCCCATCCGAACAGGTGCACGGTGGCCCTACGCGTGGTGAGACGAGTGTGATTAGCGGCACCCTCGTCGGAAAACGGCGGGCTCGGAGGCAGAGGGGGGTGCACCGCGAAGTATCGATCGTTCGAAAAGATCCGCGCCAGGACTCGAGCCGTCGTGGCTGCTTCCAGCGCACGGTGAGGCATCGTAGAAAGGTTCGCCGTCGTCAGGTGGAGTTTGCCGTCGGTCGTATCGGGGGAGGGGGCAACCGTGGCCGCGTTGGCCGTCCACATCGCCGAGGCACTCGATGCGCGGCGCAGCAGTTCCGGCGCCTCGTTCCGCGCGCGACGGAGAACCCCGGCGTCGTCGCCCGAGAAACCCAAAGCGCGCAGGAACGAAACCGACGGACGGGGATGGGGAGGGAGGACGGCCTGACCGCCCCCGAGGCTCGCCACGAGGCGCATCTTTTCGAGGCCTTGGAGAGCTGTCGCCCGAGGATTTCCCACGGCTCCCCGATGGCGAACACTGGCCAGGTTTCCGTCGCTCAGGCCGCCGTAGCCGTGCGTCGGTCCAGCAAGCCCATCGAAGTTGATGCAGAAGGTCTTCACTCAGACTTTCAGCGTGCCTTCGACTCCGCGAGCGAGCAACCACGTTGACGGTTACCTCTCCCCCTGGCCGAGGCGAGGCTCGTCGGTATAGTCCGGTCATGACGGAAGCCGCCAACTCGGCGCTGGCCACTCTGTTGATCTCATGTAGCGATCGTCGCGGCATCGTCGCGGCATCGGCGCAGGTTTTGGCGGGCCATGGTGCCAACATCCTCGATTCAGACCAGCACACCGATCGCGAGGCTGGCCAGTTCTTTCAGAGGATCCGCTTCGACGCAGCTCAGCTGACGACGGACCGCGGGACTCTGGAACGAGCCGTGCGCGAGGTGGCCGAGCGTTTCGGGATGAAGTACCAGCTCGCGTTTGCCACCGACGACCACGGAACACCCGTGGAGAAGCGCTGGGCCATCTTCGTCTCTCGCTACGATCACTGCCTGTACGACTTGATCCTCCGTCACCGAGCCGGCGAGCTCAGCGGGCGCATTGCTCTGGTGGTCAGCAATCACTCGGATTTGGGCTACGTGGCAGAGCAGTTCGAAGTCCCGTTTTTCGTCATTCCCAAGACGAAAGAGGACAAGCTGCGCCAAGAGGAGCAAGAGCTGAAGCTTCTGGCAGATCACCGGATCGACCTGGTGGTCCTCGCGCGCTACATGCAGATCCTCAGTCCGGGCTTCATCGGACAGTTTCCAGAGCGCATCATCAACATCCACCACTCGTTCTTGCCGGCTTTCATCGGCGGGCGCCCTTACCACCAGGCGCACGAACGGGGCGTCAAACTGATCGGGGCTACGGCGCACTACGCGACGGGCGACTTGGACGAAGGACCGATCATCGAACAAGACGTGGTGCGCTGTTCACACCGGGATTCGGTGGGTGACCTCGTGCGCAAGGGGCGTGACCTCGAAAAGGTGGTCCTGGCGCGGGCGGTGCGCTGCCATTTGGACGATCGCATTCTTTCCTACGGCAACAAGACCGTCGTGTTCGACTGAGACGGCGATGGCGCACGCCAGGAGGCGCCCGTCCGAGTCTCGATCGCGCTGCCCGCACGTCGCCGTCAGGGACGCAGATTCGGAGCGGGAGGTGTGGTCGTCGGCTCGGACGCTTGCGGCGCTGGCTTTGGCTGCTCGGGGCCCGGGGGCCCGGCTGGCTTTTTGGGCTCGACCGGCTTTTTGGGCCCGGCCGGCGTGGCGGGCTCGACTGGCTCCGCCGGCTTTTTGGGCTCGACTGGCCCCGCCGGCTTCGCTTGGGCGGCGCGCTGTCGCGCCTGGGCAATCGCCCGATCGAGAGCCGCCGGACTGAAGCCGACGAGCAAGGTGCCCGACACGTCGATGACCGGGATCGAGGCGCCGGACATGTTGGCGTGAGTGAGCTTTCGGTTCAGCTCGGCACGGGCGGTCTCGCTCTTTTCGATGTCCTTCTTCTCGACCTCGATGCCCTGGGCCTTCATGTAGTCCTCTGCGGCGTGGCACGGCTTGCACCAATCGGCACCGTAGACGATGGCCGAGACTGGTCCAGCCTCGCCGGGGGGGATCGGCTCGGGCATGAGCTCGGCTATTTGCGCTCGCCTCGCCTCGGAGCCCCGCGCGTCCCATTCGGCGCGCGGGATCACCCGTACCGGGTAGTTTCCGCCAGGAGATTTCTCATTCAGATTGGCGACGTAGACCGCATCCTTCGATCCGGCGGGCTTGCCGCGCACCACCACGCGAACCTCACCCCGAAAAGCAGCGGGCACTTCGCTGATCTTGCGTTTGACTTGCAGCCGTGCGGCGTCGTCGACGTAGGTGAGGAGGAGCCCCTCCGTGTCGTCACGGAGTTCGAGGGGTGGGAGGGTTGGTGCGCGCGGCGAATCGTTCGCTGCGGCCCGTGGCTCGTGGTGCTCCTCTGCTTTTTTGTCGCAACCCACCTGTGAAAGGGCGAGCAGAACGAGAAGGGACCCGCGAAAAGGCGACCAATGGTGAGCCATGGCGTTGCCTGCCCGTTCAGCCGGAGTCTGCCGTCTGAGATTCGCGATTGCCAACGCGCGAGATCTTCATTGCCAGGGCTCTGAGCGATTCCACCAGGCCGATGAAAACGTAGAACGACAAGAGCCAGACGAGGACGAACTGTGGCTTGAAGCGCTGCCAGACGAAGGCGCTCGAGGTGATGATGAAGAGCACGAGGAGGATGGTCCCCGTGTTGAGGCGGAGGTCTTTGAAGGACCTGAACCGCACGTTGGAGACCATAAGCAGGCTCAACACGATGGTCATGATCAGAATGGCCAAGGTGTAACGCTCGTCTCCCAGGGCGCCGCCGACCGCGTGGTTCGCCACCACCAGCGAGATCAGGATGCCCGAGGCGGGCGGGGTCGGCAGCCCCACGATGTACTTGCCCGGTTTCAGCGGAGTGCCGGCATCGCTGGAACTCAGCACATTGAAACGGGCAAGGCGGATGGCACCGCACGCCACGAACAGAAAAGCCGTGAGCAGTCCGGCCACGGGGTGCCGGTACAGGACCCATTGATAGACAAGAAGCGCCGGAGCCACCCCGAAGGAGACGATATCTGCCAGGGAGTCGAGCTGGAGGCCGAAGGCACTTTGAGTTTTCGTCAGGCGTGCCACCCGCCCGTCCATCAGGTCGAACAGCATGGCGAAGATCAGAAGTACCGCGGCGCGATAGAAATCGTTGACCCCAGCGTCGGGGCTGGCCACGACCCGGATCGCGTTGAAGCCACAAAAGACTGCGGCCAGGGTAATGGCGTTCGGGAGGACGAACAGGGTCTTGCGCAGATCGAAACGTCGCGCCCGCCGCCACACTCGGTAGCCCGCATCGCGCCCGTCCCTCCGCGCACCCTGCGGCCGCTGTCGTGCGAGTCGGTCTTCGTGCTGGTGCACGCATTTACGGTAAACGGGCTGGTGCACCGTGTCCATTGAAGTCACCGCTGTTGCAGCGACCGGGGCGGTGAGGGCCCCGTAAATGCCCCGAGGTCGTGCCTGGGGCCGGCAAGGCGTTTTTCTCGGCTGTCGTTTTTTCAGCGAAACGACGTGCTCGGGAGGGTCGCCAATTTGGCCCCCATTTTCGCGGCACCGTAGGATCCGGTCGCAATGATCGGATCCGGCCTCGCACGCGGCATTTTCGCCGCCGCCGCCCCGGCGTCATCGGGACGCACCGGGATTCTTGCGATTCTGTTGTGTGCGGTGTCGTCGGCTTGCGCCTCGAAGCCGCCGCCGGCGGACGGGCTCGAGCGCGAGGTTCAGCGTCTCCAGCGGGAGAATTCGCGTTTGAACCGGGAACTGACGGAGATTCGCACGGAACGGGACCGCGCCTTGGTGGCCGAGGCCCGGCGCGACCTGCGACCTGGTGAGGAGATCTCGGCATCTGGCGCGAAAGGTGCGAAAGAACCCGACCCGCCCGAGGGTGAGCCCTCCCTGGCTGGCGAGGCTCCGGCGGTCAGCGCCCGGCCGTCGCTGCGTGTGGTGCACCTGGGCCCGGATTCACCCGAGCCTGCCTCCAGCGACGAGGTTTCGAGTCCTGAGGCTCGTCCGGTGCTTCGGGTCCACGGAGTGGGGGAAGCGAAGCTCGTGCACATCGTCGATGGCGGATCGGATGTACAGCCGCCCGTCGATGGCGCACCTGGTCAGAAGAGTGAGCAGGCCGAGCCGCTCCCCACTCGCGCTGCGTCGCGAACCAAGGGCGGCCCGCTCCCGCAGGCCGACCTCGCGAAGACCCGGGCGGTGGCGCCGGGGGTCGCCGACTACGAGGAAGCGCTTTCGCTGGTGCGCTCCCGAAGCTGGGAGAAGGCCATCGCCCGCCTGAGCGACTTCCTGAAGCGTTATCCCGCACACCCCTACAGCGACAACGCGCTCTATTGGCGGGCGGAGTGCCACTACGCGCAGGGAAACTACGCGGAGGCGCGCAGCGAGTTCGCCGCCCTCATCGAGCGCTACCCCCACGAGAACAAGGTGCCGGATGCCCTGCTCAAGCTCGGCTACGCCGCCGAGCGCTTGGGCGACGAAAAAGCCGCTCGACTCGCTTACGGAAGACTCGTTCGCGACTACCCGAACGCACCGGCCTCGAGCCGCATCCCTGCCCGCTTTCTGTCAGAATGAGATGAGACCCTCGATGACCATGCTTCGTTTCACTTGCCGCTCCTCCGTTCGCCGTTCGGAGATGGTGCTGGCGCTTCTGACCCTGCTCGTTCCCGGGCTCGCCGGGGCACAAAGCACCGGCTATGGGTCGGATGAGGCGGGGACGCTCACCGTCGAACCCCCTTCAGAGACCACGGTCACTGAAACGGTGGTTCCCCCGCCTGGGTACCCGGCGCCGGGTACGGACATCAACTCGTACTTGCCGTCGAGTTCGCGACCGATCACGGGAGAGACGCAGGACAGCTTCGACCTGAATCGCGCCTCGCAATCCGGGAGCATCGTCATCACGGGCAGTGCCGGCTCGGCTGCGGTGGGGATCGGTGGGGAAAAATCGAAAGGTCCCGTTCGAGTTCCCGAGATCCACACCGTGCGCCGGGGAGATACGTTGTGGGATCTCTCCCAGCACTACTATTCGAATCCCTGGGCGTGGCCCCAGCTGTGGAGCATGAATCCACAGGTGGAAAACCCCCACTGGATTTACCCGGGGGATCAACTTCGGATGCGCACCGCTCCGACACTCGAGGGGATCCCCGAGGACAACTCGATCGCACGGGGAGGGTTCGTCGCACGGGGCGCGCTCGTACCGCCCGAAACGATCTTCCTGCGAGACCAGGGCTACCTGGGTGATCCGAACCGCGATGTCTGGGGAGAGCTGGTGGGCTCGCCGGAAGATCAAATGCTTTTGAGCGAGGGCAACACGGTCTACCTCCTCATGAAAGAGGGCGTGGATCTGAACGTGGGGCAACAGCTCACGCTGTTCCGCGAGGTGCACGAACCGCCGAAGGTCAAAGGAAGCCGGCGTCCCCCTGGGGAGATCGTCAAGGTGTACGGAACGGTTCGGGTGAACCGGTGGGATCCCGAGACGCGGATCGCCCGGGGGCTCCTCACCGAGTCCGTCGACGTCATCGAACGCGGCACGAAAGTGGGGCCAGTCGGTCGTCGCTTCGACGTCGTGCCGCCGAAGCCGGCGGAGGTCGACTTGGTCGCTCGAGTGCTCACGAGCCTCTACCCGAACGTCTACTACGGTCGAAATCAGGTCGTGTTTCTCGACCGGGGCTCAGAGGACGGCCTCGAGGCAGGCAATCGTTTGAAGGTGCTGCGGCGTGGGGACGTCTGGCGGCGCAACCTGAAGACGGCCTCGAAAATGGCTCGTGCACGGATTCGTATGGAGTCCCCGAAGCGAGTGCCCGTCGAGGACACCCCCCTCAAAGGAGACGACACGAAGTTCCCCGAGGAGGTCATTGGCGAGCTGCAGATCCTCCGCACGGAACGCTACAGCTCGGTGGCACTGGTCAGCCAGTCGTCCCAAGAGCTGATCGCGGGCGATCGCGCCGTCAGCGTTGCCGGCTACTGAGCTGCGCCATTCGCTGCGAACCGGCGGCGAACCGGCCCAGATTGGTGCGTCAGGAACGGGTCCGCGCTAGGGTCCAGCGTCCGCGCGGAGCAAGAAGCAGCCCACCGCGCGGGGCTTGCGCGCCGATTTCGCCATGGAACAGCTCGCCAACATCGCCTTTACCCTGGGGGTCGTCGCTTACTCTGTCGCGGGCACCCTGTTCTTTCTGGAGTTGGCCCGACCCGACGGGTTGCCTCTGGCCCGGAAGTGGGCGCCGCGAGCTCTGGCGCTCGGCGTGGGCTTGCACGCCTCTCAGGTCGTTCTGAGCTCCTTCGTTCTCCACGTTTGTCCCGTCACGAGCATCAACTTCGCCCTCAGTTTGGGGGCACTGGTGGCCGCTGCTGCGTACCTCCGGCTCAGGCCGCGAGGGCTTCATGCCATGGGTGTCTTCGTCGCGCCGATGGCCCTCACCTTCCT
This sequence comes from Polyangiaceae bacterium, assembly GCA_050289625.1. GTDB lineage: Bacteria > Myxococcota_A > Polyangia > Polyangiales > Polyangiaceae > NIC37A-2. The sequence goes on along the minus strand of JBNKGC010000129.1, from coordinate 9,247 downwards.
GGTGGCCGCGCAATTCGTCGGTGACGTGGGCGTTGCCCATGAGCTTTCGACGACCCTCTTGGCGATGCACATCACCGCGAATTTGGTAGGGGTGGGCTTCGTGCTTCTCGCCGGGGGAGCATCGTTTTTCTACTTGCTCCAAGAGCGTCGTCTGAAGTCGAAAAAGCTCGGCATGAGCCGAGGCAGGTTGCCTGCCCTATCGGCTCTCGACAGCACCGAGCATCGCCTGTTGCTCGTGGGCTTTCCCCTGCTGACGTTTGGCGCGGTGACTGGCGGCATCTTCTTCTCGGAGCTTGGACCCATCGGGAGTGCCTCGTTTGCCCGCGCCATCGTGGGGTATTTCACCTGGGCCGTGGTGGCTGGAGTCCTCCTGTTGCGAACCATCGGCGGCTGGAGAGGGCGCAAGTCGGCCTACGGAACTCTGGCCGGGGTGTTCGGGGTGGCGCTCCTCCTCGCGCTCTACGCTCTGCGGCCCCTGCTCGGAGGCGGCGCATGATCGTCGTCGTGGGACTCTCTCACCGGACCGCACCAATCGCGGTACGGGAGAAACTCGCGCTCGTCGACGATGACGTGGCCGAGCTCGTTGGGCAGCTCGTGGCGCGCCCGGAGGTGAGCGAGGCGTTTGCGGTGTCCACATGCAACCGGGTCGAGTTGGTCGTCGCCGGCAAAGACGCATCCGTCGAGTCCCTCGAGGCGGCCGCGCACGCATGCCGTGATGCTCTGATCCAGAGACTGGCCGAGGTCGACAAGTACCTCTACGTGCACGTGGGGGGCAGGGCGGTGCGCCACCTGTTTCGCGTCGCCTCGTCCCTCGATTCGCTGGTGCTCGGCGAGCCACAGATTTTCGGGCAGTTGAAGCAGGGTTTCGAGCGAGGGCGCAGGCAGGGCACGGTCGGCCCCGTTTTGCACCGCACGTTCCCTCGAGCCGCCCGCGCCGCCAAACGGGTTCGCACCGAGACGGCGATTGGTGCGGGGCAGGTGTCCGTTCCGAGCGTCGCCATCGATCTAGCGCAGCAAATCTTCGGCGATCTTGCGGGCCGCACGGTTCTGCTCGTCGGATCGGGGGAAATGGGTTGTACGGTGGCTCGCCTGCTCAGGGACGCGGGGACGCGCCTTTTGGTGCTGGGTCGTACTCCCGAGAGAGTTCAGGCGGTCGCGCGTGAGGTCGGGGGAGAGGCTCTGCTCCTCGATCGTTTGGGAGAGAGCCTGGCTCGAGCGGACGTGGTGGTGACCAGCACCAGTAGCCCCGAAAGCGTCATCCAGCGAGATTTGGTGCAGGCGCAGCGCAAGATCCGTCGCGGCAGAAACCTCTTCTTGATCGATCTCGCGGTTCCGCGGGACGTCGACCCCGACGTCGGCGAGCTCGATGGCGTGTTCCTCTACAACATCGACGACCTGTCCCACGTCGTCGCCGAGTCCTTCGAGGGGCGTCGGCGGGAGGCGGAGCAGGCCGAGCGCATCCTGGAAGAGGAAACTCGGGGGTACGAGCGCTGGGCCGAGGCGGAGCAGGCAACACCGACCATCAAGGCACTGCGCGCGCGCCTTCGCGCGTCGCTCGAGGTGGAGCTGGAGCGCAGTCTGCGCGGACGCCTGAAGGATCTCGATGGCGAGCAGCGGCGCGCGGTGGCCAAGATGCTCGACGCGTCGCTCAATCGCATGCTTCACCTGCCGACCGTGCGCCTTCGCGAGGGCGCCGCATCTTCGGACGATTCGTCCCTCGATGGCGTTTCCTCGATGCTGGACGAGCTCTTTCAGCTCTCCGACGTCGCAGCAGAGTCGCTCGACGTCTCCAGCGTGCGTCTGCCGGGGTCGCCTCCGCCGGGCGAGCGGGAGGAGTCGGGGCAGCGCAGGCGCGAAGACGTCGGGCTTGACCCGATCGCCGCTCCAGCGAGGGTGCGGCCCATCTCGAGCTCTCCGCCCCCCAACACGGGGGCCTTCTCCGGTCGACCTCGCCGCTGATTTCGGCCGAGCGTTTTTTGCTTTCGCCCCGTCTGGTAAACCGAGCCATGGCCCGAGATCGAATCGTCGTCGCCACTCGAAAGAGCGCTCTGGCGCTCGCCCAGTGCCGGGCATGGGTGGCTCGCCTCGCGGCTCTTCACCCAGGGATCACGGTGCAGGAGCTTCACGTGACGACCACGGGCGATCGGGTGGTCGATCGTCCGCTGGCCGAAATCGGAGGCAAGGGCCTCTTCCTCAAGGAAATCGAGGAGGCCATCGTCGACGGACGCGCCGACATTGCGGTGCACTCGATGAAGGACGTTCCGCCCGACGTGCATGCGACTCTCGCCATCACCTGCGTTCCCGAGCGCGAAGATCCTCGGGACGTGCTGGTGACACGAACCGGCGTCGAGTTCGACGCTCTCCCCGAGGGTGCAATCGTCGGGACGTCGTCGCTCCGTCGGGGTGTGCAGCTGAAGTCCAGGCGCCCCGACATCGAGGTGGTGCCGGTGCGAGGCAACGTCGGGACGCGAATCCAGAAGTGTTTGGACGGCCACATGGACGCGGTGGTCCTGGCGCGGGCGGGCATGAACCGGCTCGGCTGGGCTGACCGAGTGACTCAGACTCTCTCCGTCGACCTTTGCCTCCCTGCCGTTGGCCAGGGCGCGCTCGCCATCGAACAGCGAGCGAACGACGATGAAATTCGCGACCTACTCGCGCCGCTCCAACACGACGAGACCGCGCTGAACGTGGAAGCCGAACGCGGTGTCATGAAAATCGTGGAGGGAGACTGCAAGACGCCCGTCGCAGCCTTTGGAGTGCGCGAGGGCGAGGAGCTCTACCTGCGAGCCATGCTCGCCGAGCCCGACGGCTCGAACCTGCGCCGGGCGGAGGTTCGACGCCAGTGGCCAGGTGACCTCGAGGCCGCTCGGGCCGTCGGGCTCGAACTCGGCGAGCGGCTGAAACGGGGCTGAGCCTCGTCGGGCGTGGGGCGTTCGAGTTGCGCTCGGACGCGCGATCGGGGCTTGCATGATCGCGAGGCGTGATAAAGTCCCCGTCATGTTGCTCCGAAGCCTCGTCAAGTCAGCGCTTTGTTTTGCCCTCCTCCTGCCGATGACGTCCCTCGTCGCATGCGGTCCCAAGTCGGATCCGAAGACGGCCAGCGTCAAGGCCCACGCCATGCCTCCCGAAGGTGAATGGGAAGGCGTCTACTACAGCCAGACGTACGGAATGCTCCATTTGACCAAGCAAGGCACTACCATCACTGGCGCTTGGCGAACGACGGCTGGCGACAAGTGGGGCGAGCTGTTCGGAGAGGTCGACGGCGATGTTCTTCGCTACTCCTGGAAGGAGCACAAGATCGGCCAGATCGGTCCCAACGCTACGACCGAGGGCAAGGGATACTTCCGCTACACGGTCCCCAAGGGTAACGAGGCCCATGAAATCCAGGGGGAGTGGGGCTTGGGTGACGACAACGCGGGCAACAGTTGGAACGCGTTGAAGCAGAAGAACATGGAGCCCGATCCGAAGAGCGTGCGTCCTGACGAGCTCGAGAACCGGGTGGGTTCCGGTGGCTGGGACGATGCCAGCCAGGAGGCCGATCTCGGGCCCCAGGAAAAGAAGGAAGAGAAGAAAGAAGAAGGGGACGAGACATCGGAATCCTCCGACGAGTGAGCCATCCTTCCCGCTCGGAGTCCCGAAAGGCCCGCCTCCACGGCGGGCCTTTTCTTCTTCGACGCCCGGGGACAAGCCCGAACCGTCGAGCTCTCGCCTCTTGCCCGTTTCATCGGGGCATCCCGTTCGACGCACCCGGAGCGGTGCTTTTCGCAATCGGCCTCTTTGCCGCTTCCATCGCCTTTGGCACGCGCCCGCGTCGTCGGGGGGTTGGGCTGAAGAGACTGGCCTAACCCGACCCATTGAAAGTCGGGGACAACCAGAGGAATCTCCGGTTGCGACGGAACCCTCCGCTCGCCAGGAAGACCGAAAGAGGATCAACGTGCCCGGAGCCGCATCACAGGGGATTCAGTTCGAGGAGCCACCCATTTTCGAGCGGGGTGCGCCCGGACGAAACGCGCTTTCGACTTCTCCGCTCGACGTTCCAGAGGTCGACGTGGCGAGCGAGCTGGGCGAGCTCCTGCGAAAGGACTCTGCGGGCCTTCCCGAAGTGAGCGAGCCCGAGGTGGTTCGTCATTTCGTTCGCCTCAGTCAGTGGAACTTCTCGATCGATACACAGTTTTATCCCCTCGGTTCGTGCACCATGAAGCACAACCCGAAGGTGAACGAATGGGCGGCACGCCTCGATGGTTTCGCTGGGCTGCATCCCCTGACGCCGCCGCACCTGGCTCAGGGCGCCCTCGAGGTGATGGTGCGGCTCGAGGAGCTCCTGGCGGAGATCGTCGGTTTGGACGGAGTCTGCCTTCAGCCGGCCGCCGGGGCCCAGGGTGAGCTGACCGGACTCATGATGATGCGCGCTTACTATAGAGCGCAGGGGCGTTCGCCTCGGAAGATATTCATCCCTGAAAGCGCTCACGGAACGAATCCCGCGAGCTGCGCCCTCAATGGTTTCGACGCGGTCCCCTTTCCCGGTGGGGACGGCGGAATCGTCGATCCGGCCGTGTTCGCGCGAGCCGTGGACGAGGTGGGTGACGACGTAGCGGGTCTGATGATCACCAACCCGAACACCCTCGGGCTCTACGAAACGGCGATGCCCCAGCTCGCGCGCGTGATTCACGAAAAGGGTGGCCTGGTTTACGGCGATGGCGCGAACCTGAACGCGGTTCTCGGACGAGCTCGGCCGGGTGACGCGGGTGTCGACGTGATGCAGTTCAACCTGCACAAGACGTTCACGACGCCCCACGGCGGCGGTCCTGGTTCGGGACCGGTCGCCTTCGTCAAAGCACTCGAACCGTTTCAGCCCGGGCCGGTGGTGCGGCGCGATGGGGAACGGTACGTGGTCGATCACGACCGACCCGAGAGTGTGGGTCGCGTGCGCTCGTTCTACGGCAACTTCGGAATGATGGTCCGCGCCTACACGTACATCCGGGAGCTCGGTCCCGAAGGACTGGCCGCGGTCAGCGACATGGCGGTGCTCAACGCGAACTACTTGTCCGCCCGAATTCGCGAGCTCTTCCCCCTCGGGTTCGAAACACCTTCGCTGCACGAAGCGGTGTTCACGGACCGTGAGTTCGAACGCACGACGGGACTGAAGACCCTCGACATCGCCAAACGACTCATCGACTACGGATTCCACCCTCCGACGGTGTACTTCCCGCTCGTCGTCCGGGGGGCGCTGATGGTCGAACCGACCGAGACCGAGACCAAACAGACCCTCGACGCCTTCGTCCAGGCCCTGGCCGACATCAAGTCGGAGGCGGAGACCGATCCGGAGCTCCTGCGCCAGGCGCCCCATCTCTCCCGTCTCGGACGGCTGGACGAGGCCCGTGCGGCGCGAAAACCGCGTCTCCGCTGGTCGAGTGATCCACTGCCCTCGTCGGGCACGGTGACAATGACGCGACCGGCCTCCGAAGTCGCGAAGTGACGGGTGCGGCGGCGCGCCTGTCTCGAGCAGCGGCCCGTCTCAAGCCGCGGCTTGTGCCGTGCCTCCGCTTTCCGTGCGGATGGCGTGCTCTTCGGCTTCCTTCGCGACCCGTCGCCCCTCCTCCGGGTCGACGAAGAGAAGGAGCAGGGCGCCGACGACGAAGAACACGATGACGGACAGGATGCCGTTTCGGCTCGAGCCGGAGACGGCGATGATGACGCCGAACATCGCCGGTCCGAGGATTCCGGCGAACTTCTCGAAGACGGCGAACAGCCCAAAGAACTCGCCGGATTCGTGACTCGGGATCATGCTTCCGAAAAGTGAGCGACTCAGGGCCTGAGTTCCCCCTTGGACCATTCCGACGAGGAGTCCGAGCAGGAGGAAGTGCGTCGCCGACTTCATGTAGAAGCCGAGGATCGCGATCAGCACGTACACGGCCAGCCCCAGGAAAATCGCGCGCTTGGCCCCGAGCACTCCGGCGAGGGAACCGAAAAGAAACGCGAAGGGGATCCCGACGAACTGCACGATGACGATCGTGCCGATGAGAGCCGTGCGGCCGATGCCGATCTCCTCTCCGTAGATCGTGGCCATGCGAATGATGGTGCCGATCCCATCGTTGTAGATGAGAAAGGCGATCAGCATGAGGAAGGCCTGCTTGTACTTGCGGAGATTCGTTGCCGTCCGCCTCAGCTGGACGAGCGCACCGCGGATCGGACCCTGCCCCGGGATGGGCTCGGTCACCTTCACTGGTGGCTCGGGCACGTGACGAAACAGGGGGATTGAGAACCCCGCCCACCAAAGCGCCACCGCGACGAAGGACAGACGCGCGGGCAAGGAGGACTGCGCGGGGGTAGCCGCGTCGCCGGGAGGCACCCCCACGAGTCCCGGCTTGAGAATCACGGCGAGGCAGAGCAACAGCAAGAGGCCCCCACCCACGTATCCGAGGGCGTATCCCGCGGTGGACACGCGATCGATTTCGTCGCGCTTGGCGACGTGGGGGAGGAGCGCGTCGTAGAAGACGAAGCTTCCATTGGCGCCGACGTTTGCCAAAACGAACAGGACCGAGGCAAACAACCATTGTCCTCGCCCGATGAAGTACATCGTCGCGACGGCCGCGACACCCAGCCCCAAGAAGCTGCCGAGCATCCTCTTCTTCACGGCGGCGTTGTCCGCAATCGCACCGAGGATCGGAGCGAGCACGGCGATGATGCTGAGGCCGACCGTCGTGGCGATGCTGTAGCGAACGGTCGCGGTTTCGGGCGCGACGCCGTGGGAGGCGAAGGACGAATAGAAGATGGGAAAGACCGCAGTGACGATGATCGTCACCATGGCCGAGTTCGCCCAATCGTACATCGCCCAGGCCCTCTGCTGCTTGGTGCGAAGGCCGAGTCGCGAGGCGAGTCCGGTGCGAGAAGAGGAAGGTTCAGTCATGGCGCCGAGCTCTCGTGAAGCGAGGACGCCGAGATATGGCCTTTTCACGGAACGCGCGTCAAGGATGGAGGCCGCTTCCTGGCGTTTCGAACGCTCAGCGACGTGTGCAACTCGGGAGAGCGGGCGAGCGATGCAGTCCGTGTTTCGAGTCACGGGGGGCCGGGCCACCGCCGGCATCTTGACGGGCGCGCTCGCGCTTAAGGTATCGGGGATGGGGCCGGGCGCGGCGCGCGGCGCACGGGAGGGAGTCGTCAGCCGGGAGGATCTCGACATGAGACGTGTCGGGAAGATGACGCAGCGCGCGTCCGTTCGATCACGAAACGGAAGCGTTCGAACGACGCCTCCGCGGAGCACCCCATGCAACCCTCGCTCTCCCGCCGTTTCGGATCGCGCGTGTCCTTTCAGCCGTCTGGGGTGGGCAGATCCGCTGTCGCTGTGCTCGATCTCTCACAAGGTGCGCGCAGAAGGGAAAGCCCGATGTCGGAGGGAACTCGTGGTTACGCTTCCACGGGAGTTCAGTGGCGGCGGGTAGTTGGCCGGGGTGCTGAGGCTGTGTCACACCTAGCAAAGGTGTCTCATCTGCGTCTTGCTTCCCTTTTGCTGCTTTCCATCCTCGTGGTGGGTTGTGAAAACGCGCAGGAGTCCGTGCGGTCCGAGGCGCCACTGCAGACTCCGGCTGCAGCTTCCGAGGCAGTGAACCTCGTGGCCCCAGCGGGTGGAGACGGAAAATTCGTCGCAAAGAACAGCGTCCATCGGGCTCCGCTCGAGACCGACTTTCAGCGCTCTCAGGAAGAGGCGTCGGAACGATGCCGCTTGCGCATCGCCGAAGTGAAGAAAGGGCCGAGTCTTCCCGGCGCGCCCCAGCTCGAGAAGCAGCGCGAGCTCGTCATGGCGCGCGCAAAGGCCGAGCCTGTGGTCTTCGTCCGGGAACCGAAATTCGTCGAACCGACCTCGAAGGGTCTCGAGGCATTTCGGAAGCGTCTCTTGACCAGCCCCTATCCCCGGGACACTGCGCTCGAGTACGCGAAGCGGTTCCGAGCTTTGGTTCCCATGGGGCGGTACGTCTTCCTGCGCGAGGGCTACTTCTACGCGGATCATCCGGGAGCTGCGCGCGTGTTGTCGAAGGGGATCAAACTGCGCCACCTCTTCACCGAGGCCGATCTCTGGATCGAGCGGGGCTCGCAGAGGTTCACCGTGAAGAAGGATCCGAACATCGGATACGTGTACACCTCGGGTCCCGAAAAGGGGCAGCAGGCGCAGCTCTACCTCTTCGATCGGGTCGGAGTGAAAGGGCAGGACTACGGTCCACCTCTTCACCTCGACGTGCGTGAGCTGGCGCATCGCCAAGGGGTCGATCAGATGAAGATCGAACACCTGGGAATCGACCACGTCGTTGCCGATCTTCGATACGAAGACCAGTGGGTGAAGACGCTACTCAGCCGCGATGGAGCCAAGCTGGAGGTCGACTGTCAGTGGGTGGAGCCCGAGCGCAGGGCCGAAGTCGGTCGTGCGAGGGACATCTCGTACCGTCGCGCAGCCGTGATGCGTTCCTTGCGAAGGGCGATCCTCAAGCAGGTGCAAACGAAGCTGCCCTTCGACGAACCCAAGACCGAGGTGGGACAGCAGGACGGCGAGCTGAGGCGTCGCTGGTATCAGGCCTACATCGGGGGGAAGAAGCGCTATCGGTTCAACGGGGACCAGTACGAGGTCTTCGACAAACAGGGCAATCCGCTGGTGCCGCAGGTGTGCATCGACTTCATCACGGAGACCATGGAGCGCGCGAGCGGGATGCACTTCCGCCCTCGCGGTGAGGAGCTGGGCCTTCAAAAAGGTGCGATCGACTTCGGAGCGATCCTGGAAGGAAGTCGCCGAAGCGAGAAGGTGTTGCGCGACTTCGCCCGTGACAATCCCGAGCGCTTCACGATCAAGAACTGGTATCTCGGCGATTGGGTGAAGTACGAGAAGGTCTGGGCATTCTTTCGCTGGATTCGGGAGCGCAAAGAGGAGTTTCGTCCCGGCGACATCGTGATCATTCGGGGACGCGCTCCCTGGGATCACTACCGCGAAGAACACACCCACACCTTCTTCGTCTACGAATCGGATCCGGTCACCGGAATGCCGATGCGTCTCGCCGGTAACTCGGGGCGCCCCCGGATCATCGGCTGGGACGACGAGATGCTCCGGGCTCCCAAGCGAAGCATTCGTCATCGCATTCGTCCGAACAGCGAGTGGCTGTACGACCATCTGGTCTTGAGCGAGCCGGCGCAGAACGAACGCTGGTCACCTCCGCTCGACTTCAGCGTCCCGATGTGAGGCGTGGAGGCCCCCTTGTCGCCAGAA
>JBNKGC010000128.1:0-16683 GCA_050289625.1 Polyangiaceae bacterium | reverse complement strand
CGGGAACCAGCCTACTTGAGGCGTGACGAAGGGGTAGGGGGCTCGGACTGCGACGAGGGCGGCGACTGGGTGCGGTGCAGTGATTGGGTGCGGTGCAGTGCACTGTCCAAGCTTTGCATGAGCGCCCATTCCACCAGCGACATGCCACCGAACCCGTAGGTCGTTGCGAAGGCCATCGCCCCGGCTACGTGGAGTTCAGTTGCGAGAACGAGAGGTCGCTCGAAAGCGAAACATTCGAGGCAAGTCTCCGTGCAGAGCACGTCGTCGTCGTGGGTGGTCTCGGGTTCGTTGATGTAACCGAACAACATGGCGCCCCTCCCGTGCTCGCGAATCAACTGAACCCTAGCACTGGCTCGTGACGGGTGCTCGATTGAGTCGACGACGCTGGGAGGCCTTGCGGCGGGGGATCCTTCTGACCCGGGTGGATGCCGACTTGTGTCCGATCCGCGCACACCGATCCTCCACCGATCCGCCACCAATCTGCGGTTGCGGGTGGATGAAACTGGTTACGTCGCCGTGGAAGTGTGCCGTGTCTTCGTGCTGTCGCCGTCCGTGCAGACGACGGCGTGTTCCGGATTGCGCTCTGCGCTTTCGATGACGTTGCAGGTTGGTGCTGTCGGTGGGCGTTCCGCCTCGGCCGACGAGCTGTCAGCTGGACTCAGGGAGCGAGGACTCGCTCGAGGAGCCCGACGACGTCACCCTGCAGTCGCGCGAGTTGATCCGGAGACAGTTCCGTGGCGTGCTCAGCCAACCAGAGATCCACAGCTTCCCCGAGCTTCATGACGAGAGCGACCAACAAGTCACGGGGAAGGTCGGTTCGGATGGCGCCGAGGTGCTGCCCCAACTGCACGACGTCGATCGTGGCCCGTTCGGCTTCTCCGATGAGCGCGTGGACCGCCGGGGGCACCGAGTAATTCCCGACGGAACGGGTGATGGTTCGCGCAAGTGCCAGTGACTCGGGGGTTTTCAGGAGTTCGGCGTAGCCGCGTTCGAGCAAATGCGCGACTTCCTGCCAAAACTCCTCGGCGGTGGTGGGTTGTCCGAAACGCAGCGCTTCGCCCAGCCCCGCGAACTGTCGGGCGAGCACGGCTCCGAACAGGTCGTCCTTGTCGTCGAAGTAGTAGTAAAAAGCCCCCTTGCTCACTTGGGCCGCCTCGATGATGCGGTTTTGCGAAGCGTCCGCATAACCGTGTTGAGCGAACTCGTCCCGCGCTGCGTCCAGGATGGCGCTTTGCTTCGCCACGGGAAGTCGGTGAAATCGCGGACGGGGCATCAGATCGTCGCCTTGAGCTCGAAGAAGAAGAAGTAGGGGTACACCCCGTACTCGCTCCGGAGGTGCAGATCACTGCCCGTGGGCAGGCGACCAACGGGTGCGTAAACAACCAAAAGCCCCTCGACGTCTTGGGCCAGGCCGTGGTTGAGGGAACCGAAAACGAGGGCGCTCGGATCGGTGAGGTTCGACACCATGCCCCAAGCGAGGTTCGTCAGGGGTCCGACTTCCCAGGCATTCGCGAGGCCGCCGTAGAAGGCACCGAAAGCCACCTGCTCTCCGATGCCGACGCGTTCGGACAGCGCGATGGGGAGGTACTCGTCCGAATCGGTCGAACCAAACCCGTTGTAGAACACCTCCGGGGTGATCGTGAGATCGTTGGTCGGTCGAAGGTGCGCGCCAGCCAGAGCCTTGACCGCGAAACCCTCCCCGACTGCCGGCGTGGTCAGGCTCCGCGACGTAACCCAGGTCCCCGTGAGCTCGCCGTAGACGTCCGCCTCGTCCAGGTTCCACACGCCGTCGACGGACGCGACGAGGTCGTAGCGGACGAAACCGCCGAGGAGCGAGACTTCGCCCACCGAGCCCGCTTGCTTGAATTGCACGAGAGCGCTCGAGCCTTGGAGGTCGAATTCGAGATCGTTCGGTTCGGTTTCATGGCTCTCGACGTCGAGCCGCTCGACCTCGCCCAAGGCGACCAACAGGGTCAAATTGCGGCGCTCGGGAAGGGACCAGTCGAGCCGCACGACGTCGGCGCCTGGCTTGTACTCGGTGTCGACCTCGGTGAGAGCGAACGTGGAGATCAGATCGTTCGTATGCCAAATGGTGCCGCGCCCGAAGGTCACGGGTTGGCGTCCGATCGTCAGGCTGAGCATGTCGGCGCGTACTTCACCGAAGACCCAGTCCATGTCGCTCTGGACGAGCAAAGTGTCGGTCTGGTGAGTGAATGTCAGCGGGAAGAGGCGGGGTGGCGCGATCCCGCGACCGAGGTTCAGGACGCCCGGCTCTGCCGTGGAATTCATTCGCAGCGTAAACTGGTTGTGCAGTACGAGCCGGTAGTCACTCGTCTTGTGGCCGCCGTACACACGCAGATCGAACAATCCGCTTCCGCTCGGGTTCACGTCTGGAGGAGCGAGCGGCGGTTCGAGCACCTCTCCCCCAAAGAGAAACGCGAAGCTCCGCGCCACCACACCCACCTCGGTGGCTTCCTCCTCGAAGGGGTCTTCGGAAAGCACCACGGCGCGCGCCGGCGTGGCTGTCAGGAAGGCGCCGCATAGGGCGGCGCTCAGGAGCGCTCGGACGATACGCATGGTTGAGTTGTTCTGAGAGATCCTGTGTTCAGTGACGTTCGTCGCGGAGGATCCGGCCGTCTTCCATCCAGATCGCCCGATCCGCGCGTTCGATCACCCGGGGATCGTGGGAGGCGATGAGGCAGGTGGTACCGCGCTGTCGGTTCAGTTGATGCATCAGGTCGATGAGTTCGTCGCCGGTGTGCGAATCGAGGTTGGCGGTCGGTTCATCGGCGAGGAGGACCTTCGGGTTCGGGCAGAGCGCCCGAGCAATCGCGACTCGCTGCTGTTGACCTCCTGACATCTCCGCGGGGCGTCGTCCCTCGAGCCCGGCGAGACCGACGTCACGCAGCATCGTTTCGACTCGGCGCCTGCGTTCGTCGGAGGCGACTCCTTGCAGCAAAAGTACGTACTCGGCATTCTCGTAGGCGCTGAGGACGGGGATCAGGTTGTAGGCTTGAAACACGAAGCCGAGCTCGAAGAGGCGGAGTCGGCTGAGCTCGCTGCTGCTCATTTGGTCGAGGCGTTTGCCCGACAGTTCGATGGTCCCTTTCGTCGGCACGTCGAGCGCTCCGGCGAGGTTCAGGAGCGTCGTCTTGCCGCATCCCGAGGCGCCGGCCAGGACGATGAACGCCCCCGGGGAGACGTCGAGGTCGATACCGCGCAAGGCGGGGACCTCGATCTTGCCTTGGCGATAGATTTTCTCCACCCCGCGAAGCGAAAGCACCGGTGCCGAAGGCTTCGCCGCTTTTGGCTCGAAGGCTCGGGGACGTGAAGCGGGCGACTCGACGGTAATTCCTTCAGACATGTCTCATGGCCTCCACGGGTTCGAGGCGGGCCGCGCGATACGCGGGGTAGATCGCCGATGCGATGACGAGGCCGATGACCACCAAAGTCCACTCTGCCACGACGTCGAAGCTCAATCGCGAGTAGATCCTGCCGCGGAGGACTACCCCGGAGATCTCGTAGTCCTGCCCTCCCGTGAACGAGGTGACGTCGATGCCGTAGTGCGCCATGGCGAGGTGCCCAGCCAAGCCGAGTGCGAGACCGACGATTGTCGACGCGATGGCGAGCACTGCCGACTCGGCGAGAACGGAGGAGAAGACCCGCCAACGACTGGTTCCAATCGCCATCATCACGCCGATTTCTCGTGTCCGCTCCGTCACGCTCATGAGCACGGTGTTGAAGATCCCGAGCGCGACGATCACGAAGATGATGGCCATCATCAGGTACATGCCGACGTCGTCCAGCACGATGGCATCGTGAAGCTCCTTCAGCACGGCAGGCCATGGCAGGACGACGAGCTCGTTCCGGGAAACGAGCTCCCGAGCGAGCGCGGCGGTCACGCCATCCGTGGCATCGAGGTCGCCGAGCAAGACAGCGACCTGGGTGACGCTGCCTTCCACGTTCAGTAGCTTTTGGGCATCGGTGAGATCGATTTGAACTTGGCTTCGGTCGAGGTCCTCGATCCCCGTTTCGAACAGACCGACGACTTGAAAGGCGGCCGATTTCGGATTGTCCGCATCGACCGGGGAGACGGTGATCACGATGCGGTCGCCCACTTCGACACCGAGATGAGTCGCGAGACTGTTGCCGAGGTACGCGTCCCCCGGAGCGTTCTCGAACCGGCGATTCGCGCTGGGCGTCAGAAAGGATCCCGCGACGCGCGCCTCGGGTGCTGCGATGCTGGAGGCGCGGGGCTCCCGGGTCGGATCGACGCCCACGACGAACACGGAGGTGCTCTTCGCACCCGCTGTGACGAGCCCCGATGCGCTCAGGCGAGGGGCGGCGACGCGAGCTTCTTCGAGGGATTCGGCGCGGCGGACGACTTCTTCGTAGCGAGTGAAGCTCGCTTCGGGGGATTGCTCCGAGGGGTAGTCCTTCGCTTCGACCAGGACGTGCCCCGAACCCAATCGGATGCCCATGTCGGCCATCTTGGCGTGGGAGTCGGTGCCCATTCCCACGAAGAACAGCATCATGGCGAGCCCGAGAGCGATGGCGCTCAGCGTGATTGCGGAGCGCCGCCGGTGTCGAACGAAAGACCTCCATCCAATTCGAAGGGCCAGCATCACGTCTCCCTCATACCGATGGCTGGTTCGAGGCGCGCGGCGCGGACGGCCGGATAGAGTGAAGCGAGGAAACAGATCGTGGCGAGCACCACGACCGGGATCAGCACGCCTTTCGGAGTGATTGCGCCATAAATGACTGGGCGAATGCCAACTCCCCCGAGGCTCAACCCGCCGGTGAAGCTGGTGAGATCGACCCCTCGCGTCACCATGAGGTAGTCGAGGCCGAGCCCTCCGGCGACACCCAACCCCGTGGCGAGGGCCACCATGAGGGCGCTCTCCGCGAGGATCATGCCGACGATTCTGCCGCGAGACATGCCGATCGCTCGGAGCACCCCGATTTCGCGGGTCCGTTCGAAGACCGCCATCAGCATCGTGTTCACCACTCCGAGGGAGGCCACGAAGAAGATCACGAAGACCATGATGGTCGTGCTCACGTCGTTGAGCTCGATCATCTTGCCGATTTCCGGGCGGATTTCGTCCCACGGGCGAACGATGAGGTCTGCCGAGAGCTGCGAGGCGAGGACTGCCGCCACACCGGGCGCGTTCTCCGAAGCGTCCACCAAAAGTGCGATCTCGTGGGCTTGTCCTTCCGAGTGAAGCAGGTGGGCGAGATCAGTGATGTGAAAGTAAACACGGTGGCGATCGAGGGCCAGCGTTCCGGTGTGAAACACGCCCACCACCTTGGCGAAGGCCGTCTCGGTGAAGCCGTCGGGGGTGGGAGCGGAGACGAAGAGTTTACTGCCTACGCCTGCATCGAGAACGTCGGCGAGACCGCTGCCCAAGAGCACGGGCAGAGGACGCGTTGGGCGAGGGGATAAGATGCGTGAGAGCTCCGCGCTCCGATCGCGCGAATCGTTGAGATCGGTTTCGGTCGTACCTGCTGGCTCCTTCTCGGCGGGGTGTTCTTCTTCGGCACGTGCCCCTGGGGGGATGTCGGCGCCCGGCAGGGCGATCTCCGGCGTGCTGTCGAGCTCATCGAGCTCATCGAGCTCGTCGAGGGCGGACCGAACGGCGCGCTCTGTGAGCGCCTGGTCCAGGGCCTGCTCTTGGGCGGTGAGAGCGCGCCGGGCTGGCCACGGGGTGGCCGCTTTCGGCAGGTCACGCCCCGCCCGAAGCTGGTTGGAGAGCTCGGTAACCGACTTTTCGGTGTCGGGGCGCACGCCGATCAGTTCGACTCCGGCGCTCTTGCCCCGAATGCTCAAGAGGCCGAAGCCATAGATGCGGCTGCTGGCTCCGATGACGTGCGGGAGCCGACGGGCTTCGTCGACGATCTCGCTTGGCCTCGAAATTTTCGCGCTCAGCTCTCGATCCTCGACGAACTCTTTCGAGTGCACTTGCACGTGGCCGAGGTCGAGGCGTGTGAGCGAGTGGATCATCTGCGCGCTCAGGCCGTCGGTCAGGCCGAAGGTCGCGATGCAGAGGCTCATTCCAAATGCCAGCGCCACCACCGTCACGACGGTGCGCCGGCGATTGCGGCCGAGGTTTCTCTTGGCGATTCCCCAGAGGCGCATCGGCTCTTCCCGTCAGCGACGCAGGGCGGCTTCGGTGAACTTGCTGTCCGGGATTTTCACGTTCAGCTTCAGCTTCTCGTACTGAATTCGCGTGAACTCTCCGGGCTTGTCGGTGACGCGCACTTCCATCGAAGCGGGCACGACCCGCCCAGCCATGGTCTTCACATCGGAAAACTCGATGGTTCGGGTCGGAGTCGAATCGGAGTCCTTTCGAAAATATCGAGCCTTCGTCGGCACCGTGCCCGACGCGTTGTCCCACAGCTCGAACTCGATGCGCCCCCAGGCGACCGGGGCGCGCGGTTTCGGGGTGAGCTTCAGGAGGTAGTAAGTTGCGCCTCCTCCCACGGGGGCGGGGGCGGACCACTTCTTGTCGAGCGCGACCTCGAAGTCTCGAGCGAGGCGCGTTTCCTTGACGAGGTCGTCGTTGGTGAAGTGGCTACCCATCCAGCTCGAACCGAGCATCGAGTGCCCGACCACCTGCACGTGGTTGGTCTTCGGATCGTAGAGCTTGAGCTGCCCACCGATCTTCAACGTGCCGAAGCCGCGCCAAGAGGCGGGCCCCAGGATCTTGATGAGCGTCCGCTCGCGGCCGCGCGAGTCGTCCCAACTGACGATCTCGTAGGTTCGTTCGAACCGCTTGGTCTTGATATGCATCTTCATCACGGCGGCAGACGTGTCGCCGCGCATGACGCGATCTGCCTTCTCCAAGAGGCGATCGACGGCGGTGTCGGCCGAAGTGCCGGCGGAGTGGGCCGTTTCGCTGTGCAGCAGGGCTGCCGCGGCGAGACCACAGGCCACGCTCCCGAGAAAGGTTCTGCGGAGCATGACCTCACCATGGGCCTCCCGAATTCGCGTGTCAACCTCCGGTTCGACCGCCGGTCTAATTTGCGCCCGATCCCCGCCGCATACGCAAAAACTGCGGTCTTTGGCCCTTTGACGCATGAACATATGAGGATACATTCATGTGTATGAGTTCCGTTGCGTCGAGCAGGGCGCGGCTTGGCAGCGCCGGCCGGTTTCGAGTCGATCCCAACCAGGCCGCTGACATAGCCCGCACTTTCAAAGCACTTTCGGATCCGACCCGCGTTCGTCTGGTGACCGCGATTCTCGGTGAAGAGCGGTGCGTCCACGACCTGTGTGAAGCTCTCGAGCTCGAGCAGTCGGCTGCGTCGCACCAGCTTCGAATCTTGCGGGATCAGCGCTTGGTCAAGAACCGCCGCAAGGGCCGACACGTGTTCTATTCGCTGGACGACGAGCACGTTCGCAAGGTGCTGGAGCTCGCTCTGGCGCACGTACTTCACGAAGGAGCAGCGCGATGACCGCGAAAAGCGACACGAGTGGGGCGACCTCCCTGAGGAGGTGGAATCGCATCGCGCTTTCCCTCGTCGGAGCGACCCTCGTGTACAACGTGCTCGAAGCCGTGATTGCACTGTGGTCCGGCGCGGTGACAGGCAGCGTGGCCCTGATCGGCTTCGGTTTCGACAGCGGCATCGAGACGGCAGCCGCCGTGGTTCTCCTGTATCGGCTCTACCTCGAGTACCGCGGAGCCCCGGGGCGGCGGCTCGCGCAGGTCGAGCATCGGGTGCATCGTTTCGTCGGCGGCACGTTCCTGGTGCTAGCCCTCTACGTTTCGGTTCAGGCCACGCTCACGTTGGTGTTTCGTGAGGTTCCCTCGGAGAGCTCCGTGGGCATCGCCTTGGCTGCCGTTTCACTCGTGCTGATGCCGCTGGTTTCTTGGGGCAAGTTGCGTGCGGCTCGGGAGGTTGCGAGTCCGGCCCTCCGCGCGGAGGCCAAGGAAACGCTTGCCTGTTCCTATTTGTCGTTCGCCCTCTTGCTGGGCCTCGTGGCGAACGCGGTGTGGGGTGTTTGGTGGGCGGACCCGGTGGCAGCGCTCGTGATGGTGCCCTGGCTGGTTCACGAGGGGCGCGAGAACCTGGACGGGGAGCATTGTGAATGCGTCGAACGGATGGCGGCGATGGCTGAGTAGGGCCAGGTTCTTGGTCGGCTCGAAGATTTCAGCGCAGGCCGAACGGTGAGCCACGCGTGAGAACGGATTATTCCGTCAAAGGAGTCATTCTGCTCAAAAAGGAACTCGATCCGTCCGACGACGGGTGCTCCAAGCGCCTACCCAGTGCATAGTCCGTCGCAAGCTTAAGTGCGGGCCCACCGAGTACAGGCGGGTCCGCGTGAACATTCCTGCCTGGAAACCGAGCGGATCGAACGATGAACGGTGTGCTGAAATTGATACGAAGTGGAGCGATCTTTGGGGTCGCACTGATGGCGATTGGAGCGTGTTCGCAGGAGCCGAACTCCAACATCCAATACCAGCAGCAATGCCCCTTGGGAGCGGCGCTCTGCGGTGGTGTGTGCACGAACCCCCAGGCCGATCCCAACAATTGTGGCGCCTGCGGCAGCGTGTGCGGCGGCGGGCTGGTTTGCTCACTGGGGCAGTGTGCCGCGACGTGTGCTGATGGCCTGACCCAGTGCGGCGGGGCCTGTGAAAACGTGCTGACGAGCTTCCAGAATTGCGGCACCTGCGGCAACTTCTGCACAAGCGGTGTTTGCTCGAACGGTGTTTGCCAGGCCGCCCAAGGGACCGGTGGTGCTGTGGGCACCGGTGGCGCTGTCGGCACGGGTGGCGTCGTGGGCACCGGTGGCACCGGCGCGACGGTGGGCACCGGCGGCAACGTCGGCACCGGTGGGACCGTTTTCAACGGCGACGACCCGCCTGGGTTCTGGCGCTACGACAATCTGCATGGTTGCGCGTGGACGGGCGTGGACGACACGGGCGTAGGCACGACCATCACCCCCGGCGACTTCACCATGCGTGCCGTCGACGAGCCCTACTGTGCTTCGGGCAGCGTGGGTCCGCACCCGACGTACAAGTCGGTGGCGCTCCTGGGTTTCAACGTGAACGAGGACCCGGCGACGGCGAACTGCGGCTACGACCCCAACGCAGCCCAGAGCATGGGCCCTCCCGGTATTCAGCTGACGGGAACCGGCATCGCGGCGAACATCGTCAAGCAAGGCGCGGACACGAACTTCACCTTCCGGATTCAGATCCAAGGCCCGAATGGCGCGACGGACGAGAACGATCGTTGGTGCGCCACCATCACGGAGACGCAGGGTAAGATCTTCGTCCCGTACACGGACTTCAACACCGAATGCTGGAGTACGACTTCGGGGACGGACTACGCGGGCCAAGACATCTCTGCGGTGGTCTTCCTCGTTCCCGGCGAGCCCACGGCACTTCCCTACAGCTTCTGCGTCAACGGTTTTGCGCCGGGTGATTCGGCGGACGATGCGCCGGACGGACCAGCCGAAATCGGTGATCAGTCTGGCACGGTCGGGTTCGCCAACGTCTCACCGGATGGCGATTTCGATCGAGCCAAGGTCCTCGTGGATGGCGAGCAGTACATCATCCAGAACAACAACTGGGGAAATCCTCAGGGGACGGATCTGATCCTGAATTACTTCAACAACAGCTTTACCGTTGCCCAGGGTAGCGGGAGCGGTTCTGGCGACGGGGCGCCCGCTTCGTTCCCGTCGATCTACATCGGAGCGAACGGCAACACCGCGGGCGGCGTCCTTGCGACGTCGGGCACGGACAACCTGCCGCGGCAGATCTCACAGATCAACAGCATCAACACGAGCTTCAGGTGGAGTGGTTCTACGAGCTCGTTCAACACGGCGTACGACATTTGGTTCGCCAACTCGCCCCCCTCGACGGAGTACGGAGATGGTATCGACGGCTTCGTCATGCTGTGGGCGCACGACCCCGGTGGCCCCAACAGTGCCCCGCAGCCGATTGGCTCTCCGGAACCTAGTACCGTAAACATCAACGGATATGACTGGCAGGTTTGGGTTGGTCAGCGGGGCAATGGCAATGGGAATTGTTCGATTTGCAATCCTCAGGCTCCGGTCGTGTCCTTCGTCGCCACGCAGGACATCCCGTCGATGAGCTTTGACTTGCTGCCGTTCATCAAGGCTGCGGAGTCCCGCGGCATCAGCTCCAGCATGTATCTCACCGATGTCTTCTTCGGATTCGAGATCTGGCAGGGTGGTGCCGGCGGCAACCTGAGCGTCGACGAGTTCACCTGCAAGGTCGAGTGATCGCGTTGCTCTCCGGGATCTCGCTCTTCGAGCCGAGGTTCCGGAGGTTTGCGTCGATGTGAACGTGAAAAGGGAGCCTTCGGGCTCCCTTTTTGCTTGGGTGCGCGCAGCAGCGGTGCTGTCTTGTTGGTGGAAGCCCAAAAGCAGCTGCAGTTGAAGTTCGGCGACCTTCCGGAGACGGTGCGAGCCCAGCTCGATGAGGCGACGGAAGAGAGCAGCTGACGCTCTGGGGTGAGCGGGTCCTGACAGCCAGAACACTTGAAGACGTGCTCCACTGACACGCGTCCACCCTGAAGTGCACCGCGAGAGCACGTCGAGTGTCGAGGTGGCGCTTTCGGGCGGACGCCGGGTGCGCGTGGGTGCAAAGTTCGACTGGAGCGTAGCACCGCAGGATCTGCGACGACAGAATCCGCGAAGTCGCTGGCGCCAGCCAATGATAGGGTGTTTGTATGCTTCAAGGCTTCGACCGGCTTGGCTATCCCCTGATCTTCTCGATGTTCTTCGGCTGTAGCTCCGAATCGGGGACCCCTGGCTCCATGGTTTCAGCAGGGTCCGGAGGAGCGGCGGTCGTTGGAGCCGGCGGTTCCAGCTCGGGCGGTGGAGTCAGCTCGGGCGGCGGAGTCAGCTCGGGCGGAGGCGCTGCCGTCGGGGGCAGCTCCGCAGGAACTGGCGCGGGGCCCAATCAACCTCAACCTTCTGGTGGTTCTGGCGGCTTGGAAAACCCCAGCGGCGGGAGTGGTGGCAGTGGTGGCGGAGGTGACAGCGGTTCGGGAGAGGATCCAACGGCCAGAGAAGCTGCCGCACAGATGGGCCGTGGCGTGAACTTGGGTCAGATGTTCGAGAGCACGCAACATCCTCGGACCGTGGAGGCGGCTCGTGCGAAAATCGACGCTTACTATGCACGCGGTTACCGAAATATCAGAATTCCCGTCACGTGGACGGAGCCCGTGGGAGGAGACCTGCTCGTCGTCGATCCGGCCGTAGGCAACGTCAATCGCTCGCATCCTCGGCTCGAAGTGATTGGCTCCGTCGTCGACTACGCACTGTCGAAACCCGGTCTCTACGTCGTCATCGACGCTCATCACGAAGTGACGCTCAAGACCGAGAGCCGAGCCTCCGTTTTGGAGCAGCTTTGGAAAGACATCGCGGACATCTTTCGAGCACGGGATCACCGGCTTCTCTTCGAGATCTTGAATGAACCGCACAAATCAGACGGTTCGGCGATGCCCGCCGCAGATTTGAGGAACATGGTGGGTCTGGCCTATTCGCAGATTCGGCAGGTCGACCCAAAGCGGATCGTGCTGTTTGGGGGCAACCAATGGTTTGGAGCCCACGAGGTTCCGAGCGTTTGGACCAGCCTCGACGCGGTGGGGGGCGGAGAGGACCCCTACGTCATGGTGACCTTCCACCACTACGATCCCTGGACTTTCTGCGGGAGCGAGGAGGGTTCATACGACGACGTGTGGACCCAAGCGAACCAATCGGGGCCGATGGATATCATGGCCAACTGGGCCAGCTCCGTCGGGCAAGGGATGCCGGTCTACATTGGAGAATGGGGAGTTGGCTGGGGCAGCCGTTACAACACGCTCACCTGCAACAACATTCGCGAATGGTACACGACCTTTGATAGCGTGCACGCGAGTGGAAAGGGTCAACCCACGGCCGTGTGGGATGACGGCGGTTGGTTCATGATTTTCGATCACGCGACGAACGCCTTCAACAACAACCTCATTGATTGCATCGAAGGTTCCTGTGCCTGGGACGGAACGGAGCAACGCAACTCCCCCGGATGCGATTGACGACTCCGGAAGGTTCGGTCGCGCGATCCCGGAAGAGTTGCACCGCGGTCACCGACTGCTCGGTCGCGGGACCCCGGAAGAGTCGGCGGAGCCTCGACCTCGACCGAGCTCATGTCTTCGTTCGACGCCCCACGCCGTGAGTCCCACCGCAACGAAGAGCGCCAGTGCTCCGGGCGGCACGAGGAGGATGGCCGGTCCGGGATCGCCCCCGTGGAGCTCGAGACCGCCCAGAAAGAACCCGCCCGGCAGAAGCAGAAGAGCCACCACGTAGCCCGCTGACGCCACCCTCAGGCTTCGCGCGCTCACGAAGTCCCCCGAGCGGAGGGTGAGTGCGAAGGCGATCTGAACCAGCGCGATCAGCGTGCCGTGTGCGTGAGCCAGCCTCCACATGAGCCGGCGAGCCTCGTTGTCCACGTTGAGGTAGGCGTCCACCTTGAAGCCATGGAGCGCTTCGAGGACCGCACCGAGCGAAAGGAATACGAGCAGAGCCCACCAGCCGAGGCGCAGATGGCGCCGGGCTAGCGCCTCGGTGAGGTTCGAGGGGGGGGCCTCGGCGATGTCGTTGGAATCGGAGGTGGCGGGTGGGGTCACGACTTCGAGGAGAGTACACGACGAACGTCATGACTACTCCGAGATGGTGATCGGGCGGTCGTCGCGCACCTCGGTCAGCTGTACGATCGTCGCACCGTCCACGAGCTCTCGAGGGCCGGCGAGATCTTCGGGGAGCCCTCGCGCCGAGCGTGCAGCGATCAGTCGCACCGCCGCGTAGGGGTCGCGCTCCAGATGGGAAAGCAACGGGCGCTGCCAGGGGCCTCCAGAAGTTTCCACCGCATCGGGCCACCCGTACGCGTAGGCCAAGAGCGCCCGCTCCGCAGCATTCCCGGCAAGCAGCCAACGCACCGAGGCGGGCAGCGAAGCCTTCGCCTGAGGCGCCCCGGTGTCGTCGTTCGATGACTCGCGGGCGCCTTCCTCCGCGAGCTCTTCGGGCGGCGTACGATCTGCTGCGTCCCTTTCCGCACCCCACTTCGCTTCCAACGCTCTACGGGTCCACTCGAGGCTTCGGTCGAGATGGCAGAGATTGCACGCATTCGGCACGTCTTCTCGCGCGACGGGGCTCGTGATTCGGTGGGAACGAATGCCTTTGAGTAGCGCGTAGGACGTGAGCGGCATGTGGCAGTTCACGCAACGACTGCCGGATGACTCGGCGGAGTGGTGCGTATGTGCGGCTAGCTCCCGCTCGAATGCGTCGTGACACTGGGTGCACATGCGGTCCCCAGCAGTCTTCGGGGCCAGCTGATCCTCCGGCGGAGCACCGTGCATCGAGTGACAGGATAGGCACGACATCTGCCGCTCTCCCTCGCCTCGTTCGTAGCAAGGAGATCGCACGAGCCCGTTGTATTCACGTCCTCCGACACGGATGGTTCCGTCGGGCCAAAACACACTCTCGAGCTGTCGACTGATGGGCAGATCGCGCTCTCGGTCCCGCTCGTAATCGAGCACGAGGCGGGAGTCGTCGAGGAGTGTGCCGGGCCAGTAACTCTTCGAAAAGCCCGACTCCCACCACTCGTCCGCGTCGCGAGGCAGGAAGTACGAGTGGCACTGGCCGCAGACGGCACTCGAATGTGGAGCATCGAGCTTTGCCGGGTTGATGATCCCGAAGGCCCTTCGTTCATCCTCCGCAGCGAACTCGGCGGCATAGCGAGCGACGGGGTTCTGGTAGTGCTCGACGTGCTCGCCCCCCGGCCCATGACAGGCTTCGCAAGCGATGCCGAGTTCGGCGACGGTGGTCTCGTAGCGAGAGTCCTCAGCCGCGAGTGAGCTTCCTTCGCTAGGGCGAGAGGACGGCAACCCGGTCTCCGCACGCAGATGGGGCGGGGCAGTGGTTTCGGATTGGCCGGGACGCCCCGCCACGCTGTGGCACTGAACGCAGTTCGCGTTCCAGCGTGCGATGTGGCTCGGAGCATCAGGAGGCTGTAAGAAGGCTTCCCGTCGAGGCAAGAAACGCCCTTCGTCGATCAAGTAGACGAAGGGGAGTTGCCGGAGCTCGCGACCCTCACCACCTTCGACCCAAAAGGCCTGGTAATGGTGCGAGCCGGTGAGAAGCACGAGCTCGCGTTCGACCCGAGGAATCTGGGCCAGCAGCTGATCGACCTTCTCTCTCGAGAAGTTTCGCTCACGGGCTACGCGGAGCACGTCGGCCACTCGATGGATGTCGGGGCCCGTGACGAAGAGCCTCGGATCGCGGTTTCGAGTCAAGCCTCGTGCCGTTCCTTCTCGGCGAAGTTCGTAGGTTCGCTCGTCGAGCTCGAGAGTCGCGGGCAGCTCGGGGAGAAACGATTCGTCCGTTACCTCTTGGGTCATCGTTCGGTGGAAGGTGCGTCCCCAGCTCGCGTGCTCCGATGGATGGCAGCTTCGGCATGCTGTGGAGCCGACGAAGCCGCCCTCGCGATGCCTCTTCGGCACTGCGACGTGGTCGGCACGAGGCTCCTGCCATGCCACGGCCAACACGAGGGAGCCCATGCCCACCAGGAGCGCCAAAGCGGAGGCGACTCGACTCCGCGCCAGGACCACGAAGATCCCCAGAGCAGAGGCCCAGAGGACGAAGAAGAGCGCCACCTCAGTCCGAGTACTGCGGCAAAAACTTCCCGAATCGCGTTCGGCGCTCGTCTTCCGGCGGCAGCTCGAACGCCTTCGGGGTGATCGCGAGGAGTGCGTCTTCGTCCACCTCGTCGATCAGATCTTTCGCGAGGAAACGCTCGGCGTACTTCCGGTACACGCCGCTGCGTACGAAATGATCGAAGATCTCTGGGTCGAGATGATTGTCCTGCTTCATGAAGCCCATGATTTTCATGGTTTCACTCAGCTTTTTGGCTTTCTTGTAGGGCCGATCGTCCGCGGTCAGCGCCTCGAACACGTCGGCTACAGCCATCACTCGCGCAGGGATCGACATGTCCCCCGCGTAGATGCCGCGGGGGTACCCTTGGCCGTTCATCTTCTCGTGGTGACCGCCGGCGTACTCGGGAACTCGCGCTAAGTTGCGCGGGAAGGGAAGTGCCTCGAGCATCTTGATCGTCTGCACCATGTGGCCGTTGATCACGAGGCGCTCGTCTTCGGTCAGAGTACCTCGTGAAATGGAGAGGTTCTCGACGTCCCGCTCCGACAAGAGCGATTGGTCTTCTCGATCGATCACGAGGCGACGCTTGCCGATGCTCGCAATCCTCTCCTGCTTTTCCGGCGAGAGGAACTCACCCCCGACGTTCGACCGCTCCAAAAAGGCCAGATCGTCCTCGAGGGCCGCGACGGTCTCGTCGTGCTTGCGCTTGGCTTCGGCCTCGGGCGTACCCTGGGCCATTGCTTCGAGGTAGGCAATTTTCGCGTCTCGTTTCAGCACCTCGAAGCGAGCCTTCACGACCTCGATGCGATCGGAAATCGTCTCGAGCTTCGTTGCCTTGTCCATCACGTGGACTGGCGTGGTCACCTTCCCGCAGTCGTGGAGCCAGGCGGCGATGCGGAGCTCGTACCACTCGTCCTCGTCGAGCTGAAACCCGGCGAACTCCGGGTCGTCGGTGCTGCAGAGAGACTCGACGAGCATCTCGGTGATGGCGGGAACGCGTTCGCAGTGAGCTCCCGTGTACGGACTCTTCGAATCGATGGCCGCGGCGAGTAGCTTGATGAAACTCTCGAGCAGCTCCTTCTGGGCTTCGAGCAAGAGCTTGTTGTCGAGCGCGAGCGCAGCCTGGGACGCCAGAGCCTCGACGGTGTATCGGTGCTCGGCTGCGAAGGGGATGACTTCACCGGTCTCGGGATCCTGGGCGTTCAGGAGCTGAAGTACGCCGATGACTCGGTCGCGACCGTTGATCAGGGGGATCGTGAGGAAGCTCTTACTGCGATAACCGTTGCGCTCGTCGAATTTCTTGGTGCCGGAGAAATCGAAGCCCTCCGCGTCATAGGCATCCGGAATGTCGATGGGCCTCTTCATCACGGCCGCGGCGCTTGCCACGTTGTGGCGATTGGGGCGTCCCGTTTCCTGATCGAACAGCGGGATGGGAGGGAGCTCAGCCGGCTTACCGGTCGTGCCACCAAGCGCGATGCCGAGTGAATCGTTGCGGACGATCTCGAACTTCAGTTGATCGTCGTTGCTTCGGAGGTAGAGAGTGCCGCCGTCGGCGAAGCTGAGTTGACGTGCCTCTTCGAGAATCATCTCGAGTAGGCGCTGCGGATTGGCCTCGGCGGAGAGAGCGACACCGACGCGGTGCAAGAGCTCCAGCCGTTCGAGCCGAGTCTCCGGGCTTTCCGGATGGCTGGGTCGGGCCCCAGCATCGAGATCGACGGGGTGATTCTGACTCACAAGGCGGGAAGCATGCCCGATCTCTTGCCAAGACCCTATTGCTGAATCGCGTTCCTCACGGCTCCACCGCCGTCGAACAGGGTTCGGGGTGCGAGATCGTCCCTCGCTGCGGGGCGCGGATCGGCCCAAAACCCCGGCGGGTAGCGAGCCCAAAACCGCGCAGCACCGAACAAACCGAGGCAAGCGAGGCCGCAGGCCGAGGAGTGACGAGGCCGCCGCAGCACCGCCGGGGAGCCATTGTGGCTGCCGCTGCAGGCAGGACGAGCTTCTCGGCACGGAACACACCG
>JBNKGC010000127.1:0-16706 GCA_050289625.1 Polyangiaceae bacterium | reverse complement strand
GTCACCCGGCTCAAGACAGTGGCTCACCCCACGGTCCGCCGGGTCTCCGGCGGCTCGCGAAAGGGACGGGACTCGCTCCCCGGCGGGGACGCGGCGCCTCGTCACTCCTCGGCCTTCGGCCTCGCTTGCCTTGGTTTGTTCCTTCGCCCCCAAGGTCGCGCGTCTCGGCTTGTTGAGCGCCGCCCGGGCACCTTGCTCACCCCAACGGTCCGCCGGGTCTCGCGTCGACAGGGGCCCGCGACGGACGAAGCAGCTTTTCGCGCCGGAAATTGCTGGTCGGACGGAACTGGGCCGGCCCCCTGCTAACGGCTATGGGTTGACCGCCCCCCGACGCTCGGGCTACCGAACGGCCCGGAAAATCTGTCCAGGGAGCACCGCGTGGCCACCCGACGCACGTCGAAGCCGGGATCGAAAACCAGCCGTACAGGCACCCCAAGCACGAGCAAGAAAGGCGCAGGAGGGGGGAAGGGCACCAGGCCCGACCCCTTCGTGGACGCGTCTGGCGAGCCCGCGCCCCTCCACGAGGTCGCCCGCAGTCGCTACTTGAACTACGCGCTTTCGGTCATCACGAGCCGTGCGCTGCCGGACGTGCGTGACGGGTTGAAGCCGGTTCAGCGGCGCATCCTCTACACGATGTGGCAGCAGCGTCTGACGGCCGAGGCGAAACACCGCAAGTGCGCCAAGGTCGTCGGCGACGTGATGGGCAACTATCACCCCCACGGCGACGCGGCGATCTACGACGCCCTGGTTCGCATCGCTCAGCCGTTTTCCCTGCGGCTTCCGCTGGTCGATGGTTCAGGCAACTTCGGCTCGCTGGACGGCGATCCTGCCGCCGCGATGCGCTACACCGAGTGCCGACTCGCCCCGCCCGCGGGCGATCTGCTCGCGGAGCTCGGGCAGAACACCGTTCACTTCCGTCCCAACTACGACGGCACCAAGAACGAGCCGGTGGTGCTCCCGGCGCGCCTGCCAAATCTCCTGATCAACGGGGCGTCGGGCATCGCGGTCGGCATGGCCACGAACATTCCGCCGCACAACCCGGAAGAGATCTGTCAGGCGTCCCTGCGCTTGCTCGATGCCTTGGTCGAGGAGAAGGAGCTCAGCTCGCGCGAGCTCTGTCGCACCGTCAAGGGCCCAGACTTTCCCACGGGCGGGCAGATCGTCAGCAGCGCCGAAGAGATCAAGAGCGTCTACGAAACGGGCACGGGCACCCTGAAGGTTCGGGGCACATGGATCCCCGTCCCTGGCGACCGCGGGACCAAGAAGGTTCACATCACGAGCATTCCCTACGGGGTCAACAAGTCGGTGCTCGTCGAGCGAATCGCGGATGTCGTGACCTCGCGCAAGATGCCGCTCATCACCGACGTCCGCGACATCTCCACCGAAGACGTCTGCATCGAGCTCGATCTCAAGAAGGATGCCGACGAGCACAAGGTGCTCGCCTACCTCTTCAAGAACACGCCGCTGCAATCGAACTTTTCGGTCAATCTCACTAGCCTCGTGCCGACGGAAAACCCGGAGGTGGGACGCCCCGAGCGCCTCGATCTCGGGGCGATGCTCTGGCACTTCCTCCACTTCCGCATGGAGGTGGTGACCCGCCGCCTGGAGCACGAGCTCGGTGCGCTGAAGAAGAGAATTCACATCCTGGAGGGCTTCGAGACCGTCTTCGACGCCCTCGACGCCATCTTGCGCATCATTCGCCAAAGCGAAGGCAAAGCAGACGCCGCACAGAAGATCATTCGGCGCTTCAAGCTGGACGAGGAACAGACCGACGCCATCTTGGAGCTCAAACTGTATCGCTTGGCGCGCCTCGAGATCCTGGTCATCCAAAAGGAGCTCAAAGAGAAGCGCAACCGAGTTCGCGACATCGAAAAACTCCTCGGCGATCAATCGGGCAAGGGACGGTGGGACATCGTCCGCGAAGAGCTGTCCGAGATTTCCACGGCGCTGCGCTCCGCCGGCGGCAAGCGTCGCACCGTGATCGAAGCAGTGGGCGAGGAACCGGAGTTTTCCGCAGAGGATCTGATCGTCGACGAGGAGTGTCACGTGCTGCTCACGACCGACGGTTGGGTCAAGCGGCAGCGTGAGATCAAAGATCCGGCGACCACGCGCCTGCGCGAAGGCGACAGCGTGCTCGCATGCGTGGCAGCCTCGACGCGCTCCGCGGTGGTTTTCTTCTCGAACTTCGGGACTGCCTACACCTGTCGGGCCATCGACGTGATCTCGACGACGGGGTACGGCGAGCCGATCCAAAAGCTCTTCAAGTTGAAGGATGGCGAAAAGATCATCGCCACCCATTCGCTGGACCGCCGCGTGGTGGGGGACCTGGCCGAGCGCGAGGGATACTACCCAGAAACTTTCGGGTTCGCCGCCACCAGCGATGGTTACGCACTGTGCTTCGGACTTTCACCGTACGCTGAGCCGAGCACGAAAAGTGGACGGCGCTACGCGCGTCCTGTCAAAGGGGCGGAGGTCGTGTCCGCGCAGACCGTCCACGGCGACGAAACGATCATCGCCGTATCGCACGCTCGACGCGCCTTGCTTTGTCCCCTCGAGGAGGTGAACTATCTCGCAGGGGCAGGAAAGGGCGTCGTGCTCATGAAACTCGCCGCGGGGGATCGTTTGCTCGTCGCCAAGGCTGCGACGGGCGATCGCGACGCGGTCACGGTGAAGACGTCGATGGGAGGCGAGCAGCGCATTTCCACCGGCAAGTACGAAGTCTCCGGGCGTGGTGGTAAGGGCCGCGAAGTCATCAAGCGAGGACAGTTCGTCGAGGTTTTGACCGACACGCCAACCGCACCGGAGCCTCTGGACGCATGACCGCAGCGTCTCCTCAACCGCCCACGAGCGCTTCCTGATTCGATCGAGGAAAGACGACGATGGCCTCCGCCAAGCAAGGAAACTACACCGCCAGCGACATCACGGTGCTCGAAGGCCTGGATCCGGTGCGCAAGCGCCCCGGCATGTACATCGGCGGTGTCGGAAGCGCCGGACTGCACCACTTGGTCTGGGAGATCCTCGACAACTGCGTCGACGAGGCCATGAACGGTCACGCGTCGGAAATCCGCGTCACCCTCCATAAGGACGGCCGCTCCGTCACGATCGGCGACAACGGGCGAGGTATCCCCGTAGACGTCCACCCCAAGCACAAGAAGTCTGCACTCGAGCTCATCTTCACCACCCTGCACGCGGGCGGAAAGTTCGAGGCGGGCAACTACAAGACTTCGGGCGGGCTCCACGGGGTCGGCGCGTCGGTCGTCAACGCTCTGTCGACGAAGCTCACGGCGCGAGTGAAGCGCGATGGTGGGGAATACTTCCTCGAATTTTCCCATGGCAAAGCCCAGGGGAACCTCAAGAAGGTCGGCAAGGCGCGCGGGACCGGGACCACGGTCTTCTTCCATCCCGATCCCACGATCTTTCCCAAGACGGATTTCAACCCGGAGACCATCCGCCATCGCCTCGAGGTCACGAGTTACCTCCACAAGGGCGTGCGCATCGAGTTCAGCGACGAAACGACCGGCCAAAAGGACACCTTCCAACACGACGAAGGGATCGCCGACTACCTCTCGAAAATCATCGAGGAGCGAAAAGCCAAACAGGTGCACGAGAGCCCGTTCTTGCTGTTTCGAGATGGCGAAGTCGAAGTCCAGGCGGCCGTTTGTTGGACGGAGTCGACGGACGAGCACGTCCGTTCCTACGTGAACGGGATTCCCACCGGCTCGGGAGGAACGCACGAAAACGGCCTTCGAGCGGGCATCGGCAAGGCGATCCGCAATTACGTGGACACCCACAATCTGGCGCCACGGGGTCTCAGCATCACGGCTGAAGACATTCGTGAAGGCGTCGTCGGGGTGCTCAGCGTGTTCGTGCCGGAACCCCAGTTCCAAGGGCAAACGAAGGACCGCCTGAACAATCCCGAGGTGCAGGGGGTGGTCGACGGGGCCATCCGGCCCGCGCTCGAAAAGTGGATGAACTCGAACCGCTCCGCGGCAGAGCAGATCGTCACGCGCATCGTGCTGGCGGCCAGAGCTCGCGAGGCCTCCCGCGCCGCCTCGGCCTCGGTTTCACGAAAGACCGCCACGAGCGGCAAACTGACGCTTCCCGGAAAGCTGAGTGATTGCACGCGCAGCGATCGAAGGAACACCGAGCTTTTCATCGTCGAGGGTGACTCGGCTGGTGGCTCGGCGAAGCAGGGGCGAGACCGAAATCACCAGGCCATCCTGCCGCTCCGAGGCAAGGTCTTGAACACGGAGTCCTTGTCCCTCGGCAAGGTGCTCGAAAACCGCGAGCTCTCCGATTTGGTGACGGCTCTCGGCTGCGGAGTCGGCAAGACGTTCGACGGAGGCAAGCTGCGCTACGAGCGGGTCATCCTGCTGGCCGATGCCGATTCGGACGGCCACCACATCACGACGTTGCTTCTGACGTTCTTCTACCGGCACCTGCCGGAGCTCATCCGCACCGGTCGAGTCTATGTAGCGGTGCCCCCCCTCTTCCGGGTAGACATCGGAAACGAGACCTTCTGGGCCGCCGACGAGGCCGACCGAGCGCAAATCCTCAAGAAGCACAAGACCGGCAATCGCAAGGTGGAGATCACCCGTTTCAAGGGTCTCGGTGAAATGATGCCGAAAGTCCTCTGGGAGACGACCCTGAACCCGGTGACGCGGCGCCTCCTGCGGGTGGAAATCGCCGACGGGCTGGAAACCGACCGCATCGTGAGCGACCTCATGGGCAAGGATTCTTCGGCTCGATTCCACTTCATCATGGACCGAGCGGACGAGGCGGAGGCGCTCGACGTCTGAAATTCAGCCCCTCGGCTTGAGACGACGCTCGCTCTGGGCTAACGCCGTGCCTCGCGGCGCCGGGCTCGGAGCGCGCCGAGGCCCGACTCCCTTCAGCTTTTCTGGCACCCTCGCACCCCAACCACCCGATGCACTCCCCCACCTCCGCCGTCCCGGTCCGCGAAGTCGCCGCTCCGTGGGCCTTCCGATGGCTCGCCCGGTGGGCAGCTGCGCGATGGGGAGCCGACTGGCTCGGGTGGCTGGGAGTACTCTGCACCACGGCGGGTCGCCCCCTGGCCGCCGTCGCCCTATCCCTCGCCTGCCTGCTGGCGAGCTCTTCGGTCTCGGCCCAGACCGCTCCCCCGGCGCCCGGCGAGGAGTCGACACCAGCCACCGCGCCGCAGTCGGACGATGCCGCTCCAACGGGCGCACCCGAGGCCGAAGCGAGCCCCCAAATGGCGCCGGGCTCCGAAGAGACGGAACCGAGCACCGATGCCCCCGAGATCTCCCTGCCTCAGCTCCCCCCGACGGCCGTTGAGCAGGCACAAGGGCTTCCAATCCTGAACATCGAGGTGACTGGCAATCGTCGTATTGCCGCCTCGGACGTGCTCACCTACCTCCGCCAACGCAAGGGCGACAATTTCGACTCGGAGGCCCTCACCCGCGACGTGCGCGAGCTCTGGCGGTCCGGCTTCTTCGACGACATCGAAGTCGACCTGAAGCAGAAGCCGGACGGAGTGGAGCTTCGTTTCCTCGTCCGAGAGCGCCCAAGCATCCGCGCGGTCGAGTTCGAGGGAAACTCCGAAATCGACGACGAGGACCTTACCGAAGCCGTCGAGGTGAAGCCGAACACGATCCTGAGCCGACCGGCGCTCGGACGCGCGATCCAGAAGATCCGCGACATGTACGCGGAACGAGGCTTCTTCCTGGCCGAGGCCGAGTCCGAGGTCATCCCGGAGAAGAACAACGAAGTCACCGTCAAGTTCACCATCACCGAACACGATCAGGTGAGCGTTCGCCGGGTGACCTTCATCGGCAACGAGCACATCACCACCGAAGAGCTGCGCTCGGTGATGTTCATCGGTAATCCTGGCCTCTTGGCGTTCGGCTCGGGTGGCCCGTTCCGTCAAGACGCCTTCGAGCGCGACATCGCGGTGATCAGCGCGCTCTACTACGACCGCGGCTTCCTCCAGGTCTCGGTGAACACGCCGCGAATCATGCTCACTCCCGATCGGAGTGGCATCGAGGTGTCGGTCACCATCAACGAGGGCCCGCGCTTCAAGATCCGGCAGTTGCGCGTCTACGAACGCGGTCCGGACGGTCGCGAGGTCGAGCCCCTCGAGGGACGCCGAGCACTCCGCATGATGGTGCGTGCGCAGTCCGGTGACTACTTCAACCGCGCAGAGCTCCTCGCGGACCTGGATTCCATCCGCACTCTCTACAAGGACGCGGGCTACGCGAATGTGACGGCGGATCCGGAGACGCAGATCAATCCGGATACCCGTCAGGTGGACGTGGTGGTCCCCGTGGTGCGAGGTCCGCTGGTTCACTTCGAGCGCATCGAGTTTCGCGGCAACACCAAGACCCGCGACCGAGTGATCCGACGGGAACTCGAGATCGAGGAAGGCGGCCTGTACAGCGAAACTGGCCTCGAACGCTCCCGCCGGCGAGTGACTGCCCTGGGTTACTTCGAGCGCGTCGACTTCTCGACCGAGCAGGGCTCGGCGCCCGACAAGATGATCGTCTACGTCGACGTGACCGAGCGGCCCACGGGCACGTTCCAGGTCGGCGCGGGCTTTTCGAGCATCGAGAATTTCATCGCGACCGCGCAGGTTCAGCAGGCGAATCTCTTCGGCAACGGGCAGAGCCTGTCCCTCCAGGCCCAGGTGTCGAGCCTCCGGCAGCTCGTGAACCTGCGCCTAGTGGAGCCGTACTTCCTCGAGAGTCGGTTCAGCATGAGCATCGACCTGTTCGATCAGCTCCGCGTGTTCACCGACTTCTCCCAACGGAGCCGCGGCGGCGCCCTGACCTTCGGGTATCCGCTGGTGGAGCCCGAGGTGAACGTGTCGCTGACCTACAGCGGAACGTTGGACGAGGTCTCGACCACCTCGCAATCGACATTCCTCGGCGGAAGCGCCAGCCGAATCAGCTCATTTTCCCAGCTGCCGCTTGCCAACCTGTTCAACGACGGCTTCACCTCGAGCCTACGCCCGAGCATCTCCTACGACTCGAGGGACAATCGCCTGTTCCCCAAGGAGGGCGTCTACCTGCGCCTCTCCAGCGAATTCGCTGTCGACGCGTTGGGCTCCGAGAACGAGTTCATCAGAAACCGATGGACTGGTCGCTTCTACGTACCGATCTACAAGGACTTGGTCCTCAAGCTGAACACCGAAGCCGGCCTGGTAACGAGCCCGAAAGAGGAAGGGGTGCCGATCTTCGCGCGGTTCTTCCTCGGCGGCATCCTGGACCTGCGCGGCTTCCGCTTCCGCTCGGTGGGTCCCCGCATGCCTCTCACCCAGGAAACGAATCCCAACAGCTTGCCGATCCCCGACGGAGCGAACATCGGCGGCAACCTGATGTACTACCAAAACCTCGAGCTCGAATTCCCGATCTTCGACGAAGTCGGACTTCGCGGGGTGCTGTTCACGGACCTCGGCAACGCCTGGAACCTCGAGGACAACTACTGCGAGGCCGCGGGTGGAGCGACCCAGTTCGCGGTCGTCAGCCCGTGTTTCGACGCCGGGCAGCTCCTGGAGGTGCGAACCTCCTACGGTTTCGGCGTTCGCTGGTTCTCGCCGCTCGGCCCGCTACGCTTCGAGTGGGGCTACCCCTTCTCGCCTTTGCCTTACGAAGAATCCAGCGTGTTCGAGTTCACCATCGGCAACTTCTTCTGAGCCGTTCGATGGCGCCCGACGATCCCAAGGACCTCGGCGACACTGTCCCCGCAACGAAGGGACTGGACGGAATCGACCTCAGGGATACCCGACCGATGTCAGGTCCCCCGACGGAGCCCGCCGGGACGCCCGACGCGGCACGCCGCGACTCGCGCCAAAGACGCTCCGCGACGCCCCCAAACGAAAAGCAGGAGCGTCTATCCGCCTCGCCCCCGAACGAAAAGTACGAGCGCCTCTCCATCACGAAGAACAGCGCGCTCGATCAACCACGCGCCACCTGGACGGACACCCAACGTTCGCTGCCGGAGACACAGGCTGAGCCCTTGAGCGCGCGCGCTCTCGACGGTCGTTTTCGTTCGATCGAAAACCAACTCACCCAGCTCGAGGCACGCCTCCGGCTCCTCGAGAAGCGTCGCGACGGAGGCGGTGGACGTCAGCAAGTCGCCTTCCTTTGGGCCATCTTCCTACTCGTCCTGATCGTCGCCTGGCAGCTCATTTCGAAGCGCGGTTGAGCGCGCAGGTACCCCAGATTCGCAAAACGGTTCCGCCGCAGGAGCGCACCGGTTCAGCTGGGGGCCTGACCGCTCGGACTTCGAGCCTTCAAGCGCCCGAAACCATTGCGCAATTCACCGATGATTCGCCCCTCCCACGAAACCCCTGAACTGGTTGTCACCAGTCCGGGTCTCGGCTAGCTCGTAGGAGCGGCAACCCGCCGACTTTTCAGCGTTATCGCGCTCCAGATCCGCGCCAGCGCCCCTCGCACTCGCCATGTCCGACGACAGCACGACACCTCCGCCCGAAGGCCCCGAGCTCGGCAAGCCCAGCCCCAACACCAACCCGGTGAGCATCCAGGAGGAGATGCGCACGTCGTACCTCGATTACGCGATGAGCGTGATCATCGGGCGAGCCATCCCCGACGCGCGCGACGGACTCAAGCCCGTCCACCGCAGGATCTTGTACGCCATGCGGGGACTCAACCTCACTCCGGGCACTTCGTTCAGCAAATGCGCGAAGGTCGTCGGTGAGGTGCTCGGCAACTACCATCCGCACGGCGACGCCAGCGTCTACGACGCGCTCGTCCGCATGGCGCAGGACTTTTCGATGCGCCATCTGTTGGTGGACGGCCAAGGGAACTTCGGATCCGTCGACGGTGATCCGGCAGCCGCGTATCGATACACCGAGTGCCGCCTCGCGCGGATCTCGATGGAGCTCCTTACCGACATCGAGAAGGAGACCGTCGACTTCTCACCCAACTTCGACGAATCGCGGCAGGAGCCTCAGGTTCTCCCCGCGCGGTTCCCGAACCTGCTGGTCAACGGCTCGGGCGGCATCGCGGTGGGCATGGCGACGAACATCCCGCCGCACAATTTGGTCGAGGTGATAGGCGCCACGATTCACCTGATCGACAACCCCGACGCCACGGTCGAAGACCTGATGGGCTTCGTTCAGGGGCCCGACTTTCCCACCGGGGCGACGATCTACGGGCGAGCCGGCATCTACCAGGCGTACAAGACCGGACGCGGCAGCGTGGTGATGCGCGCCAAGCACGAGATCGAGACCGTGCGCGGCTCGGACCGCGAGCAGATCGTGTTCACCGAGATCCCCTACCAGGTGAACAAAGCACGCCTCCACGCCAAGATCGGCGAACTCATTCGCGACAAACGCATCGAAGGAATTCGCGAAGTCCGGGACGAAAGCGACCGAGACGGCATGCGCCTCGTGGTCGAGCTCAAGAAGGACGTCTTCCCGCAGGTGGTCTTGAATCACCTCTACCGAATGACCGACCTTCAGTCGTCTTTCGGCATCATCAATCTGTCGATCGTCAATGGCCGCCCCGCGGTGCTCGATCTCCGAGAGACCCTGGAGATCTTCGTCGAGCATCGCCGAGACGTGGTGAGCCGTCGTACGCGGTTCGAACTCAGCAAGGCCGAAGCTCAGAGAGAGATCGTCGAAGGTCTCGGCATGGCCGTGACTGAGGTGGATCTCGTCATCAAGACGATCCGCGAGTCCAAAGATCCGGAAGTCGCTAGAGAGCGCCTGATGGAGCTCCCCCTCCAAGGGCTCGAAGCGTTCGTCGTGCGCGCAGGCCGCCCCGAAGCGGAAGTGCAAGCGGCGAAGGAGCGCGGCGAGTACCGCCTCAGCGAGCGCCAGGCCAAAGCCATCCTGGAAATGCGCTTGGCGCGCCTCACTGGCCTCGAGCAGGAGAAACTCGCCGCCGAGTATGGTGAGCTCTGTGAGGAGATCGCACGCCTGCGAAACATCTTGAGCAACGAAGCCGTGCTCATGAAGCTGATCGTCACCGAGCTCGAGGAGGTTCGGGACAAGCACGGGCAAGATCGCCGCACGTCCATCGAGGACAACGAAGCCGAGATCCAGATCGAGGACCTGATCCAAGAAGAGGACATGGTCGTCACGATCTCGCACAGCGGTTACATCAAGCGCACTCCCGCCAGCACCTACGAGGCGCAGAAGCGCGGCGGCAAGGGCAAGCGCGGGATGGCGGCCCAGGCAGACGACTGGGTCAGCCAGCTCTTCATCTCCTCCACGCACAGCTACGTCTTCTTCTTCAGCGACCGCGGCAAGGTCTACGTGAAGAAGGTCTTCGAGGTGCCCCAGGCTGCGCGTAATGCCAAGGGGCGGGCCATCGTGAACTTCATCGGGCTCGAGGAAGGCGAGCGGATCGCCGCCATCACCCCGGTCGACGCCATCGAGGAAGGTCGCTTCATCATCACCCTGACGCGTGGCGGTCAGATCAAGAAGACCCCGGTCGTCGACTACAAGAACTTCCGGGAAAAGGGCATCATCGGTGTCCGCATCGGCGAAGACGACCAACTTCTCACCGCAGCCGTGACGGACGGGAACGCCGAGCTCCTGATCGGGACCCGCTCGGGGAAGAGCATTCGCTTCGACGAGACTCAAGTTCGTTCGATGGGACGCAATACCGCGGGCGTGAAAGCGATCGACCTCGAAGGGGACGACGCCGTCGTGGGGTTGGCCGTCACCGACCAGGAGCGCACCCAGGTGCTCGCCATCTGCGAGCGGGGCTACGGAAAGCGCACTCCGCTCGAGGAGTATCGGAGCCAGAATCGCGGCGGCAAGGGCATCATCCTGATCAGCACGTCGGAGAGGAACGGTCCGGTAATCGGCATCGCCCTGGTGCACCCGGAAGACGACCTCGTTTTGATCACCAACCGTGGCCAGACCATCCGCACCCGCGTGGAGGAGATCCGTGAGACGGGTCGGAGCGCCCAGGGTGTTCGCGTGATGAACGTCGCCGAGGACGAGCGCGTAGTCGCCATCGAAACCGTGGCGGAGCGTGAAGACGAGACCGAAGGCGCGGAGAGTGACCGAGCCGCCGATGCGGAACCCGAAAGCGAGGCTTCGGACGAAGAGTCGCCCGACGACTCCGCCGCTCTCGAGGACTCGACTGAGTCCGAGCAGGACGACGAGTGATCATGGCTGCGCGGCGCTCGTCCTCCGGAAAATCCGCCGAAGCCGATCCCCGCGCAAAGTTCACAGCGACCTTTCGTGCCCTCCGCAAAGCTCACCCCGATGCCCATTGTGAGCTCGATCACCAAAGTCCATTTCAGCTGATCGTCGCCACCGTACTTTCGGCACAGAGCACAGACGTGGCGGTCAACCAGGTGACGCCCGCTCTGTTCGAGCGTTGGCCCACGCCGGAGGCTCTCGGCTCAGCCGAGCTTTCCGACGTGGAAGACGCACTGAATCGCTTGGGGATGTTCCGGCAGAAGGCGAAGAACATCGTCGGCCTGTCCCGAGCCCTCGTGGAAAAGCACCAGAGCGAGGTCCCTCAGCGGCTCGAAGACCTGGTTGCATTGCCGGGGGTCGGGCGCAAGACCGCCAACGTGGTGCTCGGCGTCGCGTTTGGAAAACCCGAGGGCGTCGTGGTGGACACTCACGTGCAGCGAATCTCTCAGCGCCTCGGATGGACGGAGGAAACCACCCCGGAGAAGATCGAGCGCGACCTCATGGCGTTGGTCCCCCGTCGCTACTGGGATCTCGTGTCGCACACGCTGATTTTCCACGGGCGCCGCATTTGCACCGCGCGCAAGCCCGCATGTGCTTCGTGCCCCGTCCACTCACTCTGCCCCTCGGCGTTCGATGCCGAGCACGTGGGACGAAAACCCCCACGCGCAAGACGTGCCTCAACGGAGGCTGCCTCCCCGAAGAAGACCACCTCCTGGGCGATCTCCTCTAAGAACACTCGTGCTCCAGGGAAACGCCCCGCAAAGCTCGACGCTTCGAAAAGCCCCACCGCCAAGAAGGCGCGCACCCGGACCCAGTCCGTGCCTCGCAAGAAGGTCACCGGAAGAGGCTGATCAGCCCGGAAGCGGGGCGCTACCTGCGCAGCGCTGCCTCAGTTGCACCCGCCCGTCTCATCTTTCGTTTCAGCCGGACGTGCGCCGGAAGGCCTCGACCAGCCCTTCGCACGCGGTGTACGGGTCGACCTGGCCTGCCGCGACGCGACGCGATGCTTCGTCGATGGACGAGGCGAGTTCGTCGGTCGCGCGCGCGCTCAGT
The DNA here is from genome assembly GCA_050289625.1 of Polyangiaceae bacterium. Lineage (GTDB taxonomy): Bacteria > Myxococcota_A > Polyangia > Polyangiales > Polyangiaceae > NIC37A-2. The sequence goes on along the minus strand of JBNKGC010000127.1, from coordinate 4,492 downwards.
TCCTCGCGCAGTAGCGCGACAATCCGCTCTCGCACCAAGGTGACGCTCCGCCTTCGTCCTTCAGACGAGCCTCTACGAACTCTTGGTGGCGAGCCAGCGCCTCGACCAGGTCGTCGATCCCCTGCGCTTGAGTGGCAGAGCACCGGACGATCGGCGGACGCCAGCTCGTCGTGGCCTCCATCGGGGCGGTCCGGTGAGCAGCCTTCGCGACGCCGTGGCCACCGCCCCGGGGTGGCGCCGGCGCCGCCAACGACAGCATCGCTTCGAGGTCAGCCGCGGTGGCATCCGCCCCCGGACGGTCCGCCTTGTTCACCGCAAACACGTCCGCGCACTCGAGGATCCCCGCTTTGATGGCCTGGATGTCGTCACCGAACCCCGGAGCGACTACCACCACCGTCGTGTCCGCCAAACGAGTCACGTCGAGCTCGTCCTGACCAACACCCACCGTTTCGATCAAGACGGTGCTCGCTCCCCACGCTCCGAGCACGACCGCGAGATCTGCCGTACTCCGGCTCAGTCCCCCGAGAGCACCGCGCGTCGCGACGGAGCGAATGAACACCTCCGGATCCTCGAAATGGCGTTGCATCCGGATTCGATCCCCAAGGATCGCGCCACCCGAAAACGGGCTCGTCGGGTCCACCGCGATCACCCCGACGCGCTCGCCCCGCACCCGAAGGCGCGCCACGAGTTCGTCGGTCAGGCTGCTCTTGCCTGCGCCTGGACTCCCGGTAAGTCCGATCAAACGAGCGGACTGCGCGCTGCCGTGGAGACGTCGCACGAGCTCGCGCCCGGTCGCGGTCCGGTCGTCCACGAGGCGGCAGGCGCGCGCTGCAGCGCGAACTTCCCCCGAAAGGACGCGGTCGACGAGCGCGTCCACCTCGACGTCTAACCTCGGCACGAATTCGATGATGGCGGTCGTCGAAGGCCGTGGCAACGGACCGGCTTGGTCCGGCAGCGACGTGTGCTGGATCACTCCGCGCTGCGAGCCTTCTCGGCCTTCCAATCCGCGACGATCCGCTCCACAGAGCGCGTGGTCATCTTCGCCGCCTTCACTTCCCAGTCATCGAGCAAACGCTTCTGCAGGGTGATGTTCGTTCGAATCCCGCCGATGATGTACTCGTCGAGGGCACGCCGCATGCGAGCGAGGGCCTGCTCCCGGGAAGGAGCATGGACGATGACCTTCGCGAGCAGCGAGTCGTAGGCGCTCGGCACCTTCCATCCGCCGTAGACGCCGGAGTCGACGCGCACCCCCGCTCCACCTGGAGGATGATATTCGGTGATGGTTCCCGGCCACGGAGCAAACGTGTCCGGGTCTTCCGCCATGATGCGACACTCGATGGCGTGGCCACGGAACTTCCAGCTGCGAGTGTCGGGCAGGCCCAGCTTCTCCCCCGCCGCGGCGCGAATTTGCTCGACCACCAAGTCGACGCCCGTCACCAATTCGGTCACGGGATGCTCGACCTGGACCCGGGTATTCATCTCCATGAAGTAGAGCGAACCGTCGGTATCCATGAGGAACTCGAGCGTGCCGAGCCCTACGTAGCCCGTCTCGAGAACGGCCTTGCGGATGGCCTCCCCCATCCTGGCGCGAGTTTCCTCGTTCATGGCCAGACTGGGAGACTCCTCGACCAGCTTTTGATTCCGTCGCTGAAGGGAGCACTCGCGTTCTCCGAGGGTCCACACTTGCCCATGCGAATCCGCCAGGGCCTGGAACTCGATGTGCCGTGGGGCCTCGACGAAACGCTCGAGGTAGAGCTCGGCATTCTTGAACGCCGCCGACGCCTCCGCCGTTGCGGACTCGAACCCGCGGCGCACTCCATCGACGTCCCGCACCATGCGCATGCCGCGACCACCGCCACCGCCACGCGCTTTGATCATCACCGGGAAGCCCACGCGCTTGGCCTCCTCCACGGCGTGCTCTGCACTCTCGAGAGCTTCGCTCCCCGGCAACAGCGGCAGTCCGAACCGCTTCGCTGCTTCACGCGCTCGGAGCTTGTCCCCCCAGAGGGACATGGCTTCACTGGACGGTCCGATGAAGCTGAGGCCGCATTTTTCGACCACCTGGGCGAAGTGGGGGCTCTCCGAAAGAAACCCGTAGCCAGGATGAATCGCATCGGCCGCGGTTACCTCCGCCGCGCTGATCAAGGCGGGGATGTTGAGGTAGCTCTGCGCCGCTGGAGCAGGTCCGATGCACACCGCCTCGTCGGCGAAGCGGGTGTGGAGAGCTCCCGTGTCGGCTTCCGAATGGACGGCCACCGTCTTGACACCAAGCTCTCGGCAGGCACGGATGATGCGAATCGCGATCTCGCCGCGATTGGCGATGAGGACTTTCTTGAACATGGGTGAGGCTTCTTCGACTGCAGGAAAACCGCGTTGGCTACCCCTCCGACCCGCCCCTTCTGGCGGGGCTGGAGGTGCCACTGCTCCACGTCTGCCGCCCTACTCGAACCCGCTACCCACGGTGAGCGCCGTCGCAACCGAATGCGAACTGGCGGCAGACGGCTCAGCTCTTCTTGATCTTGAACAACTTCTGACCGAACTCGACGCTGGTCCCGTCGTCCACGAGCACGTCGAGAACGGTTCCGGAAACCTCGGACTCGATCTCGTTCATCAGCTTCATCGCCTCGACGATGCAGAGCGTCTGACCCGGCTTCACCGTCTGTCCGACGTCGGTGAACCTGTCGGCGTCGGGCGACGGCGCGCGGTAGAAGGTCCCGACGAACGGCGACGTGACGAACACCGCATCGGCATCTTCAGCTTCGGCAGCCGCCGCTGCCGCCGCAGGTGCCGCTGCCGCCGCAGGTGCAGCCGCGAATGCCGGCGCCGCGACGACCGTACCCGATGGGCCGAACGAGAGCCGGAGCCGGGTCTTCTCGTCCTCGTACTCGAACTCGCCTACGCCACCTGCTTCGAGCGTCGCGATGAGGTTTTTCAGATCTTCGAGGGGAATTTCCATCGTGCTTTCTTCTCTCCAGGCTCCGAGATCGAGTTTCGCTTTTTCTAGAGCTCGCTAGGGCGCGCAGCAGAAACCTGAAGCCCGGGACCGGCGAAGCTAGCCCAGAGCGGTGAGCAGGTAAACGGCCGGAAACCCACTGCTGATCCGACCGAAATGTCGCGCGGCCTCGCCGCTGGAGGAACTGGTTGTACCTCTGACGCATCGCTTCCAAAGCCCGCTACCGCTGCCGGCAACACCCACGACGCGAGTCGGTCGCGGTCCCCCTCGGCTCATCGCGAAGTCACGGAGCCTCCCTCGCGCCCTCGCCCCGTCAGGGGCCCGCGACAGTCGAAGCTCCTCTTCGCGCCGGAGCTAGAGACTGTCGAGGAGCCCGTCGAGCGCCAGTGTGTACGAACGTGCACCGAAGCCAGCGACCCGTCCGAAGCACGCGGGCGCGACACAAGACTTTTTGCGAAATTCCTCGCGCGCATCGGGGTTCGAGATATGCACCTCGATCACCTTGAGACCGGTGCCGCGGATGGCGTCGTAGAGAGCGTACGAGGTGTGCGTGTACGCTCCCGGATTGATGAGGATGCCCGCGAAGCCTTCGTCAGGTGATGAACCGATCCAATCGATGAGCTGCCCCTCGTGGTTGCTCTGACGACAGTCCACCGAGGCGCCGCGCGCGCGAGCGCGCTCGGCAAGCTCGTCGTGGATGTCCTGCAAAGTCTGTGATCCGTAAATGGACGGCTCACGCTTTCCCAGTCGATCGAGATTGGGTCCACTGAGCACGAGCACACGGGTCTCGCTCCCATGGGAGTCCGCGCCGTTCACCATGGCTCAGCTCGTCAGGAGAGCTCGGCGCGAAGCTTCGGTTCGAGCAGCCGCAGGAGGTAGCGACCCTTGCCCAAGTTTCCGTCGGGCGAGAGGGTCATCGCCACGAAGTACGTTTCGTTGATCACACGAATCAGCGTCACCATGCGGTCGCTCTTGAAGGCGACTTCGCGTGTCTCCCCCGCATCGAGCATCTCGGCCGCCCGTTGGATCTGTTTGATGAGGACGCTCACTTCGGCTCCGACTACTTCGATGTCGAACGGTGAGTTCTCGCCGACGTAGCTTTCAACGGGGATTCCCTCGAAATCCATGAGCAGACCGGCGTAACCACCGTCCGTACCTTCGACCGCACCCTGGAGCGCTTCCTTGAACATGGCATCGGAGGATAGGCGAAAAGCTCGCGGAGAGTGAATTTCCCTGGGACTTCAAGGAACGCTTATTGAAGCTCTAGGTTCCCGGTGTGTGCATGTGCTCCCGACGTCCGCAGCCCTCAGTACCGCCACCTGGGGTGGCCAGAACGACCTCCGAAGCACGGAACAAACCAAGGCACGCGAGGCCAAAGGCCGAGGAGTGACAAGGCGCGGAAAACCGCCGGCGCGGAAAACCGCCGGCGAGCCGCCGGATTTTCCGGCGGACCGTGGGGTGAGCACAACTGTCTTGAGCTGGGGGGCAGGGCCGCCCCCCAAGTCACAACAAACCTCACAGCTCGGAACCAACCGAGGC
>JBNKGC010000126.1:0-16785 GCA_050289625.1 Polyangiaceae bacterium | reverse complement strand
AGGTGCCTCTTCCTCAGCGCGGCGACAACAACCTGCAGCAGCGGCGTCAGCGGGCTGCCCTCCGGCACCCTGTACCGGTAGGCCCGCCACCCGGCGAGGAAGACGACTAGCGAGGCGCCCATGACCCCGGCGAGCACGACGCTGGGGTGGTCGGCAAGGGTCCCCGAGTCGAGAAGCTGACGCGCCTCGCCAGGCCAACGCCGGGCCAGCTCACGCAGCGCCGCCTCGGCGCCTCGTGCGATCGAGGAGCTCGTGTCCCGCGATAGTAGCGACGCAACTGGAACGAGGTGGGGTGGCTCGCCGATGTCCGCCAACACCTCGAGAGCCGCGCGGACCACCTCGGGTGACGGGTCGTCGATGCGGGCGCGGATTTCGTCGGCTGCATGACGACGCGCGTCGGCGTCGAGGGCGAGTACGACACGCCCCAAGAGCTCGATGGCTGCCGCTCGCTCGAAACCCTCGCAGGAGTCGATCACGCCGAAGAGGGCACGGACCGACGCCGGTCCGAGCTCGAGTACTGCCGCTTCCGCTTCTTCGAGGACCCGTTCGTCTTCGAGCGCCAGCACCGCAATGGTAGCGGCCTCCTCTCCGCCGAGGGGACCGAGGAGCGCAACCGCGCAGCGCCGCAACACGAGGTCGTCCGAATCCCGCGCAGCGATCTCGAGGACTCGCCCGCGAGCGTCCGGAGAGGCGAGCGCCAGAGCTTCCTGCAGGCGACTACGCGCGGCCTCGCCGGCTTCCTGGAGGCTCGCGAGCGCGAACAGGACCGACGACAGCTCCGCGCCTCGCGCCGTCTCCAACGCGGAGACCAGTTGCGGCGCTGCCTCCGGAGCTCCGCAACGCCCTGCGGCCTCGAGCGCCGCGCGTCGGAGCACCGGCTCGGAAAGGAACGGTTCGACGCGGGCCCAAGGCACCTTTGCTCCGAGCTGGTTCAGCCCGTTGAGCACGACCAGCCTCAAAAAGGCGTCCGGTTCGTCCAAGCGTGACTGGAGGATCGCCACCACGTCGTCACTGGCAACCGCGCCGAGCTGTGTCACCGCCTCCACCGCGGCTGCCCGAACGTTGGCGTCTTCGTCGTCGAGCAATCCCCTGAGGACGAAGAGAGCCGTCGGCTGACGGGTACCCGAAAGTGCCTCGACAGCCAACTTACGGCCATCGGCATCGAGCTCGAAAATGACCGGACCGAGCGCCTCGACCGCCGCATCGCCGTAGGCCCCCAACGCGTCCACCGCCGCGTTGCGAAGCCCCACGTTTTGTCCGCCGCGCAAGCAATCGACCAGCGCCGCCAACACCGCAGGTTCGGGAGCCAACCTGCGGGCGACCGCACCTGCCTCCTCGCGGACCCGCCAGTCGTCGTCCCCGAGCGCAGTCATCAGGAGGTCGACCCGTTCAGCCCCGACTTGGCCCAGTTGGCCTGCCGCAACACGCCTTTTCTCCGGATCGGAGGAGGCCAGTTCGCGCGCGAGGTCCGTCGTCACGCCTCCCCCACGGCTCCGTCCAGCGCACCTGCGTCCGCCAAGGATCGGGTGATAGCCTCGAAGCGATCGAGATCGAGGACGAAAACGAGCTTACCTCCGTGGCTGATCACCCCGGAAATGCCGCGCACTTCGTCTCCTTCGCCGAGGGACGGTGCCGCGCGGAGCTCCGCTCCCGCCTGACCGAACACCTCCGTGACCTCGTCGACGCGCAGGCCCACGGTTCGCCCGTGCACGTCGACCAGCAGCCATTTGATCCGACGGCCACCCGAACTTTCGGGGAGCCCGAAGCGTTTCCGGAGATCGATCACTGGAACCACCTCCCCGCGGTGATCCGCCACACCGGCGACGGCGGGCGGAGGGTGCGGCAGATCGGTCAGGGGCTGCGGATTCACGATTTCGCGCACTCCGGCAATGGGAACCGCGTAGCGCACGTCGCCCACGACAAAACCCACGAACCCTCGCTGCGTTTCCGATCGTTTCTGCCGCTTCATTCGTTTCTCAGTGACTGACGATGCTCTTGATGTCGAGTAGCACCATGACCGTGTGCTTGTCGGGGCGCCCGATGCCGCGCACGTGTTCGGAAATCTCGCCCCCCAGCGTGTTGCTGGCCAGTTCGACCTGCGAATCCTCCAAGCGGATGACCTGTTTGACCTCATCGACCAGGAGTCCGACGACCTCACCCCCACCCACTTCCGTGAGCAGGATCCGGGTGCGACGCGTCTTCGGCGACGCCTCGAGTCGGAGACGCGTCCTCAGGTCGAACACGGTGGTGAGGAGCCCTCGAACGCTGCACACCCCGAGCACGTCTCGCGGAGCGCGTGGTACCGGAGTGATCGGAGGAGGCGTCAGGATCTCGCGCACCTTCGCGAGAGCGACGCCATACAGCTCGCCTCCCAGAACGAATCCCAAGAACTCGTGCACCATTCCCCGCCGTGCGGAGTGCCGCGCCACGCTCGACGATACTCGCCTGACCAGATCAACCACGGCGCACCTCGTGCATGCTCGCCTCTCCGTGGGAAAGGACCTCTTCGATGATGGCCGCCGCGTCGATGACGAGTCCCACCCGTTGATCTCCGAGCTCGGTGGCGCCGGCAAAACCCCGGACCGAAGACAGCGAGGCCCCGAGGGCCTTGATCACGATGTCCTGCTGCCCAAACAGGTGATCCACCACCAAACCGAGCCGGCGATCTCCGATGGTGGCCACGACCACGAAGCTGTTGCCGAAAGAGGAATCCTCGCGGTGCATCCCGAAGAGGGCATCCAATCGACACAAGGGCAAGGTCGTCCCGCGGAGAGTCATCACCTCCCGGCCGTCCACCCGCCGTACCCCTCGACCATCGAAGGCGATGGCTTCGGAAACACTCGCCAGAGGCATCGCGAACACCTGCTCGGCGCACTGCACGAGGAGCGCCCGAACGATCGCCAGGGTGATCGGCAGGGTGATCGTCATCTTCGTGCCGATGCCAGCTTCACTGTGCACGTCGATCACCCCGCCGAGCTTGGCGATGTTGGTTTTCACGACGTCCATGCCGACCCCTCGACCCGAGAGGTCATCGACTTCTTGTCGCGTACTCAGACCGGGCAGAAAGATGAGCCCCAGGAGATCGTCGCGGTTCAGCTCGGATGCTGCTTGCCGCGCGATGGCCCCCGAACTCACCGCCTTTGCGACCAAGCTCTCTTCGTCGATGCCGCGCCCGTCGTCCTCGACTTCGATCATGACGTGGTTGCCCTTCTGAAACGCGTTCAGGGCAATCGTTCCCGCCGCTGGTTTGCCGACGGCCTCGCGGTCCTCCACGGGCTCGATCCCGTGGTCGATCGCGTTTCTGATCATGTGCATGAGCGGATCGCTGAGCTCTTCGACAATCAGCTTGTCCACCTCGGTTTCGGCTCCAGTGATGACCAGGCGGATCTCCTTGCCCAGCTCCCGACTGATTTGCCGAACCGCCCGAGCCAGGCGGTCGAAGACCTGGCCGAGGGGAACCATGCGCATCTCGAGGATGCCGTCCTGCATTTCGCCGAGGCGGCGATCGAAGCTTCGGTGGAGGCGCTGCACCTCGGTCGCCAACTGGCGGTCGCCGGCCGTTCGCAAGCGCTCCGAAAGGCCGAGCAACGTCCCCCGCACGATGGCAAGCTCACCTACGACGTTCATCAAGCGATCGAGCTTCCGGATGTCGACCCGCACCGTCTGGGTGAGAGAGCGGAGCGACCCGGTGCGCTCGACACTCTGGGGTTCCGCCTCCGGCACGATCTCCGCCTCACCGGACTGCGATGCGGGAGCGGGTTGTTCGATGATCTCCGGAGGCACCGTGACTTGCGTGGGGACCAGCCGCCTTCGAGGGATCTCTTCGATGACGACATTGTCCGCGCCAAGCGCACCCACGAGCGTCGCGAGGTCGGCCGTGGATGCCATCAGGAGGTCGAGCTCGATGGTCTCGACGCTCGTGGCTTCGCCCGTCGGCAAGTACGTGATGATTTCGCCGAACTCGCGGGCCCGGTCCTTCATCTGCTCGAGCTCCTTGTCGATGCTGACGAGCTCGAACTGCACGCGAATGCTGTAGAGGTTGACCTTGTTCTCGATGTTGACCCGAAGGCGGTGCTCTTCGTACTCGGTGAGCACGGCCAACATGCCCGCGTCGAGGTCGTACTCGGAGTCGCTCTCCTTCCGCGCCTCCACCGTGTCTGAAAACGCGGCGATGGCTTTGAGCAGCGGCTCGAGTTTGACCGGCTCGTCGAGGTTCTCCTGCCGTTCGGCCTCGAGCAACTGATTAAAGGCGTCCACCGACGTGAACAGCACGTCGAGAACGTCCGGCGTCAGGTCGACGCGGCCCAATCGCAATCCGTCGAGCAGATCTTCCAGGCGATGCGAGAGGGAACCGAGCTGGGAGGCTCCGAACAGACCGGCCAATCCCTTGAGGGTATGGACCGCACGAAACGTCTCGTTGATCAGGGACGGGTCCGGCGTCCCTTGCTTCAGAGATTCGTCCAGGCTCAGGAGGTTTCTCGAAAAGGTCTCGACCAGCTCCTGGGCCTCGGAGAAGAACTCTTCGCGTGCGTCCTCCGTACTGTCTGTCACGACCCGTCCCTGGAAGTCTCGGCGCCCCCAACCTCTCCTGCACTGGAGGCAGCTCGGGCGAGCTCCGCCTTCACGACCTCGAGCAGTGCGGTCACGGTGAACGGCTTCGTTAGATAGGCGCTCGCGCCGAGGGTCATGCCCCGCTCCTGGTCTCGCTCGGAAGCCTGCGTCGAGATCAGAAGGACCGGCGTCGTTCGGTGCTGTTCGCTTTGGCGAATGAAGCGAACGAGCTCGAGCCCATTGATGTGGGGCATGTTGATGTCAGTGATGACCAGATCGTACGGGCCACGAGGCAGAAGCCGGAGCGCGTCGAATCCGGTTTCTGCCTCGACGACCTCGACCTCTCCGAGGCCGGTTCCGGTCTCCTCGAGAGCGCCGCGTACGAACGACCGCATGGCTGAGGAATCTTCGACGATGAGGATGCGTGGCACGACTCGCTCTCAGTCAGGGGTTCTCTGGCACCATACCTCAGATCGGGAAGGAGCCGATGTCGGACAAGGGCGCAGCGGCATGGCCATTTTCATGGTAGCAGGATTGCGATCCAACAAGGAAGTGGGAGGCTCCGCCCCGTCGTGAGAACCGCCCCCGTCGTGAGAACCGCCCCCGCCATGAGAACCGCCTCGCCATGAGAACTGCCCCACGCGTTTGCGTCATCGGAGCGGGCTGCTCGGGACTTTCTGCGGTCAAAGCCTTGCGGGAGGCCGGAATCGAGCATCGCGCGTTCGAGCTCGGAAGCACGGTGGGGGGCAACTGGGTGTTCCAAAACGACAGCGGTCGGAGCGGGGCGTACCGATCCCTGCATATCAATACCTCCAGGGCGGCGATGGAGTTCCGGGACTTTCCCTTGCCCTCGGAGCTGCCGGACTACCCGCACCATCGACATGTCGCCGCTTACCTCGAGAACTACGCGAGAGCATTCGACCTGCACGACAGCATCGCGTTCCGAACGGAGGTCGTGCGTTGCGAACGAGCTGCGCCTGGCAGTCGGGCCGGGGGATGGAACGTCTGGATACGGAACCTCGATGCCGCCGGCGAGACGAAGGAGATGTTCTTCGATGCTCTGATCGTCGCCAACGGACACCATTGGGACCCGGCCCTGCCGGAACCGATGCCGCCGGGTCGCTTCGATGGGCGGTGCATCCACTCCCACGACTACATCGATTCGCACACGCCGCTCGACGCCCACGGCAAGCGCATCCTGGTGGTCGGCATGGGCAACAGCGCGATGGATATCGCCTGTGAGCTCTGTCACCCCGGAGTCGCCGAGCGACTGTTCCTGTCGGTTCGCCGTGGGGCCTGGGTCGTGCCCAAGTACATCCTCGGCAAGCCAGCCGATCAAGGAAACCGCATTCCCCGATGGCTCCCTTCCAAGCTCCGTCGGTGGGTGGCCACCAAGGCATTCGAAGTCCTCTTCGGGAAGATGGAGGACTACGGACTTCCCAAACCGGATCATCTGCTCTTGGAAGCACACCCCACGATGTCGAGCGATCTGCTGACGCGGATTGGTTCGGGGGACATCGCCGTCCGGCCCGCGATCGAACGCTTCGATGGCGACGGCGTGATCTTTTCGGACGGGACGCGAGAGGCTGTGGACGCCATCGTTTTCTGCACCGGTTACCGGGTTTCGTTTCCGTTCTTCGAAGAAGCGTTGATCGCAGCTCCGGACAACGACCTCCCGTTGTTTCGGAGAGTATTTCATCCCGAATTCGAGGACGTCTTTTTCGTCGGACTCGCCCAGCCGCTCGGCGCCATCATGCCGATCGTCGAGCGGCAGTCGTTTTGGATCGCGGAGTATTTAAGCCGGCGCTATGCGCTGCCGAACCCGTCCGAAATGAACGAAGACATGCAGAAAGAACACCGCGAACGAAAGGAGCGCTACGTCCCGTCGCGGCGACATACCATGCAGGTCGACCTCGACCGCTACCTTCGAGAGCTCGATCGCGAATTGCGCCGGGGACATGGCCGGGCCTTGTCCGGAGAGGGCGTCCGTTTCACCGCTCATCATCCGTCGAAAACTCGCATCAGGTTGTCTTCCGATCCCGCACTCGAAACATCCCGGAATGAGACGAACCCTCCGGGTAGCGAGGCCCGTCGCTCTGCTTGAGGCTGGGGTTTTCCGGACTCGTCCGATTGTCTATTCTCCGATGCGATGACGTCTCCCGGCCGCCAGTCAGCCTCCCATGCGCCTCATGGCCGCGCGGCCACTGACTTGGCTCCGATCACGAAGTCGGATCACCCGACGCCTGAGCGCGCAAGAGAACGCACCGGCGTACGTCGCTCGGAGCGCATTTCCGAGCGCGTACGTGAATCCGCATTGTTGCTCGAGCGCGCGGTGGATACGGCCAAGCAGAACGAGCAAGGATTGCGGTCGTTGCTCGATGCGCTCGATCGGTTCTCGTCGGGCCTTGCCGAAGCTCGGGCCGCGAACGACGCCTTGCTTCGAAACCTGGATGGATCGCGCGGGCTCATCGAAGGCGCGAACGAACATCGGGTGGGGCTGGAGAACGAAGTTCGGGCCCTGAAGACCCGCATCAAGCTGCGCGAGCGCGAGTTCGAAAAGCTGATGCTCGAACAAGACGACTTCCTGCGCGGACTGTTGGACGAGCACGAGGAAGAACTCGCTGCGCTGCGCCGCGAACGGGACGAGGCGCTCGAGCGCCTCGACAGCGCCGAGCGGAGTGCGATTGGAGACCACCAACACGACGTCGTCTCCCAGCTCCGCGGACAGATTATAAAACTTCGCATCGAACGGGAGAGCGCGAGACAACTCGTGGAGCGGATGCGCGTGCAACGCGATCGCGCACAACAACGCCTCGCCGACAGCGAGGGGGCCTTTCCGGCTACGAGTCGAGAAGCCGAGACGGAAGCCCCACCCCCGACGGATTCGTGGCCGCTGGAGCTGGCGCCGGAGTCGGGTTCCGGTGCCCACCCGACGACTCCTGCACCCCCACCCTTCCCCGACGAGCATGCCATCGGCTCGACCTCCTCACCCGAGGACGAGATCGCAGGAAACTTCCACGTGCCCCGCCAAGACCCACCTCCCACGGAGCTCGCCGCAGTGATCCTGCGTCAGACTCCTGCGCCCCCGAGTTCGTCGGAAAGGCCGTCGGGTGGCTATTCTCTCCAACCGGATGGTCCCGGCGACCCGAACCGCCGCCGCCGCTCCTGACGCCCCTTGTCCCCCGCCCAGCCCCCCGAGGAGCCGCCCCGCGCTCCCCTCACCCGTCCGCACGCCTTCACCATCGCGTGCCTCGCAATCGTCGGCCTCGCCAGCGCCTTCGAGACGCGACTTTCGATTTTCGGAGTGCTCCTCTTGGTCATCGGGCTCGCGTCCCTTTCGCGTGTCCGCGAGCCCGAACGCAGATTGGCGATGGGGGCGTTGACCGTTTCGATGGTGTTTGCGGTGATCGGGCTCGGGCGCTTCGTTCTAAACGAGGCGCTTCCGGGCATCATCGAAGCGGGCGGCCGAGCTTCCGGCGGTCGCGCGGTGTCACGCCTGCGAGAAATCCTCTTCGCCCAAGACGCGTCCCGACGCCTGGGTCTCATCGACCCCGACGGCAACGGGATCGGTGGAGCGGGTCGGTTGGCGGAGCTCACAGGCGCCGCGCCCGTGCGGGGGCTCACCCGCCTGGAGACTCCGCCCCTCGCTCCCCAGCACACGCCGCGAGTGGACACGCCGACCGGCGACGCCGCCGAAGACGGCGAATATCTCTTCATCGTCTGTGTTCCGGCTGCGTCCGGCGGTTTCACGGCACGCCTCGACGACCCGGTCGACGAGCCTCGAGCCGAACGCGCCTTTCTAGCCTACGCGTGGCCCGCAAGTCCGGACGCACCCTCGAGCGCCGCCTATTTCCTCGACGAGCACGAACGCATTCTGGAGTCCCCGAATCGCGCCCAGGGTGACGAGCCGGCCGCCGCGGGCGACGAGCCTCGGGTTCGGCCGCTGCGTCTCGTGGGGGCGACACACGCCCCCTCGTGCACTGACGCCATCGCGCCAGAGACTGCTGGAGAGTGGAGGCCCTGGCGAGGTAAGCAGCCGCGTAAACACTTGGTGGGAGCCCCCAGCACGCCCTGAGAGCGGGAGGGGCGCCGGGGCCAGGATTTGCGCCCCGACGAACGTTCCGTGTGCCGGCTCGCGGAGGGGGATCGTGCTATGTATCGCCGGTGCCTCCCGAGACGAAGCGTGACCGACCGCTCTCGGTGGTCCTCGAGGGCCCCGACACACTGACCGAGCAGGAAGATCTGCCTCCCGTGGTGGCTCGGATGGTCGTGGAGATCCGCAGCGACGGATCGCGCACTGTGGCGCGAGGAGCGCTGGAGGACCTGCAGTCTGGCCAGCGGGTGGCCTTGCGCGCCAACGCTGCCACCCCGATCGCCCTCGCCAGCGAGCTGGCAAAAACGCTTCTGAAGACTCCCGCGTTGGCGCGCGAGGCCGTACGCTCGCTCTTGCCCGCCATCGGACGCCGCCACAAGTGACTCCCTCCGCCACTTCTTCCGCCGCCTCCTCTTACGCGAGCGAGCTGAATCGCGACGTTCCCCCGGCCCGGCCGGGTGAGTTCGCCCCGGTTCAGCTGGGCTCACTCCGCGTGTGGCCCCCGGTCGTCCTCGCTCCGATGGCTGGCGTCACGAACTACCCATTTCGCGCGCTCTGCAGTCGTTTTGGCGCGGGGCTCTACGTCAGCGAGATGATCACGGCTCGCCCTCTCGTCGAGGGCCGCGAAAAAACGCTGCGCCTCGCCGACTTCGGCCCCGAAGAATCGCCGCGCAGCTTGCAGCTCTACGGAGTCGACCCCCACTACGTCGGCCTCGCCGTCGAGCGTCTGGTGAGCGAGGGGCGGGTGGACCACATCGACATGAACTTCGGTTGCCCTGTCCGCAAGGTGACTCGCAAAGGGGGTGGCTCGGCGATCCCCCTGAAACCGAAGCTGCTCGCCGCCATCGTTCGTTCCGCCGTTCAGGCGGCCAGCCCGCATCGCGTCCCGGTAACCATCAAGTTCCGCCTCGGAATCGACGAGCGCTACATGACGTATCGTGACGCCGGTCGGATCGGGCAGGAGGAGGGTTGCGCCGCCGTAGGCCTGCACGCCCGAACCGCCGCTCAGCTGTATGACGGAGAGGCCCGATGGGAGCGCATCGCCGAACTGAAGAGTCGGCTGAGCATTCCCGTTCTCGGGAACGGAGACATTTGGGAGGCGGGGGATGCACTCCGCATGATGCGAACGACCGGCTGTGACGGAGTCATCGTCGGGCGTGGTTGTCTAGGCCGACCGTGGCTGTTTCGCGATTTGGCCGAAGTTTTCGGAGGCCGCCCCCCCTCCGCACCCCCGTCACTCGGACAAGTGGCCGACGTCATGCTCGAGCACGCGCAGCTTTTGGTCGACTGGTGGGGCGAAAAGGGCGCCATGCGTGCCTTCCGGCGCCATGCGACCTGGTACATCAAGGGGTTTCGGGGCAGTGCCAAAATGCGAAATCTTTTCATGCAGGTGGAGACCCTGGCCGGGCTGAAATCCTGTCTCGCCCAGCTCGACCGAAGTGAGCCTTTTCCGCCGTCTGCGATGCGAGTGCCCCGCGGGAAGACCTCCGGGACACAGGTCGTGAGCCTGCCGGAGGGTTACCTCGACCATCTCGACGACGCCGTCCCCCCGGTTGCGGCGGCCGAGGACGCCACCTCTGGAGGCTGAAACCATGCCAAGCGAGCGCCCCCCCGCATCCGGCGGCCGACCGACCCCAAATGAGTACCCGGTCCGGACTTCAAAAGGGGCCGCGGGCCCGGAGGGATTTCGCTTTTCCTCCACGCCCGCCCGAGCGAAGCTCTCGGGCATGCTCGTCGGCGAACGACTGATGGAGCTAGCCCGCTGGCGCTGGATGCCACTCGTCGGACTGACGAGTGGGGCGCTTCTTTTCGTGCTCACCGCCACGGCTGTGATTCCAGACAAACTGGCCGAGCTTCCCAAGGTGCCGGGGCGTCACGGGCGCGCGATGAGCGCCGTCGAGAACGAGGGCGCTGAACCTCGCGAGCCTGTGGAGACGGAGTCGTCGCAGCCGGCCAACCCGCAACCCCGAGCGCTTGCGAAAGCGGATCTGCCTGCACCAACGCACACGCTAGCCGCCGAGCGCCGCCGCGGCTTTTCTCCGGTCCAGCGCCCCGACCCGCCGCCCGAACCCGTCCCTCAGCCCGAGAGACCGTCGACCACGCCTGCGGAGGCAGCGGCCGCGGCGCAGGCGCGACGGGGTCCCGCCAGCGCCATCTTGGCACGCCAGGCGGCGGAACAGGCAGTTGCTCCTCCCCCGGCCGACGCGGAAAGCGCCGAGGGAGAACCTGCTCCTCCCCCGGAGCGCGGAGCCGAAGAAGCCGGCGAAGGAGAAGCGGACGAGGAGTAAGAGGTTCGTTAGAAGCCCCCCCGAAAGCGCTCCATGCGCCGACGGTCGGCCTTCGTCGGTCTTCCAGCGCCGCGCTCCCGCTCCGCAAGTCGAGGTTCCTTCGCCTCGGGGGGCGGTGTGCGATCTTCGTACAAAGTTTGCGCTACCGCCGCCGACTGACGTTTGTCAGCGAGCGCCACCACGTCGACAACGACGTCTCCGCGGGGTGCGGTGGCCTGAATGTGGTCCCCCGGTTTGATCGCCTGGCTGGGTCGGGCATTCTTGCCGTTGACCTTCACGTGGCCCGCGATGCAAGCGTCCTGAGCCAGGGTGCGTGACTTGAAGATCCGAGCGGCGCACAGCCAGCGATCGATCCGAACGGTTTCCTTGGCTTCGTTGGGCAATCCAGCCTCCTCCGTCAAGGTAGTACGTCGGATTTAAAACGCGATGGGCGCGGCTCTGCTTTTTGGGGGACCGGGCGAGTCGACAACGATACCCTGTCCGACAACCATCGCAGGTGGTGGCTGTTGGGGAGGGCTTGGTGACTGAGGCAAGGGGAGTCGGCTCGCAAGGAGCTTCGGGAACGACCACCGCGGAGTCGACCGAGCCGCGGCGGCTCGAGGCGTCGCCCTGGTTCGTGCGCGATTTTCCTCATGGCGAAGGCATGCGCTCGGCACAACGGGCGAGCCGGGGCGAGCACTCCCCTGCGGGTTGGTGCACGGCGACCGTTCCCGGCCTGGCTACCGCCGACTTCGAGCGACACGGTCGCATCCCCAATCCGTTCTACGGCGATCAGGCGCTCGCCGCGCGATTCATCGAAGAACGCGACTTCGTCTACCGAACTCGCTTCGTCTGCAGCGAGAGCGAGGCCGGTGCTCACGCCAGACTGATCTTCGAGTCTCTGGACACGTTCGCAACGATTTTTTTGAACGGGCTCGAGCTCGCTCGGCACGAAAATCAGTTTCGACGCCTCTTCGTCGACGTCACCGGACACCTCGTCGAGGGCGAAAACGATCTGGCGGTCTCCTTCGAAGCGAGCTGGCCCGCAACCGTCAGAAGAGCCGGGCCTGCTCGGCCGCACTGGAATCCTCCGGCCGAGCGCTTGTACGTGCGCAAGAGCCAGATGAGCTTCGGTTGGGATTGGGCCACGCGAGTGCCGACCGTCGGAATTCCAGGACACGTCTTCCTGGACGTCTCCCGAGGTGCGTTCGCCGGAGATCTCTGGGTCCGGGGACAACCCGCGGGCTCCGGGGGACATCTCGTTGCCTGCCTCGACTATTTGCCGCACGAAACCTTCGACGCCGAGGTCGAGCTCTGGGTCGACGGGGAAGAAGCGGTGCGGGAACGCGTGGCTCTGTACGCCGGACACGCTCACTCGATCACCCTCTCCAACACCATGACCACGGCGCGGCGCTGGCAACCGCACGAGATGGGTCCGCGCTCCCTCTACGACGTCGAGGTCCGCCTGGTTCGTGAAGCCAAGGTCCTCTCCGTGCGCCGTGCGCGATCGGGACTGGTACGTACGGAGCTCGTGAGAGGCGATCGTTCGAAGCGCAAATTCGCGCTTTCGGTCAACGGACGCGAGCTCTTCTGCAAGGGAGAAAACTGGATCCCCCTCGATCTCATGCACCCCAGGACGAGCGACGAAGAGCTCCGCGAATACCTCGCCCTACTCGCCGGGGCAGGGGTGAACCTCGTGCGGGTCTGGGGCGGTGGCATCGTCGAGCGACAGGCCTTCTACGATGCCTGCGACGATCTCGGCCTCCTCGTTTGGCAGGACTTCCCGTTCGCCTGCGGGCTGTATCCCGAAACGCCAGAACTCACAGAGGAAGTGCGCTGCGAAGCCGTCGACATCGTTCGGCGCCTCAGAAACCACCCCTGTCTCGCCCTTTGGTGCGGCAACAACGAAAACGAGACCCTTGCGGAAAGCGTCGGAGAAAAGCCACGCCGGAACCTGTTCTACGAAGTGTTGCCCGGCGTCGTCGCGGAGGAAGATCCCGAGCGACCGTACTGGCCCGGCAGCCCCGCCAGTGAAAGCCCCGGTGTCCCTCCCAACAGTCCGCACGAGGGGGATCATCACGGCTGGGACGTTTGGTTCGGATGGAAGTCGGCCGATGCCCCCGTCACGGCGAGTTGCTTCTGCTCGGAGGTGGGTGCGCAGGCATTCCCCCAGCGAGAGTCTCTCGAATCGTTCCTTGCCGTGGAAGATCTCTGGTCGGTGGGCAACGTGAGTGCTCCCTCCGGTCCGAGTCCGGGCCTTCAGTTCGCCCGCCATGGCGCGCAACTCGAGAAGTTGTTCGCGCGGGCAAGCTCCTACGCCGATCTGCGCGATCTCGATACGGTGATTGCTGCCACCCAAGCATTCCAGGCAGACGTCATCGGCCGGGCGATTCGCAGCCATCGGAGGTACGGCGCAGGTGGAATCATCCTGTGGAACTACACGAGCACCTGGCCGAGCATTTGCTGGGCCCTGATCGATTGGTACCGGCGCCCCAAACAAGCCTTCTACGAAGCGCGTCGCGCGTTCCAGCCGGTCGTGGTCGGGATCGAGCCCAATCCATCGATCGTCCGCTGCTTCGACGCTTTCGTCAGCACGGCGACCCCCGAACCCATCGAGGGCACCCTCGTCCTTTCTCTCTTGGAAACGACGTCCGGGCGCGAGGTGCTGCGGAGCGACGCGCACGTGGTCCTGGGGGGATGGGATCCCCCGTGCGTGGTGAGTCTCGAGCTCCCGGACGAATGCGATTCCCGCCGGCATGCCTTGGTCGCGACCTTCGCCGAGAGCAGAGCTCGAGGTCAGTCGGCAGCGCGTGACGTTCGCTACCTTGCCCCCCTTCGGGAGGTGGAATTTGGCAAAGGCACCGTCACGGCTCGCTGGGACGACCGGGGGATCAAACTCCGGGCGGAAGTCTGGTGCCCTCGCGTCGGTGTGGAAAGTTACGAAGCACCGGTGGTCTGGAGCGACGACTACTTCGACCTCTTGCCAGGAGAAGAGCGTTCCCTCGAGCCGTCAGGACCAACGCCAGAGCACGTTTGGGTCGTCGCCGGCATGGGTCGTCGCAAGCGTCTCCTGCCAGGAAGCGAGGTTCACCTCTAACGACCCGGCACATTCGACCCACCTGTGGGCGTGGCTGCGCTACCTCGAACGTGCAATCGTTGGACACTGGGCCCTCCGATCTGCCTCCGGACGGAAACGACAGCGAAACGGGTCCCTTCGCATTCTTGAGCAGCCCATGATTGAAACGACGGAAACGCACCACCCCGCAGAATGGCTTCGTCAACTTCGAGAAACCCCCGGCGCCTACGATGCCTTGTTGGACGACTCCCACAGCTTGGCCCACGCTGCGTATCGCGTGGCTCGCGCTCGGTGCCGAGTCCAGCCCATCCGTTCGGTCGTACCGACGGTGCGCGAGTTGGGGGCCGCCGCGACTGAGCTCCGCAAGCACTCGGTCCAACGCCTCCCGGACACGAATTCCCTACGCCTCGCCGAAGAGTGCGAAGCCTGGGGGATGCGGGTCATCCTGCCCATCTCGACCCACGCCGCCTGACGCACCACACTCACCGCTTTGACGCAGGCCGATTGCGCTCGGACGCCAGACGAACGGTGCCCCAGGCGAAACGTAACGTGACGGGCGGCAGTTCGGGAGCGCGCGCCCGCAGCGAAATCGAGGTTCAGTAGCTCTCGCGAAGCAAGCGGTGGGCGGGAACGCCGAGCTCGGCGAGGCGCGTGGTAGCGTCCTCCACCATGGCGTTAGAACCGCAAACATAGAATTCGGCCACGGGAAATAGCTCCCGAAGGTCGCCGAAATGGGACTGCACGTAGCCGGATCGACCAGGCCATCCCGGGCCTGGCTTGGAAAGAGTCGGGCGAAATTCGAAGCGCTCGTCCCCAGAAAGGCGCATGAGCTCCTCCCCCCACAGAAGGTCGCGCTCGCTGCGACAGCCGAGCAATAGAACGAGCGGGGCGGAAGCGTCCCTTCGGCTCAATGCTCCCTGGATCATCGCGCGCAGAGGCGCGACGCCCGTGCCAATCCCGATCAGAACAGCCGGGACCGAATGATCCGCAGCGCGAACGAAAACACCGCGAGGCGCACGGAGACCGACCGAGCCCCCCACCTCGAGCGCTTCGATGGCGGCTGCGTTTCCCTCACCTCGCCCAACGGCTAGCTCAAAACGCCCGGGTGCGTCGCTGCGCTGCGCTGACGCGATGGAGTACGGAAAACGCTTCTCGGGAGCATCTTCCGCGAAAAGCTCGACGTGCTGCCCGGGAGCCCACCGAAAGCCAGCCGGATCGGCGATTTCAAAAGTCAGGTGTCGCACCGTGGGGCTGAGCTCGACGTCGTGGACGAGCTCGGCTTTCCAACTCGGCGAGGGCATCAAGCCGGGCATTGCCCTTTCATAATACACGCGCGCTGAAATGCGACCCGCATCACGGCTACTTTCGACGCACTGGCGCCATTTGTCCCCGGAAGGCGGCTCTTGGCGCGAGCGATCTCCAGCGCACGGTGGCGGCAACTGGATCAGCGCTCTAGAACCGCCATGTGAACTATTTCGGTCACGCCTGCGTCGCCTTCGAGGTGAACGAGGACCCTGCATTCGTGCTGGGCGCCATGCTGCCAGACCTCGCGTCGATGCTGCGCAGTAAGCCCGTGGCCGTCGAGCCGGACATCGACGCGGGCATGCGCTTCCACGAGGCCACCGACGCGGTGTTTCACCAGTGCCCCACCTTCGTGCGCCTCAATGCGCGAGCCGCGGATGGCCTGCGGCAGCTCGGTGTCCGCCGAGGCCCCACGCGGGCAGTAGCTCACGTCGGAACCGAGATGTTGCTCGACGCCGAGCTAGTCAAAGATACGAAGCGCCTCACCGGCTACGGGCGGGCGCTCGAGCTGGGGGCGAAAGGTGCGGTTTGTCGCTGGCCGACGCCAGAAGTGGCCGACAGCTTCGAGCGTCTGGCGCACCATTTGTGGACCCGGGGAGCCCGAGCACACGCAGCGGATCCGGAACACATCGTCATGCGGCTGGAGCGTGTGCTCGCGGGTCGGGTTCGCCTCGAGCCGACCACCGAAGAGCTCGTCCTGATCGAAGGGTGGGTGCGCGACTTCAGGACCATCGTTACCGGGACCGAGGTAGCGGTGCTGAACGAGGTCCGCGTTGGACTTACGAACAACCGCTCTTCATCTCGGTTCGACTTTTAGGCAACATGGGCCCCGGAGAGGTCCAGGAGATGCCGATGAACCGAAGCCCCCTGAAGAGCGCCATCAAGTCGCTCACTGCTCGAGGGCAGCGTGTGCGTGGAACAGCTTTCTTGGCTGCGGTCACGGCCGCCACGTTGCTTTCACCCGACACGGCGGAGGCGCGCGGTCTCATCAAGCAACCCGGCGCGCACCCGCGGTACACCTTCGAGCTCGAGCCCCACATCACTTACCGCTACGACACTCCGGTCGGGTACGCGGATGACGACGGATTCGGCCCTGGCATTCGAGCGGCGATCCCTCTCTTTCACAACGGGCCGATCGGCAAGATCAACAACAGCATGGCCATCGGCTTTGGCGCCGATCTCACGTTTCACTCCGACTCATGCCGTAGCTACTACGGGACCTTCGTGGTGATCGGCTCCGACTGTGATGCCACGGCGTTCACCATCCCGACGGCGCTCCAGTGGAACTTCTGGTTCACGGACATCATCAGCGTCTTCGGGGAAGCTGGAATGAACGCGGTCATCACCAGCTACGACTACTTCCCCTGCACGCCCAGCGGGGTCTGTGGGAGGGCGGATGACACGGACTTCGACTTGGAGCCCAACTTCTCCGGTGGCGGCCGCTTCTGGTTCGACCGGGTCGGCGTCGTCGTGCGCCTCGGGTGGCCCTACGCATC
>JBNKGC010000125.1:0-16856 GCA_050289625.1 Polyangiaceae bacterium | reverse complement strand
CTAGCCCGGCGACAGTGGGGGCTTCGGAGGACGTTGCGGGCCCTCGCCCCGTCCGGGGCCCGCGAGGTCCGGAGCACCCAGCACGCGCCGGGAACTAGCCTCGGCGGGTCGCGAAGGGGCTCGCTCCCCGGCGGGGACGCGGCGGCCTCGTCACTCCTCGGCCTTTGGCTCGCGTGCCTCGGTTTGTTCTGGGGTGGTGAGCAATCACCACTTTACGGTGACTGCAGGGGGTTGGACCTCGGCTTCGGCGCTTCCGAGCTCGACCGTGACGGGCACGCTGACGGAGCCGTGCTGCCGCTCGTCGAGATTCAAGCCCTCCACGCGGGTGAGGTCAGCACGCGGCACGACTTGTTCGGGGCGAAGGCCTCGCACCACCTCCGGCGGTCCCACGACGGTCACGTCCACCGTGCGGGGAATCACGGTCGCGCGTGGAGGCCCGAGCACCTCGACTTTGCGATCCGAAAACAGCATCTCGCTCTTCCGTCGGGCAATCGCCACGGTGACGATCGCGCTTTGGGCTCCGAGATAGGTAACGCGGGTCGGTGGGGGATCGATGGCGATTCGGCGCGGCCAGACGCCTTCCGTGAGTCCGGTGACGTCGAAGGGAGCGAGCCGTGCGAACTGGAGCACCTCCACCAGACTCATCGGTCCTTTGACCGTAATCTTCCGTGGCTCCACCTTGGGCTCACCCTTGACCACGTAGCCAGGCGCAGGCTGACCGGTGATCGAGGACTGAAGCGGGATCTGGCGAGTGACGACCTCCTGCCACTCGAGGTCGATGCTCGGCGGATCAACGAAGACGATCTCGACGTCACTGGGGAGATCGAACATGTCGCGCTCGAAGCTCACGGAGCGCTTGTACCCTTCGCGCAAATCGATCTCGACGGGCGTCACTCCGGACTGGATCAGTTGGTCGATGGCCCTCGTGGTCCCGCGAAGCGTGACGTGGATGCTCGGCGGGATCTTCGTCATGAGTTCGCGCTCGCCGCTCTCTGGGGGCAGGCTGATGACACCAACGGGAATGGTGCGCTGCTGGATGTCCTGCTGGCCGTGGATGAACGCGAACAGACCTACGGCGAAAACGAGGGAAAAGGCTTTCAGCCCTAGGTTGGCCGAGAGGGCGTTTTTGACGAAGGTGAGAAAGGGGTTTTCGCTTGCCATCAGGCTTCACCCTCGCGCACCCCTCCGGGCTCGTCGTCGCTGGAGCGCTCGGACTCCGGGGCCTTCGGCATGGGCCTCGGTTCGGGGACTGCCGCACCGGAGTCGTCAGGTTCGTTGAGCGCGTCGCTTTTCTCGACGTCAGTCCTGCGTCGGAGGGGCTTCGGCGTCCCCGTCACTCGAGAGGTTCCACCGGGTTCCGCGTCGGTCCGGCGCCTGAGTGGACGCGGAGCTTCCCCCTCCTCGGCGAGCGCTTCCCCGCGCACGCTGGCGGGCATGGGCGACTCGTCGGGGCTCGGGAGGCTGACGCGCGCGACTTCGGGTTCCGGAGGGGCCTCGGTCTCCCGCTTCCGAGCAGCGCGGCTCTTCTTTCGAACTTTGGGGCTGAAAATGCTCTCGAGCATTTCGCGGAGTTGATTCGCTTGCAGATCCGAAGCGATGTTGCCGTTGAAGCAAAAGCTGATCGTGCCGCGCTCTTCACTGACGACGACTACCACCGCATCGGTTTCCTCGGTGATCCCGAGGGCAGCTCGGTGTCGTGAACCGAACGACGGATCGATGATTCGTCCCTCGGGCATGGGGAAGAAGACCCCCGCTTTGGCGATGCGAAGGTGCCGGATGATCACGGCACCATCGTGCAGCTTGTTGCTGGCCTCGGGCGTGAACAGTGCCACCAGGAGCTCGCTCGAAACCTTGGCGTCGAGGTCCTGCCCCTTGTTCATGCCGACGAACTCTTCGAGGTTCGCGTCTTGCTCGAAGGTGATGATCGCGCCGATGCGATGACGTGCGAGTTCGCGCGCGGCGTCGACCACCTCGTCGATCACCCGTGACTCCTGGGCGCGCGAGATGCCACCAAACCAGGCGCGGCTTCCCACTCGTTGCAGCGCGCGGCGAATGTCGTTCTGGAAGACGACCACGATCACCAGGATGATGCTCTGGATCAGCGAGCCCAGGATGGTGAGCACCGTGACGAGCTGGAGCACCTGCGCCAGGACGTACAGGAGGAACACCACGCCCAGCCCGAGAGCCACCTGCATGGCGCGCGTGCCCCGAGCGACGAGCAGCAGGCGATAGAAGACGTAGTAGACGATGAAGACGTCGAATGCGTCTCGGGCGAGCTCAGTGGGAGTTCGCTCCGCCAGGTATTCGGCAATGCTCTCAAGCATGATGCCCTCCCCCCGCACGGGGGCGGATGATTCGCCAGACTTCCAGAGCCTGGCGAATGTCGCGGACATCGTGCACTCGAAGAACGCTCGCACCGCTTTCAACGCTACTCAGGCACGCAGCGACGGTGCCGCCGAGACGTTCGTCGGGGCGCGACGGATGAACCTCGTTGATGAACGACTTCCGGCTCGGGCCGACCACGATCGGCGCTCCCTCCCCGCGGAGTTCGTCCAGCCGCTCCAGGAGCTCGAGTGATTGACTGGCGTTCTTGTGGAAGCCAAGCCCTGGATCGAGCCAGATGTCGTGGTGCGCGAGTCCCTGCTCGACGGCGCGGTCGCGCGCTAGTCGCCATTCCGCGCGCACCTCGGAGACGATGTCGTCGTAAGCGTCGTCGGGATATGCAGAGAAGCCTGGCATGGCATCCATGCGCCCGCGGCTGTGCATCAAGATCAGCACGGCCGAGTGATGCGCGGCCACTTGGGCAAGCTCGGGTCGTTCGAGGCAAGAAATGTCATTGACGATGCGTGCACCTCGCTCGAGAGCGAAATTCGCGACTTCGGGCAGGGTGGTGTCGATGGAGACACACGCGCCGCGTTCGATGGCCCGTACGAGTGCGGGTTCGACACGGCGCATCTGCTCCGCGGCAGGCACCAGTTCGGAACCCGGGCGAGTGGACTCTCCACCGATGTCGATGATGTCGGCTCCGGCCTCCAAGAGCGTGTCGACTTGACGCTCGGCTGCCTCGGCCTGGGTGTACCGACCTCCATCATAGAACGAGTCCGGCGTGGTGTTCACGATTCCCATGAGGGCTGCGCCGCGCTTTCGACGCACCGCCTTCAGAAACTCGACCACCGACCCCACGACAAATCCCGGGGTAGCAAGATGTGCGCCGACGGGCAAGGAAGTGCCTGTTTTTAGCTGGTTTCTGCGTCAGGAGCGCGCCTTGGCGCGGTCGCCTCCGAAGCGGTCCGCGCGCCACGCTGTTTCACCGCCGAGTTCCGAGCGTGCCGGCCTCCAACCTCCCCTGGGATCTCCCCTCCGCCTGCCGGCCTCGGCACCCGTGCGGCTTCTGGTGCGGGCCTGCCGAGGGGCGTGTCTCGTTCGCGGATCGGGTCCGGCCCGCGCCACGGAGATCTCATCACGCTCCAGGAGGCATTTCCCATAGAATCGAGAAGATGGCGGGACGCGGAGTGGGTCCGTGGGCCGATCTGCCTCGGCGAGTTGCCCCGAAAATTGTCCGCTGCCGGGGGCCTCGGCTAGCTTCGGACCCCGGTGGCGTCTGTCAGAAAACCGACTCTCCGTACCCGGGCCCTGGCGACTCCCGCCGTGGGGATTGGGCTCAGCGTGGGCTTCGCCGCCTGCGTCTCACTCCTTCACGTCACGGAAGAGTGGGTCTCCACTTTGGTCGTGCTCGCATCACCCGGGGCGGTGGTGCAAGGCGAAGGTCCCGGCTGGCTCGAGCAGGTCGTCCGGGTCGGAACCGAGGGCAGGTGGTCGGCTAATTCGGTCGAAGGCAGTCTCCTTGTCGCACTCTTCGGGATCAGCCTGATCCTGGGTCTGGCGGTCAACACCTACCTTGGCAAGTTCGGGCAGAGGCGTCTCCGCCTCGTGCGCACGCAAGTCGGCCTCTTCGCATGCATGGCTCTCGCCGTGGCGTGCGCCACGGGCATTTCCATGACCACCGGGCTCTCGGCTCTGTGGCTCCCGATCTCGTTGGCCCCGCTCTGGACCGCCATGGGGTTCGATCGGCGTGCTGGCTTTGTCGTCACCGTCGCGATGGCGCTCGTGCTGGCGTCGTTCGTGGGTTTCGATCCGGTCGTGCTCTGCGTCCTCTTGGCGCGGGGCATGGCGGCAACCCTATTGTTCCTGGATCGTCGGCGCACGCGGCAGATGATCTACGCGGGGTTGTGCGCCGGGATGAGCTCGGCTCTGGTGCTTTTGGCCGTGTCCGTCATCGCGGGCCAGCCGGCTGATGTCCTCGGGGACCTCGCGCGACCGGCGGATTCGACAATCTTGGCGTGCGTGGGGGGAGGGCTCGTCGAAGGGCTCTTGGCGGCCATCCTGCGGGCACCGGCGGAACGAATCTTGGGACACGTTTCACGGGAGCGTCTGCTCGAGCTGACGGATCTCGAACAGCCCTTGCTCCGAAGGTTGGCGGAGGAGGCGCCTGGCTCCTACGAGCATTCGCGGGCCATGGCCAATCTCGCCGAGCAAGCCGCGAGCGCCATCGGAGCGAACGCCCTGCTCACGCGCGTGGGAGCCTACTATCACGATCTCGGAAAGACGGTGTGTCCGAAGCACTTCGTCGAAAACCAAGAGCCCGGGGAGAAGTCACCGCACGACGACCTCGCTCCCGAGGAGAGCGCTCGCCGAATCGTTCAGCACGTCGTGGAGGGCACGCACGTCCTCCGCGAGGGCGGGATCCCCGAGCCGGTCGTCGAGTTCGCGTACACCCATCATGGGACCCAGCTCATCGAGTATTTCTACAAGAAATACCGCGATCAGGGCGACGGGTCCCTCGGCGAAGAACACTTCCGCTATCCAGGGATGCGACCGCAAACGAAGGAAACCGCCATCTTGATGTTGGTCGATTCCATTGAAGCCGCATCGCGAACCATCGATCCGCCGGACCGCGAGCGGTTCGATCAGATGGTGCAGCGAATCATCTTCACGAAACTGAGCCAGGGCCAGCTGGACGACTCGGGACTATCGATGAGGGAGCTCCGCATCATCCAGCGCAGGATGGTGGACACGCTTGTCCACATGCACCACCACCGCATCAAGTATCCCTGGCAGACCGAGCGGGCGGAACAATTTGGCGTGCCGTCCGGCGCCATGCGGGATCAGCGGGGAACCCAACCGCAGGATCCGACGGGGCGTCTCGTTTCGTCTTGGTCGTTCGGCGACGACCAAGAGCCGAGCGTCGAGCTCTCGGAGAGCCCAGCAGTCGACGAACGCCGTGTCGTGCCCATCGATAGACCCGCGCCAGGTGCCGTTTCACATCGGTTCGACGGCGGAAAAGTGGTGGGCGCTCTCGGGGGACTTGCGGGGCGACGTCGTGAGTCGTGACTCCTTCGTCCGAGAGCTTTTCGTCGGGCGAATCGACGACGATGCGCTGCAGCCGTTTCCGCGTTTGGGAAGCGGGCGATTCCGCCAGCTCGAGGGGATATTTTCCCAACTCCGCCACCATGACGGACGGTTCGAGTCGGCGCCCAGCGTGCTTTCCGGCTTGGGCCTGCTTTCGAAGGAGATCACCTGGTCCCTTCCGCAGCGCGCGCGCCTCATTCAACAGCTTGCGGGACTCGACGGCTCGCTCGCGCTCAGCCTGATTGCCCACGAAGCCCTCGGCTCACGCATTGTGACGACGTGGGGCAGTGATGAACTGGGCCTCGCCCTTCAGGCGAGCGGCGGGGACGGTGATCCCTTGTGCGGATTCGCTCTCACCGAGGCTAGCCCCGGCAGTGACGTCAGTCAGCTCCAGACGTACGCCGAGCCCCTCGGTGGCGGTGCCGCCTATCGTTTGAGCGGCGTGAAGAGCTGGGTCACGAACGCAGTCCATGCCACGTGCTTCGTGGTCATCGCGAGGACTGCCAAGCCACACGCGGGTGACAAGCCGCGGCTGACTGCTTTTCTGGTCGACCGAGGCCCGGGGGTCACGGTTCGCCCCGTCAGCTCCGAGGCGCTGCCGCGGGCGGGGGTCGGGGAGGTGACCTTCGATCACGTCGAACTTCCCGCGAGTCGCGTCATCGGCGAAGTGGGGAAGGGTTTCAAAGTCGTCGTGCGGGCCTTGGGTGAGGCGCGACTGTTGATCGGTGCGGCCGTTCTCGGAGTGTGCATCCAGGCGGTCAACGACACGCTGGCGCGCTTGGGCAGTCGTCGCGCTTTCGGGCGCGAAGTCGGCCAATTCCCGTCCGTTCGGGAGCGCGTGAGTCGCATGTTCGCGGAGTGCTATGCGACCGAGTCGCTGGTGTATGGCGCGGCCGGTGTGGTCGCTCGCACCGGGGAAGGCGATCCCGTCGAGAGCGCCGTGGTACGTCTCGCGGCGGCCCGTTGTGCGGCGCGAGTGCTCGAAGCGGCTCGGGAGCTGCACGGCGCCGCAGCATTCGTTGCCGAATCCGGGGTGGTGCGCAAGTGGGCCGATGGCAGGGCGCTCTGCCTCCTCGACGGCTCCGATTTCGCCCTGGAGTCCTTCGTGGCGCTCGAAGGGACCCGGGTCGTTCGTGAAAAGCGCGTGGCTCTGGTGGGTGCATTGGAACATCCGTTGGGGGAACCACGACGCACTCTCGATGCGCTGGGGGCCTACGCAATCGAGCGGGTTCGAAAGACTTTTGGCGGTGGCGGTTCGGAACGCTTTCCCGCGCCTCTACGATCGATGGCAGCACGCCTCGAGAGCCGCGCCGCGGCCCTCGGACGCGAGATTGAAATCCAGATCGAGCGGCACGGAGAAGACCTGATCGAGATGCAACACGTGCAGCGCCGTGTTGCGATCGCGGTGACGGAGCTGTCCACGTGGCTGTGTGTTCTGTCGCGCGCTGCGACCGAACTGGAAAGTCACGGCGGCTCGGGTGCGGGGCGGGTGGTCGACGTGAGCGAGCTCTGGTCGCATGGAGCCGAGGGCAGGATCCAACGGGCGCTCGGCGAGCTCCGCGCGAACGACGACGAGCTGCGTGATCGGATCGCGACGCGCGGCTACTCGGACGGGGTGTACCCGTTCGACGTCTTCTGACTAGCTGCGCTCACTCCGAGGGCTGGAGAGCACTGAAGCGCGCGTCGCAGCTGGGGGAAGTACGCCGCAAGGCCCACCCCCCGAGCAATCACGTAGCCGACGAATGCGTACCAGAGCCCGGTGTTTCCCAGGCGCGGCGTGAGCGAGACCGAGAGCAGGACGAAGCAAGCGAGGGAGATTGCCGCCGCGCCTAGGAGTGCCCGTGTGCGAGTGATGCCGAGGAAGATCCCGTCGAGTTGGAACGCCGCGACGCTCGTGAGCACGTAGGTCACCAGAGCAGGCAGCTGGGCCCGGGCGACACGTCGCACGTCGGGAAGGTCCGTCAGCGCGTGGATCAATGCTGGACCGCCCAGGCCGAGTCCCATACCCAACGAGAGCGCGGATACGAGGGCCAGCTCCGAGGTGCGGAGAACTGCCGTGTCGAAAGCCCGCAGGTCGCCCGCTCCCTTGGCGCGACCCACGAGTACCTCTGCCGCAAAGGCATACCCGTCCAGGAAGAAAGCGCAGAACGAAATCAGTTGGAGAAGGACGTGGTTGGCAGCCAGAGCGGCGTCGCCGAAGCGCGCGCCCTGTGAGGTGAACCACCCGAACCCCGCGAGCAGCAGCAGGGTGCGCCCCATGATATCGACGTTGGCGCTCAGAATGGTTCGAAGACGCCCCGGGTCCCGAAGGCGCGGCCAATCCACGAGAGGACCTGCGTGTCGCGATGCGCGGCCGAGCAAGAGCCGATGGACGCACACCACGGCGACCAAAAATCCGACCCATTCGGCGATGGCGGTACCGAGCCCCACGCCCCGCGCACCCCAGCCGAGCACGCCGGCAAAGAGGAGATCCAGAAGGACGTTCGTCGCGTTCAGCAGCACCTGCACCAGGAGGAGCAGGCGGGTACGGGCGAGTCCGAGCAAGATCCCCATCAAGGCGAAGGTCGGGAGCGCTGCGGGCGCTCCCCCAATCCGAGCCGAAAAGTAGTCCCGGGTGAGCGACTCGACCTCGGGACTTGCGGGTAGAACTTCGAGGGCAACCTTCGACAGGAGTCCCTGGAGTAGAAACAGGGCCAACCCGAGTACCAATCCGAGCAGGATCGCTCGGAGTCCGGTCGCACGAACTTCGTTCTCGTCGCCAGCACCATCCGCTTGGGCAACGAAGCCCGTGGTCGACATGCGCAAGAACCCGAAGGTCCAGTAAACGAAATTGAAGATGAGGGAGCCGAGGGCGATCGCGCCGAGAGCGGCGGTGCTGCCCCGATGACCGATGACCGCCACGTCGACGAGGCCGAGGAGCGGAGTCGAAGCGCCCGCGACGATGATGGGAACCGAGATGCCGAGCACGTCTCGAGCACCGATCGGTTTGCCGGTGGTCTGCCCGTCAGGGCGCGTGAACGGTTCGTGGGGCTCGGCGCCCATTTCGAGGAGGTCGCTCTAGGAGTCGAAGGGCTGTGCGAGCACGAAGGGTTGCACCACGACCGAACGAAACGGCTGATCGGGCAGGTCGTTCCAGCGGGACAGCTCCGCTCGGGACGGACGGCGCAACTCCCCTCGCTCGATCCACCCTTCGACGCTTTCCGTGTCGTCGAGGGCGATTCGCAGGGCGACGTGCACCAAGTCGAGCGAAGGGGCGACGAGGAACAGCGCGTTCCTGTCGGCGTGGGCTCGAAGGTCGCGGAAGAGGCAGTCGCCGACATCTTCGGAGAGCTTCTTCTTCGCGGCTTCTTCGTAGGCGGCGTCGCGTTCGGTCATGCGCTCACTGAGAGAGTGGGTCCGCGTGATCAGGTCGGTGTGATCACGTCGGTGATGAACCCTGCCTTGCCCCAGTGCAAAAACCAACTGCCGAGGTGCTCTCCGATCACCGATTCCGCCCGGGGATCCTCCTGGACGACCAGCGTGCACGCTTCGACCAGTGGCAAACCGCCCGCGAGAGCCCGAAGCAGGCGGAAGGACGTTCGCCCGATGGCCTTGTCCCAAAGCCTGTGTTCGTGGCGGTACACCACGAGGCACACCGGAGCCGGCTCGGGAATGGGAACCGAGTCGCCCGAGTCCTCAGCGCGTCGAAGCGCCCGGCGAAGATCTGCCACCGGATAGGTCTGCTCCAGGAAGTGCAGCGACGGGTCGAGCACCATTTGCGCCGTCTCCCAGGCCTCGTCGGGAATGGAAGCGATCTTTTCCGCCGTGAGGGGGGTCACTTCGGGAGCATCGAAGGCTTCGATGTACGCCCACTCGAGTTGGGCCATGTCCGCGCACAGTCGATGGTGGGGTAGCCAAGTTGCGTGCTCCACGAACTCGGGCAGAGCGTCTCCGAGATCGCGGAGGGTGTAGCTCTGGGGAACATGTGCCTTCAGGTAGCTCTCCACCAGCCGCTCCCAGTCGGTTTGGCCGAGGATGCCGCTCAGACCCGGAAAGTCCTCGAGCAGGGAGCTCGTGTGACGCAGCCAGAACTGCTCGCGGTAGATTTCGATCTGCTCCTCGGGTGTGACGCGATCGTTGCCCGCGAAATGGGAGCGTGCGGCGCGCGCCAAGGCTGGGTGCCGAGAAAGGTCCTTCCCATAGCGAAGGAGCTCGACCATCCAATGCTGGAGCGCCGACAAATCGCTCGTGTCTGGTGAAGAGCGGGCGAGAGTCTCTGGGTCCGCCGCGGCGGGCTTCGAAAGACTGGTCGGCGACGCATTCGCTCGACGGTCGGGTGAGGGACGGTGGATCACGAGAGCGCTCCCGGGCGATCGTCGGTCGAAAGCTCCGAAGGTTGGGCGGTTGCTTCCTGCGCCGCTGTGGCCCGGGGGCCCCCCTGCTGCCAGCCGCGGTGCTGGAGGGCGCCCGTCGTGGGAGGCTCCGCCGCAGTCGCCGTCGCAGCATCGAACGACTCGAGGGGCTCGGCGACGAGCGCCGCTTCGCGCAGTCGCCTGACTTTGTGGGCCTCCTCGGCGAGCACCGGAAATTCGGGGATGTCGTCGTCCCACTCGATCAAGGTGGAGACGGGGCCGGCGAGGCGAATCGTTTCTTGGTAGAGGGCCAGAACGGGCTCGATGAGCGGCCCGCGATGGGTGTCGATGATGTACCGCCCGAGGTTATCGTGCCCCGCGAGGTGGATTTGCAAGATGCGGTCGTGCGGCACCGAGCGAACGAATTCGAGCGCGTCGAACCCGTGATTGTAGGCCGATACGAAAACGTTATTCACGTCGAACATCAGTCCACAGTCGGCACGCTCGGTGACCTCCGTCACGAACTCCCATTCGGTCATCGTGCTTTGGTTGTACGCGAGGTAACTCGACGCGTTTTCGAGACCGAAGGGGACTTCCAGAAAATCCTGCACCATGCGGGCCCGCTCCGCGACGCGCTGGACGGCCTCCTCGGTGTAGGGGAGGGGGAGCAGATCGTGCAGGTGGGCGCCTCCGGCCCCGCACCAGCAGAAATGGTCGCTCACCCACGCCGGCTTCACGCGACGCACCAAGCGTTTCAGTCGCTCGAGGTATTCGCGGTTCAGCGGATCGGGACCGCCGATGCTGAGAGACACACCGTGCTGGATCACGGGATAGCTCTCGAGAACCCCATCGAGATGGTAGAGAGGCTTTCCGCCTTCGCCCATGAAGTTTTCGCTGATGACCTCGAAGAAGTCCATCGGGGGGCGATGGTCGAGGATGTGCCGATAGTGGGGCACGCGGAGTCCGACCCCGACCCCCAGGTCGGGGACATCGAATCGTGAGCGGTGAGTCATACGCAGGTGTGGCTACGGCGGGCTGAATCGGTTTCGGAACTGCTGGTGCGAAAACGCCGGTGCTAAAATGTTAATGAACCACGTTACGCGACGGGCGGGAATCGGTTTCGCGGGAAGCGGCAGGGCCGCCTCGCAGAGGCACTTCAGCCGGCGTCCGAGCTTTCGCTCGGTCTACGGCGCCCGCTCGAAGATCAATGTGAAGTTGTTGGCCGGCATGGGGACCTTCTCGGACAACCTGAGCTGGTGGGCTCCAGCGAGGCGCTCCAGATCGCCCAGATTGCGTACGCCGAAGCGCTCGTCCTGAGCCTTCAGCCAGACTTCGAACTCCGCATTGCTCGGAGCGGTGTGCTGACCGGAAATCTTGTACGGTCCGTAGGTGATCAGCCGCCCTCCCGGGCGAAGATAGCGCTCTGCGCCTCGAAACAGTCCCTCGCACACGGACCAGGGCGAAATGTGAATGACGTTGGCGCAGAAGATCACGTCGATGGGATCGATTGACCAATTCTCGGCGCTCGCATCGAGGCGACGAGCTGCCCGAATGTTGGGCAGCTCGGCTTCAGCGCGCCACGTCTCGATGCTGGTCAGCGCGTCGGGACCGACGTCCGTCGGCTGGAAGGTGATCGCCGGAAAGGCACGAGCGAAGAAACACGTGTGCTCGCCCGTACCGCTTCCGATCTCGAGCAGGGTCCCCTCGGTGGGCAAGACCCGGCGGAGGACGTCGAGAATCGGCTGTCGGTTGCGAGCGACGGCAGGCGCAGAACGTTTCATGAGACGGTGCGCCAAGATACACTCGGAGCATGAGTCGGCCCACCCGTCCGTCCGTGCCGTGGCCCACACGAACCTCGCCGAGTGTGTTTTTCGCGCGGCGGGCTCGACTGCGTGACCAACTTGGTGCGGGTTGCGATGCGGCCGCGCTCACCTCGGGCTGGGCGCGGCCGAGGAACTTCCAGCACAACGTGTTCCCGTTCCGGCCCGAGAGTCACTTCGCTTACCTCGTCGGGCTTCCTCGGGGGGGACAGGCGCTCGAAGGCGCGCTGCTCGTGCTCGCCCCCGAGGGCGACACTCTCTACGTCACCGCGCCCGATCCAGAGGCCGTTCTCTGGTCAGGACCCGCGCCCACTCTCGACGATCTCGAGCGAACCCTCGAAATTGCCGTGCGGCCCTTGGATGAATTCGAGCCTCGAGGGTTCGTGGCCACGCTGCCACCGCAGGACGACGAGACGGCAACGTGGCTCGGCTCACTTTTGGGGCGCACTGTCGAGGCCGGGAGCGGCGACGAGGTGCGTGACGGCGATGCCCTCCTTGCCGATGCGATGGTCGCGCTTCGTTTGATCCACGACGAAGCAGCTCTCGACCAGCTACGTCAGGCGGCTCAGGTCACCCAATGGGCGCACGAGGCGGGCATGCGAAGCACACGCGTGGGCCTCCGCGAAACCGAGGTGCGCGCCGCGTTCGAAGCCGAAATCATCCGCGCGGGCATGACCTGCGCCTACCACCCCATCGTGACCGTGCGCGGCGAAGTTCTCCACAACCACAGGCACGACGGAGTGTTGGGCGACGAAGACCTGCTCCTGGCGGACGTCGGTGCAGAGACTCCCGAGGGCTGGGCCGCGGACGTGACGCGCACGTGGCCGGCGGGCGGGCGCTATTCGACGACGCAGCGCGAGCTGTACGAGGTCGTGCTGCGCGCCCAAGAGGCGGCCATCCGAGAGGTGCGTCCCGGGGTGCGGTTCCTCGATGTGCACCGCGCGGCCGGTCGAGCGATGGCCCAAGGGCTCGTCGAGCTGGGGATCCTTCGAGGCAGCGCCGACGAAGCCCTCGAGCGAGGCGCTGTCGCCCTCTTCTTCCCTCACGGCGTGGGGCACCTCCTCGGGCTCGACGTTCACGACATGGAAGACTTGGGCGATCGCGCAGGTTACGCCCCCGGCCGCGTGCGAAGTGAGCGACCGGGAGACGTGGCTCTGCGACTGGATCGCGACTTGTGCGTCGACATGGTCGTCACGATCGAACCCGGCTTCTATCAAATCCCTCATCTCCTCGAAGATCCGACTCGGACCGGACCCGTGCGGGAGCTCGTCGACTGGTCGCGTCTCGAGCGCTTCGGAGACGTCCGGGGGATCCGAATCGAAGACGACGTGAGGGTCACGCCAGAGGGCGCCGAGGTGCTGACGGCGGAAATACCCAGACAGGTGGAAGCCGTCGAAGCTTGCCTTGGTTGAGGGCGCGAGCGACGCCCGCGATGACCGGAGTCGCCTGAAACCGGGTCAGGCGAGCACTTCGGCCGCCAACTCCTCTGCCGTTTCGATCCTGAGCTGCCAATCGTCGTCGACGGGGCATACGAGCGCGGCGAGATCGGCGCCGCTTGCCCCTTCGAGAAGCTGCTTCCGCGCGTCGGGCGTGCCGGTCAACAGATCGAACGCCGGATGCTCCGTTTCGAACTCGTAAGGGCGACTCAAGAGCTCGAAATCGTCCGGCGCCAGGGCGCGAGCGGCGGCAATCAGTCGGAGATACGTTTCCACCGGCCGGAAAACGGTCGCATCGCTCACGTGCAGCATGACTCCGCCGCAAACCTTCCCGGCGTGTTTGTCGAAACTCGGCTGGAAGCGGGCGGGGCGAATCCATGCTCCAGGAACGTCGCCGAGCGCTTCGGCGAGGGCTCGTCCCTCGAGGAACGGGGCTCCGACGAGTTGAAACGGCGTCGTCGTTCCACGCCCTTCCGAGAGATTGGTTCCTTCGAGGAGGCAGCCCCCCGGGTAGACGAGTGCGGTTTCGGGCGTCGGCATGTTCGGGGACGGCGGCACGAAGGGACGACCCAGAGCCGATGCCGTGCGGAGTCGCTCCCATCCACGCGTGGGAACGATGGACAACGCTCCATCGGGTCCCAGGGGCTTGTCGTCCATGTTCAGGAAGTACGTGACGAGCTCGCCGATGGTCATGCTGTGGCGGATCGGAATCGGCTCGAGCCCCACGAACGAGCAGAGCTCGGCGTTCTGGGGTCGTCCTTCCAACGCGTGGGGATCGCCACTGATCGGGTTCGGACGATCGAGGACCAGGGTGTGGACGCTCGCGTCGGCAGCGGCGCGAGCGCACAGGAGAGCCGTCCACACATACGTGTAGTAGCGGGAGCCGACGTCCACGAGATCGACGACCAAGATGTCCAGGCCATCGAGATCCTCCGCGCGCGGGTGGAGGGAGTCCTTGGTCCTG
Source organism: Polyangiaceae bacterium (assembly GCA_050289625.1). Lineage (GTDB taxonomy): Bacteria > Myxococcota_A > Polyangia > Polyangiales > Polyangiaceae > NIC37A-2. The sequence goes on along the minus strand of JBNKGC010000125.1, from coordinate 2,896 downwards.
CCGTAGAGACTGACGAGGCGGGTCCCTCCTACGTCTGCATCGTCGTTTTCGACCGGAACCTCCGCTTGCGCGACTCCGTCGAGCCCATGCTCGGGGGAGAAGACGATCTCGGGCGTGACACCAATCTCCCGAAGCAAGTCGAGGGTCTGCTTCCCGTGGGAGTCGACCGCGGGAGCATGGGTGACGACTCCGACTTTCGACTGGGAGAGTCGTTTGCGCAGGGCGGAAAAGCGTCCGCGCGCGAGTTGATCCAGTCCGACCAGCATGTTGATTTCCCTCGTCCTTGAAACCCGCCGATTGGGGTGTAAGTGCTTGCCCCCCAAGGAACCGAGCGGAGGCTACTCGCGCCCCACTAGCTACGCAATGAGTTGCGGGCTGCCCTGAAGGCGGCTAGCATTTTTTGCACAGTGAAGCGCGTATTGGTGGCCGACGACGAGGAAAACCTCCGCCTCGTCCTGAAGACGCTCTTGAAGCGGCACGGCTACGAGGTGGAGACGGCGTCGAGCGGGGAAGAGGCGCTCGGCTTGGTGGACTCCTTCGGTCCGGACTTCGTGATCACCGACGTGCGCATGCCTCGGATGGGTGGACTCGACCTTTTGTCCACGCTCCGGGCCAAGGGCAACGATGCGACCGTGATCGTGATGAGCGCCTACGGGAGCAACGATCTCGCGATCGAAGCGATGAAGGCAGGGGCCTACGACTACGTCTCGAAGCCGTTCCAACCAGACGAAATCGTGCTCGTCCTGAAGAAGGCCGAGGAACGTGAGCACCTCAGGCGGGAAAACCGCGCTCTGCGTGACGAGATCCGAAAAGAGCATCGCTTCGACGACATCCTCGCCAAGAGCGGCAAGATGCAAAACATCTTCCGCACGATCACGAAGATCGCCGACTACAAGACGACGGTGCTCGTGACCGGCGAGAGTGGCGTGGGCAAGGAACTGGTCGCGCGCGCCCTCCACGCGAGAAGCAGTCGCAGTGGAGGTCCTTTCGTCCCCGTGAACTGCGGCGCAATCCCCGAAAACCTGCTCGAGAGCGAGCTCTTCGGTCACAAGAAGGGGGCCTTCACCGACGCCGTGAGCGATCGTCGGGGCCTCTTCGAAGAGGCCACCCAGGGTACCCTCTTTCTCGACGAAATCGGCGAGCTGCCGCTGGGGCTTCAGGTGAAGCTGCTGCGCGTGCTGGAAGACGAAAAGATCCGCCGGCTCGGTGAGAGTCGCGATCTCCAGGTGGACGTCCGCATCATCGCTGCCACGCACCGCGATCTGATGGCCGAGACCAAAGCAGGACGCTTTCGCGAAGATCTGTTTTATCGGCTCAACGTGCTGCCCATCCACGTGCCCCCCCTCCGCGAACGCCGCGAGGACATCCCGCTCCTGATCGATCACTTCGTGGGGCGCAACAATGCGCGCTTGGGAACCAACATTCGCGGGTTGGACGCCGAGGCGCGCCGCTTCCTGTACGAATACTCTTGGCCTGGAAACGTGCGTGAGCTCGAAAACACGGTCGAGCGTGCGATGGTCCTCTCCGAGGAGCAGGAGATCACGCCGGCCGACTTGCCGGAACGGATTCGAGAGGCGCGTGATCCCGTGAAGCTTCAGCTTTCCAGTGGGGAACTGAGCGTGAAGAAGACGACGCGCTTCATCGAGGAAGTACTGATTCGCCGCGCCCTACAAAAAACCAAGGGAAATCGAACGCGTGCAGCGGAGCTTCTCGAGATCAGTCACCGCGCACTGCTGTACAAGCTGAAAGATTACCGCATCACCGATTTGTGAGTGGGCCTGCGAACCTCGGGCGCCGGCGGATGAGGCGTCTTGGGCCGCCTTGCGAGTTTCAGTGAGGCGGCAGTACCATGCGCCACATGCGCAACAGCTTCGTCATGATGGTCCCGGCGGTTGCCCTGCTCGCGGTCGCGTGCGGCGGTTCGGAAAACCACGTCAAGACGCCCGATGAGCGGCTCGCCGAACAGTTGGCTCTTGCTGATGAACAAGCGAAGGAGGAGGCGAACTACGACCACACCTTCGAGGAGGGTGAGTCCGACTCCGAGCAGGCCGCCAAGTTCGACGACGCTGCAGCCGAGCACGAGCTCAAGCGAGCGACCCTGTCGGCCCGGACCTGCCCGGCCAGTCTTCCCGAGGAAGAGCAGGCCAAGGTGGAAAAGGGGATCGCCAAGGTGACCCTCACGTTCTCCCACGAGGGTCACGTAAAGAATTCGAGTATCTCCTCGAACTACGCGGACACCACCGTCGGCAACTGCGTTCTTCGCGCGATGTCCGCAGTGATCGTCCCCGACTACGAGGGCGAGGAGAAGACGATGGAGTGGGATGTCGACTTGACCGGCGAAGTGAAGGCCGAGGAAAAGAAGAAGGCCGAGGCCGAGCCGAAGAAGTGAGCTTGCGGAGCCTCGTTCGGCTGTCGAACGAGCGTCACGAACGCATCCGAGCGCCGCGAACCGCTTCGCGGCGCTTTTCGTTCGTGCTCCGACTCAGTCGTGCTCCGACTCAGTCGTGCTCCGACTCACAGAGTCCAGAGCGTGACGACAGCGCCGAGGGCCGCGCATCCCGTGACGAAGTACGCGAGGATTCGCCACGGTCCATACTCGGGATCCGTGGCTCGGAGCTCGATCGACGCGAAGCGGCTTGCTTCACGCCGCTGCCGCCCCGTCAGGGCCGCGGTGGCCGCTTCGAGGGCGATGTCCGATTGGTTGTCTCCGAGGAGCTGCACGAGGCCCGGACTTTGTCACGGTCGCCTCCGCACTGTCCAGGTTCTAGGCGGAAAAAGCCCCTACCCCCGGCGGGAGGGGAGGGCTCCGGCCGCAGCAGACCCCTCAAGTCGGCACGACCGAGGCGCGCGAGGACGAAGGCCGAGGAGTGGCGAGCACCGGCGGCGAGCGAGTCCC
>JBNKGC010000124.1:0-16872 GCA_050289625.1 Polyangiaceae bacterium | reverse complement strand
CGGAGTGAATGAAACAATAGATCAGGGACGCTGAATTTCAGTGGACTGGCGAAGAAAAGTGACCCTGTTTGGTCGCACTTTGCTACAGGAGCGTTCCCGAGACACGCGCACTCAGCATGAAATTGTTCATCGTGACCGTTGCTTGCGTCGGCCATGAAGGCGGTGCGGGTCAGCGTGAGCAGTGGGGAAGTCGTCCAATCGCTCGCACGGCGTCAAGCAGCTGCGTCAGATGGTCCGGGGTGTTGAAGGGTCCGAAGCTCGCTCGGATCGCACCTTCGACGCCGAGCGTTTCCAGGGCCCACGGGGCGCAGTGACTCCCGGCGCGGAGTGAAATGCCGTGGGACGCAAAGCGGGCCTCGGTTCGATCGAGGGGCAGTGCGTCGAGCAGAAAGCCCACGGTTCCGGTGCGCGCGGCCGAGGCCGAGCCGAGAAGCGTCACTCCATCGAGCTCCGCCAGGTTTCGAGCAAGCTCACGAGCGAGGTCTCGCGGAGAACTCGCCGGAGGGTCGAACGATTCTGCCGATCCCTCGGAAAAAACCTGCGCCGAATCGCCCCGAGCGGCGGTGAGGTAGTCGAGCCCTGCAGCGAGCCCGACAGCGCCCGCGAGGTTCACCGAGCCGACGTCACAGAACCCGGGGAACGACGCACAGGCCGGTGCTTGGCCGTGACTCACCTCGCAGACCGCCGCCGGGCTTTCGAAGGCCACGTGCGGGGCTGCCCAGAGCCCGCCGATCCCTTGAGGGCCCAGGGCACCTTTGTGTCCCGTGAAGGCCAAGATGTCCACGCCGAGCGCCGTCACGCGGGTGTCGGTGAGACCGATCGTTTGAGCTGCGTCGACGAGGAGCAGGGCGCCGTGTTCGTGGGCGAGGTTCGAGAGCTCGAAGATGGGCAGGAGCTCGCCCGTGATGTTCGAGGCACTGGTGACCGCGATCAGGCGCACCGGTTTTCGACGCAGGGAGTCGCGCACGAAGTCGAGATCGATGGGGCTGTCCGCTGTGTAGGGCGCGCGAAGGGCGACGATTCCACGTTCCCGAACCAGCTTTTCCACGGGGCGTGCCAGAGCGTGATGCTCCACAGCGCTCGTGAGAACGCAGTCACCGGTCTTCCAAGGCAGGTCGCCGAGGGCCAGGGCCAGCGCGGAGGTGCCTCCCGAGGTGAAGAGGAAACGACTCCGGTCGGTGATGTCCAAGTAGGCGCAGACAGCCCCGTGCGCGGAGTCGTAGAGGTCAGCCGCTCGATGCGGCGAGGCGCGGAGCGCTTCGCGCACCCCGTGATGCACTGCCGGGGGCTTGGGAAAGCTCGTGCCCGCATTGTTGAGGTAGACGAGGTCACCGCCACTTGGAGCCACCTGGAAGCGATACACGACTCACTCGGTGGTCCCAAGGCGAATGCCGCGGGTCGGCGTGAGCCCCAAAAACGCGCGGGAGTTGCGCGCGCCGGGGGGTCAGAGATCGTAGAGGAGGAACATCGCCTTCAGGGGCCCGTTCATGAGGGGCTTTTCGATGCGCGGTCGCATGCCGAAGGCTTGCCTGAACCCTGGGTGCGCCACGATGAATCCGGCGCGATATCCAACGAGCTTCTGACACCAGCGACCGAGATCGCGGTAGAGCGCCATGAGCTCCCGGTCCGGCATTCCGAGTCGCGCCCCGTAGGGTGGATTGCTCAGGATGAGTCCGCTCGGAAAACCGGCTTCCTCCGCCTCCCGGCGAAGGGCTTCCGGCGCGACGTTGCGGAAGTCGGTGTGCCGCGCGAAAGTCTCCGGCTCGATGCCCGCCGTCTGCAGCGTTCTCCGCAGCACCGAGTAGGTCGCGTCGTCGCTCTCGCATGCGAAGAGGGCCGCCTTCGTGTCGGCGAAGAGGGGCTTCGGGCGTAGTTCGATCGACCCTTTCAGCGCCGGAACGTGTTCGGCAGCGGGCCTCCGTCCCGACATCCACAGGGGGCGCGCCCGAGCCAGACCAGCCGCCTCGACGAGCAAGGTTCCGGAGCCAGCCATGGGGTCGATGAAGGCCTCGCGTCGCGGATCATGGCGGCACAGCATGACCAAGAGCGCGGCCAAATCCTCGCGGATTGGCGCCGCTCCCGACTCGAGCCGATAGCCGCGTTGATGCATCGGTCGACCGGCGAGGTCGAGCGACACGACGAGCGAATCGCCGGAGGAACGCGCGTGGAAGGTGAGGTCGGGCTTTTGGGGATCGACGTGGAGGCGGATGCCGCGGCGCGCGGCTCCCTCGATCAAGGCGTTCTTGACCGTGCCGACCACTTGGCGCTCGCCCGCATCGACGGACGTCGCATCGAAGGCCAGAACGGAGATTCGTGCGCCGGTCCAGAGAACCCCGCGGTCGTCGGCCGCGACGTCTTTCAGGAGTTCTTCGTAGAGAGGCTCCAGGCGGCGCGCACCAGTTTCGTACAGGTCCCAGAGAACCCGCGCCGAAGTCCGGTGATAGGTGACGGCGAGCGCGGCGAGATCCGGCTCGGAAGGGTACAGGAGGCCGCCGGGGCCGTCCTTCTTCGGCGGGGTCTGGGCGAAGGACTCGGAGCGCTCTCGGTCGAAGGCTCGGCGCGCGAGGCGCGAGAGCTCCCCAGCCATCACTTTGTTCGAGCCTCCGACGCCGACCAGATGCAGGCGGTGGAGTTTCATGGTGGCGCCGAAACTACGCGCAACATTGTGCCGTCGCTACTGACACACGACCGCGGTTGCGCGGACGTTGTCGATGAAGAAGTCGGTGGGGTGGTTCGTGTCCGAGGTCGACTCGAAGAACAAGCGCACCGCGGTGCCCGCGTAGTCCGAGACGTCGCGGGTGAGAATCATTCCGTCCGGAGTCCAAGTCGCCGAAGCCGACGTTTGCACGAGCGAGCTCTGGTTGGTGAAGGTCCCGAGCAGCGGCAGGAGTGTCGTGTTCGATCCGGGGTCGCGTATGCCGACCTCAAGGGTGTCGGAGTTAGCGTTCGAGGCGTTGGCGGTCTGGAAATTCGTGTGGGCTCGCACCTCGAGAAACACCGTGCCGGTGGGGAGCACGACGTCCTGGGTGAGGGTGAGGACGGTCGGCGCCGATTCATTCCCACCGACGTACCCAAGCCAGGCGAGCTGATTGCCGTACGCGTTCACGTCCGCGACGATCCCAGGGCATTTGCCACCGGCATACTCGTCGGCGCAATTGTCGACGATGTAGTAGGGGCCGGACTCTCCCCAGACGGTGTTGGGATAGTAACCCGCCTCGAAGATGCCGTCGTTGATGGTGAGGTCGATGAGCGCCTGCGGATCGGAGATGTCCACCACCTGACAGCCGTTCGTCGCGTCACAGCGGTTGGGCATGCACACGTCGCCACTCGCGGCGCAGTTCGAGTCGTTCGGGGCGCTCTCGCAGGTGCCCGCGTTGCAGATCTCGTCGGTGCAGCTCACGCCGTCGTTCGCGCAATCCGCGCTTTCGATGCATTCGACGCAGGTTCCGTCGTCGCACAGCGGAGTTCCAGCCGAGCAACCGGTGTCCACCTCCATCCCGGCAGCGTCGTCGACACAGTCGGCGCCTCCGGAACCGCCCGACCCGCCGGTGTCGACCGTGCCAGCGGAGCCGCCTCCGCTCGTGCTGTCTCCGGCCGCGCCACCGCTACTCGATCCCCCACCGCTACTCGATCCCCCACCGCTATTCGTGGCACCTCCGCTATTCGTCGCGCTGCCAACCCCCGCTGCGCCAGCCATGGGTGCTCCGCCAGAGCTCACGTTGCCTCCCGTTCCAGTGACGTCCGGGCTCGAACCGTCGACTACTTCGTACTCATCCAGTCCGATCAAGTTGCCGCAACCCACGACCAACCCGACGGACATCCCAACGATGGAGATGGTCCTGAGAGTTCCCAAAGTGTTTCCAAGGCTACACCCGCCGCCAGTGCCTCGGAACCGTCATTTCCCGTCGCGGTCCAGCGTTCAGTCCGTCTCATCGAGAGGCGCAAAGAGGTCTTCGACCTCGTCTTCCGAGAGCTGCCCGACCCCCTGGGCTGTGCCTAGCAGCGTGTCCGCGAGGTATCGCTTGCGCCTCTGCAGGGCGAGCATGCGTTCTTCGACACTCGCCGTTGCGATGAGGTTGTAAACGAAGACGGGCTTCTTCTGTCCGATGCGGTAGGCGCGGTCGGTGGCCTGCATCTGCGCCGCCGCGTTCCACCAAGGGTCGTAGTGGATGACGGTGTCGGCAGAAACGAGGTTCAGCCCGGTGCCGCCAGCCTTCAAGCTGATCAAGAAGACGTCCGCTTCCCCGCCCTCGAACGCGTCGACCACCTTCTGCCGGTCCGGCGTCGATCCCGTGAGGGTGACGTGGGAGATGTCTCGTTCGTACATCCCTCGGCCCAAGAGCGCGAGCATCCGAGCGAACTGTGAAAACACGAGCACCCGCCGGCCGGCGGCGAGCTGTGCTTCCAGGAGCTCGAAGAAAAGATCGTACTTCGCCGACCGCTCGACGGCGCGCGCCGATTCGACGGGGACCAACCGCGGATCGCAACAGACCTGGCGGAGCTTCGTGAGCGCGTCGAGGATCGTCACGGCGGAGCCTGCGATGCCCTTTTTGGCGATCGTTTGGCGTACCTCGCCCTGTGCCGCGATGCGAATGCTCTCGTACAGATCGCGCTGGTCGCCGGTGAGATCCACCGACCGAACGAGCTCGGTCTTGGGGGGCAGATCTTGAGCAACGCTCTCTTTCAGGCGGCGCAGGATGAAGGGTTCGACCCGCCTGCGCAGCGAGTGCAGAACCTCCTCGTCGTTGTTCTTCTCGATGGGATCGCGGAACCGCTTTCGGAACTGCTGCTGGCGGCCCAAGAGGCCTGGAAGGACGAACTCGAAGAGGGACCAGAGCTCGTCGAGGTTGTTTTCGACAGGCGTTCCGGTGATCGCCAACCGGTGTCGAGCCTCGAGCGTCCGCACGGAGGTGCTGGCGATGCTCCGCGGGTTCTTCACGGCCTGCGCCTCGTCCAAAATGACGTAGTGGTATTCCCGCTCCTGAATCTTCTCGAGGTCGCGGATCAGGATGGGGTAGCTGGTGATGACCACCTCGGCGCGATCGAAGTCGCCCCATTGTTTGTGGCGCTTGGTCCCCGTGAACACGAGGGTGCGGATGTGGGGGGCGAACTTGTCGAGCTCTCGGTTCCAGTTTCCGACGAGGCTCGTCGGCGTGACGATCAGCGAGGGCTGGTCCATGCGGCGCGCCTCTTTTTCACGCGCCAAGAGAGAGATGGTCTGGAGGGTCTTCCCCAGACCCATGTCGTCGGCGAGGACGCCGCCCATGTCGTTGTCGCGCAGGTGCTCGAGCCAGACGAGGCCTTCGTGCTGATAGGGGCGCAAGGTGGCGCGGAGCGCCGCGGGCTGCGGGCTCCACTGGGGGCCTCGATGAAGCGACTTCGCCCGCTCGACGCTGCCGGTGTCGCCACGCCAGCGCACCTGCGCTCCACCGTCCCCCAATGCTTCGTCGAGCTCCGCGAGGCCGACGACGTGGGACTGAGGTAGCTCGAGGCGCGCCTGGATCTTCCCGTCCTCCGGGTAGAGATCAGCCAGCACCTGGAGCACTCGCTTGAGGCGCTCCCAGGGGAGCACGGCGTAGCGGCCGTCGCCCACGGGAATGGCGCGAAACTTCGAAGGGCTGTGCGCGAGGGACTCGAAGGAGGTGCCTTCCGCGGTGCTCTCGAGCACCTCGAGGAGAGCTGGCACCAGGTTGACCGGCTTTCCGTCGACCTCGATCCCGAGCTCGACCCCGAACCAGTCGAGTTGCTCGTCGGGCTCGACCAGCGCGTACCACGGAGCGTGCGCCGGAAGGACCGGAAAAGGGTAGGAGTCGTCGACGCTGACGCGGAAGCCGTGCTGCTCGAGCTGGGGTACGGCGTGGGCCGTGAACGAGCACCCGGCGTGGGCGGAGCCGTCCAGGCTCACCAGGTAGTTTGCCTGTGAGTCGAAGTCCGGAACGCAGCCGCTGACGCAGGAAAGCTCGACCGCCCCGAAGCTTTCGAGGATGCGTTGGGCCACCGCTTCGGCCCCGTGGTCGCGCGTCAATCCGATGACCTCGCCGTCTTCGTCCTCGGGACGCAGGAAAACCCCCTCGTAGTCGAACTCGAGGCTGAGCACCGCAGCACCCATCTCGTGCTCGCCGTCGGCGTCTTCGAGAAGCAGACGCTCCCCGAAGAGTCGGACATGAGGGACGAAGGGAAAGCGTGACCGAGCAGGCCGCTCATTCGAGCCCCCGGTACTGGCTGCGCCAGCGCCGGGTGTCGCTCCCTCCGTGGCTGCGGTCGCTGCATCCACGCGCGCCGTTAGATCAGACTCGTGAACAAATGTCGACCTTCCAATGACGAGCAAAGTCTGATCGCCGGAAATTTCGTTCAGCAATTTCTCGAACCGGGCAACGTTCGCCAGCGCCGGGCTGCACCGTGTGGTCGGGGGTCTTCTAGCAGCGCGAAAAGACGGGTGGGACAGTTCATACATCCGCTCACCCAAGGCCAGGGGGCGAGTGAATCGACGACGGGGAGAGACGATGCATGCTCGGATCGGCGCAGCGTCGGCAGTGCTCGGTGCGATGTTGCTCGGCGGCGCTTGCGGCCCAGCGACCACGCCTGTCGTCGCCGAATACCCAGCCGTCTACCGCGCGCCGGAGCCCGAAAGAAACGAACCCACCGAAGGGGCGATCGAGCCCTTGATCGACGCACGGCCGGTCGCGGTTCGGGTGCAATTCGAGGGGCGCGAGCCGTTGCCAAAGGGGGCAGTTCTGCAGGTGCACCTGGCGCGCCTCCCCGAGGCGGGAGGTCCGGCGATTCCCGTCATCGAGAAGAGCGCCGACGTCTCGGGCCGCTCGGAAGGTGTGAACGTGGAACTCTATTTCAAGGAGACCGAGCGTCGAGCGACGGGGCGCTACTCCCTGAGCGCGCGAGTCGAAGACCAGCGGGGTCGCGTTCGCGCCATCACGACGGAGCCCCTCATCGCCGACGCGGCAGAGCTGCGCAAGCCGGTCACGATCTTCATGGAGCCCGTGGCCCCGCCCGCATCCACGGAGCACGAGTGAAGCTTGATGCTTCACCGGGCGCCTCATCCGGGACGTCGCCCGTCAGAACTCGCCTACGCTTGCCTTGGGGCCGCGCCTGAACTTCATCGTGCCACTGTCGTAGCGCAGGTCGATGTAGAGGCTCTCGCCTTGCATGAAGTAGTTCGAGCTCGCGTTCAAATTGTCGACGAACTCTGTCGTCAGCGAGTCCGGGCCGCACGTGTCGAGGGTGGTGCGAAGGATGCGAACGGTTAGCTCGCGGCCGGAGAGCTGAAAGGTTCCGGTGCCCGTGTTGCAGTCGGAATAGACGATCGCTTGCCCGTCCTCGGTGAGGATCAGCGTGTAGTCCTCGGGGTTCGAGACCGCGAGCCCACCCGCGACGGGATCGACGAAGCGCGACCACCTCCACTCGACGTCGAAGATGTCGGGGGGTGTTTGCTCGCCCTGACCTTCGTCCGCAACGCCGCGTTCCGCGCTGACTCTCCCCTCCGAGGCCTCGAGGCTCCCCTTGGGCGCGCGCTCGGACTCGGCTGCTGATTCGGGATACTCGGCTTCGGGTGACTCCTTCGAGCATGTTGCTGCCGAAAGGAGCAGCAGAGGCAATGTGACGGCGGTCCAGAATGGCTGGTCCATGCTTTCCCCCTCTCTTGTTCCGAGCGCACCGGGCTTGGTTTTCTGGGCGTTCGTTTGTCCGGCGGCCCTTCGCTCGCGGTGCTGCCCGCCTCCCGGTTGCGTCCTTTCGGCCCCGCGATGCGGGCTTCACACCCGCCTTTCCGTTCGGAGCCCGCGCATCGTGGGCGGGTGCTTTGCCAAAGGAGTATCCCAGGTGTTCGGGGTGTCGCAAATCCGGGCGCCAGACGGTCCACGGTCGGACGCAGCGAGGCGAAAACCGAGTGGGGGATTGGGGGCAGCTCGATGCAATCGGTAAATCGAAGCTGCGGCGGCTTTTTGGGCTGGCCCGTCGTCGCCTCGGTCCACCTCGGGTGGACCCGCTGAGTACGCGCGAGGGACCGGTGGATTTCGCTGTTGTGCCGCGCTGCATCGTTGCCCGATCGTCAACCGCTCGTCAGAGTTGAAAGGTTGACGGTGAGCCCGGTGCGCCGCTCCCGAGAGGGTGGTCGCCGACTGAGCGTCGACGGGGGGTAGGGGGGAAGCTCGAAGAGCTTCCGCGGAGGAGCGAATGCACCGGCAGAACGTACTCATCACGGGCTGCGGATTTGCGCTGGGTCGACACACGGCCGAGGCGCTGGCTGCACGAGGGCACTGGGTTTTTGCGACGATGCCCGACTGTTTCGGCCTGAACATCAAATCCGCTCGGTACCTGGAAAACACCGGCGTGATGAAAGCGTACAAGCTCGACGTGCTCGACATGGACGTGGCGCGAGACCACTCGGTGTCGAGAGCCGTGGACTCGGTTGTCAATCGGGCCGGACGTCTGGATGCGGTCATCCATTGCGCTGGAATCGGTGCCCTGGGGCTTGCCGAGGCCTTCACGGTGGACCAACTCAGGACCGTTTTCGAGGTCAACGTGTTCGGGCTCCAGCGGGTCAACCGCGCGGTATTGCCGCACATGCGTGAAAGGCGCTCGGGCCTCTTGATGCACGTCTCGAGCGTGCTCGGGCGCTTCGCCATGCCGAACCTCGCCATCTACGATGCGAGCATGTTCGCCGTGGAAGCACTGGCCGAGGCGTACCGCTACGAACTCTCGGCGGTCGGCGTGGATTCGGTGCTGGTGGAGCCGGGAACGTTCGCGGCGGAGCTGGAGTGGAATCACGTTCGCGCTGAAGACGAAGAGCGGATCTCTCAGTATGGCGACAACTCCGATCTCGGAGAGCGAGTGAGCTCGCACCATGCGCTCTCGATCAGCCCCGCGTCGCCCGAACTCAAGGAAGTGGTCGACACGATGGTTGCCCTCCTTGAGATGAAGCCAGGAACGCGTCCTCTTCGCACGGTCGTCGACCGTGCGAGCAGCGGACCCATCAGCGAGCTCAACGACGTCGCCCGGGGCGTCAGCGAGCGGATCCTGGAGTCCCTGGGGCAAGGGGAGCTCCTCAACCTGCGCCGCTGATCAATCGTCGGTCCGGGGGGCGTCGGCGCGATCGGATGTGGGCCCCGAATGGTGCCTTGGGGCCTGCGACCGGCGGGCCGGGTGCCGTCGGTTGCCTCGGATCTCGCGAAAATTCTCGCTTCCGCATCGGCCCGGGGCCTTCCATCGCCGGCCGGCCGCTCAGCGTGACACCTCCCGGAAACGAATTCGGACCCCCGTCTAATGCCGTTCTGAGGGCGGTCCGTTTACCCCTGCATGAAGAAGCTCAGCGGAGTTCTGCCTCGATGGGTAGCGCGCGCGAGCGCGACCAGCAGGGAGAAGCACACATGAGACACGCTTGGATGGTGTTGTTGATCGCGGGTTCTTTGTCCGTCGTCGCGTGCGGAAGCGACGAAGATGGCGGGGGCGGCGGTGGTGGCGGCGGTTCCGGCGGCTCGGCGACGGGCGGTTCCGGTGGCTCGGCGACGGGCGGCGGCGGTGGAGCTGCCGGCTCAGGCAACCAGGCATGCAATCCGATGGGCAATGAAGTTTGTGAAAACGAGACCGACTGCGAATTCGTGGCGTCGGGCCAAGCCGCGAGTTCGGCTCGGTCCTGCGGTCTGAGCTGCCTTGCGAGCTCGGATGAGAGCTGCGCAAGCGATTGCATTCAGCAAGACACCGGCATGTCGCAAGAGTGCTCGGATTGTTACGCGGCATCCGTCGCGTGTGCCACGGAGAACTGCCTGGCGCAGTGCGGTGCCGATCCGAGTTCGGAGGCTTGTGAGCAGTGCCAGATAGACGCAGGTTGCCGCGACGATTTCTACACTTGTAGTGGTCTCGAGCCCTGAGCGACGTCGTGGCTCGCTCGAAAGTTGGGGAAGATCGAGGTCGCCGGCGAAGGGGTCGGCGCCTCGGATGTGCGAGTAGTCTTGTTTTCGCCGCGGTGACGTGCGTCCCCGCGGCGGCGCAAGCCGCCGGTTGGGATACGCCGATCGTGTATACGGCGCGTCACCAGGGGATGGGCGGTACGGCCATCGGGTACGTGCACGATCCATCGGCGGCTTTTCACAACCCGGCCGGACTTCAGCACACGCGGGGGCTCGAAGTGCTCGGCAACTTCAGCCTGATCCTCGCGGAGATCCAGTCGTCGCCCGATGCGGTTGCCCGGAACGAGGAATCGAAGACCATCGTCGCGCCATTCCCGATGCTCGCCGCGTCGTACCGGTTCGGCGAGTGGTTTACCGGTGGAGTCGCCGTTTTTCCCTCGGGCTCAGGGGCGGCGGACTACGAGTACGACTTCCTCGGAGCTGGGGAGATCGAGGACAACCTGCAGGTCGTCTTCGTCGAAGCGACGGTGCTTGGGTCGCTCAACGTCCCCGAAGATCTGTTGCTGCCGGGCAAACTGGCATTTGGCGCAGGCTGGCGCGCAACCTACGTGAGTTTCGACCGAAAGCGGGGCGATCCGGACGATCCGCGCCTTTTGAATCTGGAGCTCACCGGGCTCAGGTTCGTCGGATATCGCTTGGGTCTACAGTGGGAATACGCCCCTGAGTTTTCCTTCGGCGCGGTGTATCGGAGCCGGGTCGACGTCACGGCTTCGGCCGACGATGCGGTCGTCTTCAATCAAACGGCCCGCGACGTCGAGCTCGACTTCATCTTCCCGTCGCGCCTCGGGCTCGGGGTGCGCTCGAATCTCGGGCGCTTCGGGATCGCTTTCGACTGGGAACATACCTGGCAAAGCCAGAACGACGACGTCGAGCTCACCGGAGAACTCGGCGGCAATGACGCCGCCGTGCCCAACATCTTCGACTGGCAGAACAACAACACCGCACGTGCGGGCCTCGAATACCGAGCGCCAGTCGGGCAGGCCCACGTGCCCGTCCGTGTCGGCTACGTCTTCGACGGCAAGGCGACCAACGAGGCATTTCCCACCGCATTCGGGACGCCGCCCACGCCCACCAACAGCTTCACCGCCGGTTCGGGATACGTGACGCCGGATTGGCAGATCAACGGGGCCATCGCCTATCGCTTCGGTTCGACGACCATCGAACCGAGCGATCTCGGAACGGGCTGCGCGTTCTGCAGCCTCGACGGGGACTACGAGCTCGATGCGATGGGGTTTTACCTTGACGCCTCGGGTAGGTTCGATTTGTAGATCGGTTCCATGACGTCGATCGTCCGCTGGACCGCCTCAGCCGAGCGGCGAAAGGCGATCCGCTGTGCTTCGGTGAGCTCCGGGGTGAGGACCCGCGCGGCTCCGCCGCGGCCGACGACGACCGGTAGGGAAAGACACACCCCGTAGAGCCCGTACTGCCCGTCGAGCAGCACGCTGAGAGGTAGCGTGTGCCGCGCATCGTTGACGATGCTCGCGATGACGTAGGAGGTGGCGAGCGCCACAGCGTAGGTGGTCGTGCCCTTGAGCTCCCGCACCTCATGGCCCTCGAAAATGGTGCGCTGGGCCAGATCGTGGTTCGAGTCCGCTCGCTCGACCTCGTCTCCGAAGGCTCCCCCGTAGATGGCGATGGGCTCGTCGCCGTGCTCCCCGAGCATGTAGGCGCGGAGGTCGACCGGGTGGATGCCCGAGCGCGTTGCAAGGAGGCGTCGGTAGCGCGCGCTGTCAACGACGGTGCCGACCCCGAGTACGCGGCTCGAGGGAAAGCCCGAGAGACGAAGGGCCCCGAAGGTCATCGCGTCCACGGGATTCGAGACCACGAGGACGATGGCCTCGGGGCAGCTGTGTCGCAGCTTCGGAATCACCTCGGCCAGCACGGCCGCATTTTCGCGTGCCAGGTCGGTCCGCTTTCGGACCCGGGAGGTCGTTTTCGCCGAAGCAGCGACAACGACGATGTTCGACCCCGCTGCTTCCTCAAAACCCCCGGACGTGACGCGAGTCGTTCGATCCAAGAATGCGGTGGCGTGGAACAAGTCCATTGCCTCGCCCTGCAAGCGCTCTGGCCTTCGCCCCACGAGAACCAGCTCGTCGACGAGCCCCTGGACGGTGGCAGCGAACGCGAGGGTCAGGCCGACGCGTCCGGCACCGACGATGGCGAGCTTCATGTACGACTGTGCGCCGAAGTCGCGAGGCCGGCCAGTTCGCTCAGCGAACCGGCCTCCCGAGCAACATCCTACGAGCGGACTTGCGATTTGAGGGCCTCGGCGAGCGCGCCGTGCCTCTCCAGGTAGTCCTGGTGAGCGAGGGTCACCATGTGCTGGGCTTCCTCGACCCCGTACTCCTCGGCGATCTCGCAGGGGCTGACTTCCACATCCGGACCCTGTTTGTAGGTGAGGAAGTAGTGCTTCAGTCGATCGATGAACGCGCGGGGGCAGTCGGAGATGTCGCGCCACGAGCCGAAGCTTGGGTCACGCTTCATCACGGCGATGAGCTTGTCGTCGGCTTCGCCGCGGTCGATCATGCGCAGTCCGCCGATCGGCCGCGCCGTCATGAGCAGGTTGCCCGAAGGGATCACACGCTCCGAGATCACGCAAATGTCGATCGGGTCGCCGTCGCCGACGATGTCGTCGCGGCCCGTGACCTCCATGCACCGCTCAGCCACGCGTCGCGAGCAGAGGGTTTGCGGAACGAACCCGTAAGGCATGGGACACGTGTTCGAATAGATCTGGGGGCGGTCGACGCGCAGCAAGCCCGTGGCCTTGTCCAGTTCGAACTTCACCGTGTCGGTCGGCACGACCTCGATGTAGCAGGTGACTCGCTCCGGGGATTCTTCGCCGACGGGAACCCCGTGCCAGGGATGCGCGCGGAAGAGTCCGCCCATGAGCTTCAAGATGTCGTTCGGCATGTCCGGATCAGCCTCGATCTGTTTCCCTGGAAATATACAGGATGAGTGCGTCCAAAGCCTCTGTCCGTAACGGTTGGTCGCATGCCTCGTCAAGGCCTGCTCGCCGGAATGCGTCAGCCAATTGGCGAAATCGGCGTCAGACGTGGATGCGGGATTCAAAGCGCATCCGCGGGGTCCGATCGATTCGTCAGACGTGAAGAAGACCATGGAGCGGCGCTGCAATCCGGGACCCATCGAGTTTTCCCTCGTCAGCGCGTTTCGAGTGCTCGGCATCGCTCTCGCGGGGTGGCTCGCTTTGGCGTGCGAGGATGACGGCGGGGGGCCCAAGCCCGACGGGACGGGAGGAGCAGCCACGACCCTCTCCATCGTGGCCGGCACACCCCCACCCGGTCTCGTCGGGGTTTCCTACTCGCACCATTTGAGCCTCGAGGGAGGAGACGTTCAGGGCGCCTGGTCCATCGTCGGTGGGGAGCTGCCGCCTGGGCTCGAACTCGACTCATCGGGGCACGTGCACGGGGCTCCTTCTGCAGAAGGACGGTTCGTTGTCGAGGTGCAAGTCGACGTGGGTGGCCAGCTCGCGCGCGAGACTCTCTCGATTTCCGTCTCCACCAAGCGATGGCTCGCGTACCTCTCCGATGAGCGATTGCGGGGGCAGGATTTGCTCTGGGTTGTCGACGTGTCCGACGCCGCATTGCCGCGGACACTTCTTTCGACCGACGTGCAACCGCGGGGCGACGTTCTCCCGGAGGATTTCGCTTTCAGTGGGTCGGGACGAACCATCGCCTTCTTGGTGGATCGAACCGAGGACAATCGTCGGGAGCTTTTGGCGGTGGATCTCGCGGGCAAGAACCCCGGAAGTCCCCTGGTCATCCACGACGAGTCACCGGTGTTCGCGTTCGCCTGGTCACCCCGAGGGGACGAAATCGCTTTCGTGGCTGCCGACGGGGACACTGCGCGTGTTTTCGTTTCCGACGTGCCCCCGTCGGCGCAGCCAGCGGTGGTGGGTGAAGCGGCGCCTGTGGGAGCGGTGTCCTGGGTCGACCCGAACACGCTGGTCTTCGACGACCCTGAGGGCGGAGCCCGTGCGGTTCGGCGCGACGACGGCGGTGCCTTCAGCTCCGTGGGCCAGTTCGCGGCTCGCGGCGGACTGCTCGGATCACGGGGCGACCTCGCCGTCTTGGGGCGCGAGCTCTATCGCTGCGAGGGACAGTACTCTCGAATCGATCTCCGAACTTCGCAGACGGCGCGGGTGGGAGGATTCGCGCGGGCACTGTACTCCGACGACCTCGAACTGGTCACGACGGTGCATTCTGACAAGGTGTCGGTGCATCGCGCCGGCGATCCCGATGGCTCGGCCCTCGCAACCCTCGAGCTCGGACCGTGCGAAGCGGTTCGCTGGCTTCCTCGCGAGCGGGGCCTCATGACGGTGGACTCACGGGGGCGCCTCGTGATGACGCGATTCGACGCGAACGGAACGCCGACGAGTCGGGAAGTCGGTGGGCCTTACGGTGCCGTTTTGCCCGAGCCGGCACCGGCAGCTGACCCCGAAGCGCGCCTCATCAAGTTTCACGACGCGGGCAGCATCTACTTGAGCCGGGCGAGTGGAGAAAGCTTCGAGTCTGCGTACTCGTTGATGCAGGCCTTGTCTCTCTCCGGTGCGGTGGGACACTCGAGTCGATTTTCACCGAGCGGCGGCCAGCTGATCTTCACCCTCGACGAGGGCGGTGGCACGAGGGCTCGGTGGGTGGACGTGAGCGGGACGACTCCGTCGTCTTCGACCGATCTCTTTCCGAACCTTCCCGCCGGACAAGAGGTGCGTGAAGTGGTGGCGTGGTCGGCGGAAGGTCGGCGGGCGGCGTTTCTGGTGCGCGAAGGGCCGCAGGGTTCGGCGATCAACTTGTGGGTTGCCGGCGCTGGAAAGCTCGCCGGAGGTTCTGGTTCACCGACTTCTGCGCGACCCGTCGTCCCAGCGCTCGAGTGTCAAACGAGCGACGGAGTCTCTCGATGTGAGACGGTGGGAGCTCCGATGTTTCAACCGTGAGCATCGGTGTGTTGACGTCTCCAGCACGGAATTCGGCGCCTCGCTGGAACCGTTTCACTCTGAGGCGCCACCGCAGGGTATCTGTCAATCATCTGACAATCGGTCCGTAATTTGTTCGTGTCGAACCTCGACTGCGGGGTGACGACGCTTCAATCTGAAAGGGAGCGCGAACCGCGCCCGAGCCAGCACCGTTCCCTGGAAACGTGGCTGGCTTTGGAATCCGGAGACGACTTCATGCGGCGTTTCGCGTGTGCAGTTCAGATGTTCCTGCTGTTCCTTTTGGGGCAGGCAGCCAGTGCGCGCGCCGAACGCGAGGCTCGTCGAGCCGAACTGGTCGGAAAAGAACAGTCGTCGAACGTTTGTGACCGCTGGCTCGAAGAGGGGCGCGACTTCGTGGAGCAGCGGAAGCTTCTCGCGGCGCAGGACGCGCTGAACGAGTGCCTCGCGGCGCGTTGCGGCGAAGCGATGAAGCGCGAATGCTCGCGGGAGCTCGAGCGAGTTCGCGAGAAGACCCCGCACCTGGTCGTTTCCGTCTCGACGGAGAAGGGCGCGCCTCTGGACCGAGCACTCGTGTGGATCGACGGACAGCAGAGGGCTCCTGGAATCCCGGTTCCGTTGGATCCGGGGGATCACGTGCTCAGAGCCGACGAAGACGCGCACCTCGGCGTGGTGCGGCACGTCAGACTGAGCATGGGTGAGAGGCGGATTCTCCCGGTGACCTTGCGTGCTCCCGCGGACTTGCCCGACGAACTTCGGCGTGGGGACGCGCGCACGGAATGGCTCATGCCGGAGGCTGCTTGGGTTCTCACGGGCCTCGGCGGAGGGGCACTCGTCACGGCGCTCGCCCTCGACGGCGTCGCGCGGTCTGGCGTCGAGGAGCTCAAGAAGTGTGTGCCGGAATGTAGCGGCGCCCACGTCGAGGGCGTAGCGCGGCAAGTCCATTGGTCCCGAATGGCCGCGGGGGTCGGCTTGGTGTCGCTTGCCACGGCAGGCTGGCTCGCCTTGGCTGAAAGTCCTTCGGATGCGCTGAACGGGCGCTGGTCCGCCCCGAAACTCGAGGTATCGGGCGGGTACGACGAACTTCGAGCGACTCTCGGCGGCTCGTTCGAAGAGGTCGATCTCGTCCAGTGAAACTTGCGCCGCCTCGCGCTCCGCTCAGAAGGCTGCGAGCGCCATCCACACCCCGAGGGGCACGAACAGCGTGCCGTCCGCGCAAAGACCGTACGCGAGCTGGGAGGCGCCGTCGGGTAGGGCCCATGCGACGACGGTCAGGCACCCGAGTCCGCTCGCCAGGGCCATTTGAGTCGCACCGAACGCATCAGCCATCGAAGGCGCGGTGCCCAGGAGCGATGGTCCCAGCCAGACCGCGATGAGAGCGAAGACGACGAGTCCCGTGACGATCCATCGAGTGCCGCGAGCCCCCAAGACGACGGGGAGCGTCGGGATGCCTCGGCTCCGATCGTCTTCGACGTCGGGAATGTCGAAGACGACGGCATTCGTCGCGCAGAACGCGAAGAGCACGGCGATCAGCCACGCGACCCGCGCAGGGTCGACCGGGGCTGCTTCAGGGGTGCTCTCATGAGCGCAGGCCCAGGGAACGGTCACGGTGGCAATGGAAACGGCAGCGCCGATCATCACCGGCTTGACGCCGAAGATGGCCTTCAGCCGAAGCGTCCGGCCACGGACGCGAAACGGGACCGCATAGGCGCAGCTGAGAAGTCCTCCGAAGAGCACGAGGGCTACCACGAGTGGCGCTGTTTGGGTCGACAGCAAAAGGAGTGCGGCGAGCGCCACGGCGGCAAGCACACGCGGTCGCCTGAGGTCGCGAACGCCACGCAGATCGACCACGCGATCGAAATTGTAGATGCCGAGTGCCGAGAAGAAGACCAACGCGAGTGGCAGCGTACTCGGCGAGAGGCCGAGCGCGCGCGTGGCGAACGCGCTCAGGCTGGTGACGCCGAGCGCCACCCAAATCCTGCTGTCGACGAGCCAGCCGGGCGT
>JBNKGC010000123.1:0-17143 GCA_050289625.1 Polyangiaceae bacterium | reverse complement strand
GCCGGAGACCCGGCGGTCCGTGGGGTGAGGAGGAGCGGCTTAGCCGCGACGACGAGGGGGGCGGGTCCGCCCCCTAGCCAAGACCAGAGGAGCGGCGATTCACTCGCCGCGACGAGGGGGGCTGGGAAAGCCCCCCTAAACACCAATAAACAGCCGGTGCGCGAAGTTGCGCTCGAGCTTGGCGCGCAGGACCTTGTCGGCCGCCGTTTCGATGTCGTACTCGACTCGCTTGAACTCGAAGCTCCTCGTCTCCGAGTCGAAAACGACGAAGCTGGCTCGATTGTCGTAGTCGCGGGGTTGCCCGACCGACCCGATGCTCACGATGTACTTGCGGTTCGACTCCAGGGCGAAATCGATCGGCGGGAGCTCTTCCACTGTGGTCTCGGTGAGTGCGAAGACCTTGCACAGGTGCGAGTGCCCGATGAGCGTCAGCTGACCCAGCTCGGCGAACATGGGCAGACACTCCCGAGCCTGCTCTGGAGCGAAGATGTACTCGAATTCCTCGAGGCGCACCGGTGACCCATGACAGAGGTGCACGCCGATTTCGTCCAGCGCGACCTTGTACGGCAGGCTTTTCAGCCACTCCATGTTCTCCGCAGAGAGCATCTGAGCGTGCGTGTCGAGGGCGTGGCGCGCCGCCTCGTAGTAGTACGAGTAGTCCATCCGTCCGGCCACCGCGGCGTCGTGGTTGCCGAGGATGGTGGCCTTGGCGAGGCCCCGGACGAGGTCGGCACACTCGTTTGGCGAGCCGCCGTAACCGACCGTGTCACCGAGACAATAGTACGCGCCGATGCTCTCGTGCTTGAGAGCTTCGAGCACGGCGCTGAGAGCCTCGTAGTTTGCGTGGATGTCGCTGAGAACCGCGATGCGCATCGGGACCGGGGAAGACGAACGAGTATTGCGGGGCAGATCCCGCAGGGCAAGGGGCTGGTTGAAAACCGCGTGCTCCTTATCCGTCGGACTTCGTTAGCATACCCCCCAGAGGGATGGGGGCCCGAAGGGTGGGGATGGGCACGGGTCATGCGCGGGAGGACACGCCCCGCGGGCCTTCGACGACGAGCTATCAAAAAATCAGCGGTGTTCGATGGGGTCGCTCGGGCGCTTTCGATCCCGATTCATCGCTCGGCGGCAGGCTCGGACCGGGAGCTCCGGGCAGTCCGATCAGCTGACGGAAGATCTGGACGTACCACCAGTTCGCGCTCGAGCGCCCGCGGGGCTCGCGGACACCTGTCCGGTTCGCCTCGACTCGGTCAGTCCTTGCTCGTTCGTGCCAAGCGCTCGGCGTGCTTTCTCTGGGAGGTGCGTTGCGTATGCGAGGAGTCCGGCGGCGCGGAACGGGTGAGGTTTCTCGTCCCCGGTGCGGTCTGCAGCTGGCAGTGATAGGCGTCTGTCGTGACCGAGAACGACACCCGCGACCCGTCGGAGTCGCCTGCCGGATTCGAAGGCGTTCCGGAGCCGATCGTCGACCTGTGCCGAGCGTGCGTCCAGTACGTTCACCGCGCGACCGGCATCGAACCCGACTTTCAGCCGGAAACCCTGTCGCTGGTCGACCACTACGCGGCGGAGGCCCGAGCCGCGCTCGAGGTGCGCCCCGAAACCCTGCCCCTCGTCGCGCAGGCCGTGGGGGCATATTTCGGCGAGGTGCTGCGACGCTCGACCAATGGCTTCTGGCGGATTCCCTCGCCTAACTTCCACGACTGGCAGGTGTGCGGTTCCGTCGCGTTTCTAGCCGTCAATCCGATCGGGGTCGGCTACGACGCCGTGGTCGGCGGGGAGGATCACGAGGGTCCCCGGTCGCAGATCCGGGTGGCTCCGGAGGATCGGGTGGGGGTGGAGATGCGCCTCGCCGATCTGCCAGCCGTGCCCGAAGACCAGTACTTCACCCTCTGCACCCGACTCGAGGTGCTCGAAATCGCGATGGACGCCGTCCGCGCCCAACAGATCGCTCGGGGCTACGACGAGATCACCTTCGACCCCGAAGACTACGAGGCGGAGCTCCGGCCCCTCGGATTGCACTGACCCTCCCGAGTGGCGGTCTAGCGTGGGGGGCCTACGGGCTCTTGGCGGCGGAGGCCTCTGCCGGCGCTGGCGGTGGTTCCGATTCCAAAGCGACCCTTCCCGGTGCTTCCACGGTCCGGTTTGCCCCGCGCACGTCTCCGAAGAAGTCTCGAAACGCGATCTTGTGAGACCCTGCTTTGGCCGACCACGTCGCCTGATCGTGAGCTCCCACCCGCATCAGGGGCACTCCGTCGACGATCACGTACACGGGCAGAGGGAAGTGGTTATCGAAAGTGAGGTGCGAGGCTGCCTCGCTGTCCCAGACGGTGCGACTCTGTTCGTCGGTCCAGAGCAGGGTCGAGGCATCCGGAGGCAGCTCCCCTGGCTTGAAGATCGGCATCGGCGGGGGGGCTGCGAAGACGGTGCCATCAAAATCACCACGACGGGTGAGCGTCGTCACGACGACATCGAGCTCACCGCGTTCCACCCAGGTGTAGTGCGCACGAAGGGGGAGCTCGTCCTCTCCGCAGATGGCCGTCGACGCGTGCAACCGCAAGAACTCCAGCAGCACGGCGCACCAAAGCGCCCCAGCCCCGTCGAGGCCCGCGTCTTTTGCGAGCTCGAGCTCGACCCGGCCCAACGGGCTTTCCGCGGTCCGCTTCGCGGTCTCGAGGCCGAGGAGCTGCCCGGCCCCGCTCGCGGTGACGCTGCCGTCGAACATGGGGCTCACGTCGACCCGGCGATCTTCGAACACCGCACGAAGTGAGCCACGCGGCGCGACGCGGTAGCTGCGTTGGTCGGGCCACACGACGAGATGACCGAAACGATCCAGACGGGATCGGAATTCCGTCCCCTCGGGCAACGGAAAGATCCGGGAGGCGAGGGTGAGACTCATCCGTCCGCTCCGACTGAGAGCGACGGACAGCTCGGGCTGAAGCGGAACGGGTTCGTCTCCCAGGCGACTCGAGGCTTTCGCGTCGACCTCGTCCCACCCCATGCGGGCGACGAGTTCGACTCCCCCGAGCAGGACAGGTCGAGCGGTGTCGGGGGACAGAGCCGAGGTCCGTGGAAATGGCTTCGGCGGTGAGAGCGGACGACGGTCCACCGCACCCCGACGCTCCGAGTCCGCTACCGCACCCGGTTTCGCGGCACCCGGTTTCGCGGCACCCGGTTTCGTCGTGATCGCGTCGAGCGCCACGGCGGGTGCTGACGCAATGGGGGCACTGGAAGCCGGGGCCGTGGCGGGAGCTTCCGTGTGGCTTCCGCTTGGGTGCCGGTGGGGCGCCGCGTCCGAGCCCGCTTCTTCGCAGGCCAGCAGCAGCCCCCAAGAAAGAAGCGCGATCGTGGAGCGACTCACCATCCGGAGTGTCGACAAGATTTCGAGCCGTGGCAAAGGGCGCTTCCCGAAGCGGGGTGGCACGCTGGAGCGGCGATCGGTTCGAGACGACGGCGCGCCAGCGACGGTCACGGGGTGACCCTGAGGAGCAGCGCGTCCTCTCCATCGGCGTAGTAGCGCGTGCGGCACCCCACCTCCTCGAATCCTGCCCTTCGATAGAGCGCCAGCGCCGCTTGGTTCGATTTGCGAACCTCCAGGTGGATGGCTCGCGCGCCGCACGTGCGGGTTTCCCGGAACAAACGCTGCAAAAGTGCCCGACCGACCCCCTGCCGGCGCGCCGCAGGAAGGGTGACCACATCGAGCAGCTCCACCTCATCAGCCACCTGCCAAGCCAAGAGGAAACCGTCGACGGCTTCGGTCGACCCCTGCCGGCGCGCGACCCAAAGCCACGCGTGGTCACGGGCGAGCTCGGCGTCGACGTCGAGCTCCACGGCGCTCTCTGCGGCGAGGGCCTGCAGGTGGGATCGGTCCGCCTGCCGCGCCCAGTCGACCACGACTTCGGGCGGTGATGGGTTCACCCGAGGCGTCCCAAAAGGTCGTGGGCTCGCGTGGCCAGGGCGTGGGCGTCGAGGACCAGCCGGAGCGAACCGTCACCGCGTCGCACCGCCCCCAAGTAAGGTCCCGCGCGCTTGACGAGTGCGGGAACGGGGTGGACCACTCGGCTCTCGAGCACTCCGACCGCGTCCACCCCCAAGCGAATCGGCTCCATTCCGGTGGCCGCGAGGGCGATGCAGCCGAGCGCGCCCGGCAAACGTCTGCTCGGCGTCCCCTCTTCACCGGGAAGGAGTGCGTTCAAGTGGATGTCGGGCAGCTCGGTCGTCACCGCGCGCGTGAAGGCCGCGGGGAGGGCGAAGCTGGCGTGTGCTGCGCGGAGCCAGATCAGGTCGGTGGACACACCTGCGACGGGAAGGTCGAGGGTGGCGACGAACCCTTGCTCGGGGCGTGACCTCAATGTGAGGGAACCTCCGAGACGCGTGACGGTTTCGTTGGCCAAATTGAGCCCCACGCCTCGACCCGCAAGCAGGCCTGCCTCGGCTCGGGTGGTGAGGCCCGGGAGCACGAGCAGCGTGAGGAGCTCGTCTTCCTGCCCGATGTGTGCACCCTCGACTGAATCGATTCCAAGAGACCCTGCCGTTCGCTTCAGCGCGCTCATGTCGACGCCCCGGCCGTCGTCGGCCACCTCGATGCGCAGGCGCCCGGCCACGCGCTGCGCCCGTAGTTCCATATGGCCTGCCGTTGGCTTGCCCGATGCGGTCCGCACCTCGGGCGTCTCGATGCCGTGCGCCACCGCGTTGCGGGTAAGCTGCGTGATCGCTTCGAGCACCGCATCGGCCAAGGAGCGGTCGAGGGGAGTATCTCCACCGCGAACGTCGATTTGGAGCTGTTTGCCCTCCATGGCCGCTTGGTCGTAGAGACCGCGAGTCGCCCGCTCGAACAAGATCGAAGCGCGCGTGGTGCGCAGCTCTTTGAGCTCGTCCGACAGCTCGCGGGAGCTGGACCTGAGTTGCGCCGTCGCGCGCCTGAGGGCGTATCCGCCGCGCTCGGACGTGAGGGCGATCGCGCCGAGTGTGCGGGCAAGTTCCTCGGCCAAGGTCGTCGCACCCTCGGCGGACCCTTCGGTGGCGGCCAGTCGCGGCAGGTCCATCAGGCGAGCGCGAGCGAGGCGAAGTTGCGAAGCTCCGCGATGCGCGAGATCCAAGAGCGCTCGGAGCTCGTCGTAGGCGGACTCCATCTGCGTCAGTCGCTCCATCGCACGTTCGACGGCCTGCACCGGGACGCGAAGCTCACCTGCGCCCGGGGGAGGAGCGGTGGGGCGTTTCGTCGGTGGGGCGCTTCGCGCCGCGGGCACACGACTGCTCGGCGAGAACGTTCGAAGCGCCTCCAGCGCCCGGGCCGGATCGTCGAGAAGAAGGGCGAAGATGGTGCGGTGCCTCGTGAGCTGCACCAGGTAGTCGAGCGCGCCGCGACCGGAGCGCGGCGCGGCCTTCAGCTCTTCCTCCAGGCCATGGCAGAACCAGGTCGTGACGTCGTCACTGGCGGCGGCTGCGGAGCTCTTCATGCCGTGCACGGCGCGGTACGCGGTATCGATGGCGCCGCCCGGGTCATCGTGGCTGGCGAGGGCTACGTCGAGCTCGCCGAGCTTGTCTCGTAGGGTGGCCTCGTAGTCGCCCCGGTACCGCTCGTCGATGGGCATGGCGCACAGGGCGGCGGGCGGTACGGGCCAGCGCGTGTCGAGCGGGGGCTGGCCACTTCTGAGTCGCGCCGCCGCGTGCCCGAGAACTTCACCGACGAGCGAGCGCGCCCCAGGCTCGCCTGCCCGGAGACGAGCGCTGAGTTGTGACAGCACCACGCTGAGCTCGATGTGGCCGGCCATGGCCGTCGCCCCGCGCAGGGAGTGCAAGGCCGCTCGTAACTCCCCCGGTTCTTCGGACTCCAGGGTAAAGAGGGGGAGACGGGACTCGATCTCGTCGGCGAGTATCCGGTCGAGCTCGGGATCGGCCTTCACCGGGGACCTTCGTCCTGACCGTAGATCTCGTCGATCACGCCGAGGAGCGGATCGAGCATCGGCTGGAGCGCTCGGAGCGCCATACGGGCCGCGTCGCGCGAGGCAAGCCCCGAGAGCGCCGACGCCAGTCCGCGGGCGTGCTCCGCGGCTTGAGCGAGGAGCGGAGCGAGGTCCGGATCGGCCCCCGTCGCACGCTCGATCGCTTCCCCGAGGGCGCCAACGGCACCGTCCAGATCGGCGAGGCACTGCTCCTCGACTTCACTGTGCTGCTGCAGATTCGCGAGCGCGGTCCCCAAAGAGCGTGTGGCGTCTCTCAGTCCCTCTCGTTCGCCATCGAGCTGGCCCAGCAGACTCGACAATTCGTCGAGCGCTTCGAGCCCCTGCACCGCACGAGCTCGAACTTCGTCACTCAGACGCAGGAGCGGCGCGCTCGCGGCGTCGGCCAACCGAGCCCCCTCGAGGCCCGAGTTGAGGCCCATCAAGCGTACGCCCTCGAGAGCCTCTCGAACGGCCTGAGTGGACCCGCGCACGTCGCGCGTTCGCGACAGGAGATTGCGTGCCAGCGCCGTCAGGTGCTCGCCCTCGGCGGCGCGGAGGCCGAGCTCGGCTCTGAGGGTGCGGGACTTGCGCCGTGTTTCTTCGAGACTCCGCCCCACCTTGTCGTACGCCGCAAGCAGGACCGCGAGCTCGCCGGCGCGTTTCTGTTTGCCCGAACCGCGCAGGGTTTCGCGAAACGCCCTGAGCAGATGATCGGCGGTGCTCATGGCGTCTCCCTTTCCGAAGCGGGGCCCGCGGAAGCGGAGCCCTCGACCGTGTGAATCAGGCTCTCGAGATCGATGGTGTCGAGCACCTCGCCACTGTATCGCACCCGGCCGCCTTCGGCGGGAAACACTCCGCTCTTGATGAGGCGCAGACCCGCCAGACCGAACCATCGGCCCTCGAACTCGCACAGGAGTACCCCGGCCGATTCTTCCCCACCCGACTCGCCTACTTCCTCCAGGGGACCGGTACCTTCGAAAGCCAACACCGGAACGACCCTGCCCTCGAACCAGACGATGCCGAACGGGGCCCCCGGGACGCGGCTCAAGCGAGGGGCGTCGAGGGCGGTGCGGGCCCAGCGCGCCGGGACGAACCGCAACCCCGCCCTGGTCCGGACGACGACCCCTCCCTCCGACCCCTCTCCGGACATGGCCTCAGGCAGCCCGCCGGCGGACGAGTCGCGAATTCAAGAGTTGGTAGAGGACCTTGCAGATTTCGAACGAGCTCCCCTCCACGGCATCCACGATCTCGCCCACGGTGCTCTCTCCGTCGATCGCATCGAGAACGGCGCGCTCGTGGCCCTGGAGCCGCTCTTGATCCTCGAGTTTGTCGATGGCCATGTCGTCGCGGAACAGGATGTCGTTGAAGTCGAAGCTGTCTTCGATCAAGCGCCACTCGTCCACACGACGAAAGCCTTCCATGATGAGCGCCGGCGTGCGCAGCTGGAGCTTCGCCTGATCGGCCATGGCGTTCTCCGCCCGATGGAGGAAGCGGAACCGACCTTTGCGCCATCGCACGACTTCGTAGATGAGCTCCGAAGTTTGCTGCTGGAGGGCGCGTTCGAGGGCCTCGGCCGTGACGAGCTCTTCCTCGACCAGATAATCGCCGAGCACACGCGCATCGTCGTCTCGACGCGCACCGAGTGCCCGGTCGAGCTCCTCGCGGCTGACTGCGCCCGAATCGACGAGGTAGCGCCCGAGCAGAAACTCCTCGGGCAAGCCGGTGTAGGTCGCGAAATCGAGATTCCCGTCGCCAATGAAAAGCGTGACTCGTGACCTCTTGGAGGTGATCGTGAGGGCGCCCGATTGACGCTGCACGTCCAGAAGCTGCAAGACCTCGGAAATCGAGATCACCGAGACATCGCCCGACAAGACCTCGCCGGCTTCGGCACCGAAGTCCACCGTTCTGAGCACGCGTGACAGGGAGCGCACGGACTCGGCAGTGATTGCGCTCTTCAGGGCCTCGGCCAGAGCTCGTTCGTCGCCCTTCACGCCGTCGAGTCTTTCCAGTTCGGGAGCCAGGAGCGGGGCGAGCGCGTCAGCCAATGCGTCCGCGGCTTCGGTTCGCTGCACCGAATGCATTGCTGAAGTCGCGGTGGGGCTCGAGGCGGGCTCGTCGTCACTGACCGGCTCCCCCTCCGCGCGTCCTCCCTGCTCTTGCTTCTTCAGGGCGCTTTCGATCACTGCGACCAGCCCCCGCGCGTCGAAGGGCTTGGTGATGGCGTCGAGGGCTCCGGTGCGCTCGACGAACTTGCCGCGGATCTTGTCGCCCTTGGCGCTCATCAACACCACGGGCAGGTCCTTCACCGTGTCGCGTGCGCGGATCTCTCGACAGAGCTGGTATCCGTTCATGCGCGGCATGACGAAATCGACGAGGACCAGATCGACTTTCTCTTTGTTCAGAACTTGGAGAGCGTCGACGCCGTCAGCGGCCAGGACCGGATCGTAGTCGCGACGTGCGAGGATCTTTGCCACGATCTTTCGAATCGTGGGGCTGTCGTCGACGATGAGGATGCGAGCGCCCATATGCCAGGGATGTGATGACGCACGCTCGTGTGAGTGAGCGCAGCCATCCATGGTGCCTGGGTAGGCCCGGCGGTCAAGACCCCTGTCACTTGGCGGGCGGGCGCGCGCGCCGCTTTGCGGAAGCGCTTTCCGCTCCCGGAACTCGATTTGCGTCCCGACCGGAATCTCCCCTGAAAAGATCCGGTCGGGACGTGTGGGCTCAGCTTTCCTCGCCGGTCACTCGAATGCCGAGCTCGACGAGCTGCTCGGGAACCACGGGGCTCGGAGCATCGCTCATCAAGTCCGTAGCGCGCTGGGTTTTCGGGAACGCGATCACGTCCCGGAGGCTTTCGCGCTCCGTGAGCAGCATCACGAGTCGGTCCATGCCGAGAGCGATGCCGCCATGGGGGGGAGCGCCGAACTTCAGTGCGTCGAGCAAGAACCCGAACTTCTGGCGCGCTTCGTCGTGGTCGATGCCCAGCGCTTTGAACACGCGCTCCTGCACTACCGGATCGTGAAGACGGATGGAGCCGCCCGCGATTTCGAAACCGTTCAGAACGAGATCGTAGCGGTAGCAAAGGACCTTGCCTGGATCCTTTTCGATCAGCTCGACGCTGTCGTCGTGAGGTCGCGTGAAGGCGTGGTGCGCCGCGGCCCAGCGACGGGTCTCTTCGTCGTACTCGAACAGGGGCGGCTCGACGACCCAGAGGAAGTTCCACTCTCCACCGTGGCCGACCTCCGGAATCAAGCCGAGCTGCTTGCCGAGATGCACCCGGAGATTCGCCATCACCGTGTGCACCTGCTGCGCCTTGCCCGACTGGAAGAGGATGAGATCGCCTTCCTGAGCGCCGGTGATCTTGGTGATCGCGTCCCGGAGCTCGGGGGTCATCATCTTGTTCAGGGGAGTCTGGGTCCAGGTGCCGTCCGGGGCGACCTTCGCGCGAGCGAGCCCGCCCGCTCCCATGCTCTTGGCAATCTTCTCGAGGGCCTCACCGTCCTTGCGGCTCAGGTTGCCGCTGGCCGGAACGACCATGGCTTTGACGATCTCGGCGGGCAGGTCCTTGCGGTAGGTGCCGTTCTTGAACTTCTCGGCCAAGGGCTCCCAGAAGGGTACGCCGCCACCACCGTGCTCGACGACGAGCTCCGTCAGGTCGAAGTGCTTCATTCCGAAGCGGAGATCCGGCTTGTCGTTGCCGTAGTCCCGCATCGACTCCTCGAAGTTCAGGCGCGGGAACTTCGGCGCGCCGTCTTCTCGGCCCGGGTAGAGCTTCGCGAGGTCGACCCCGAGGGCGGCCTTCCACACGGCGCCGACGAGCCCTTCGACCAGGCTGAAGATGTCGTCCTGGTTGACGAAGCTCATCTCGACGTCGATCTGCGTGAACTCCGGCTGCCGGTCGAGGCGCGAGTCCTCGTCCCGGAAGCAGCGCACGATCTGGAAGTACTTCTCGTAGCCGGCCACCATGAGCAGCTGCTTGAAGAGCTGCGGGCTCTCTGCGAGCGCGTAGAACTTGCCGTTGTGAATGCGGCTCGGCACCAGGAAGTTGCGCGCACCGCCCGGGGTGTACTTCACCAGGAAGGGCGTCTCGACTTCGAGGCAACCCTGGTCGGAGAGATAGTTGCGCGTCGCCTGGTTGATCACGTGGCGGGCGCGCAGAGCCTTCTGCATGGGCGCACGCCGCAGATCGAGGTAGCGGTGCTCGAGGCGCACCTCTTCGCGGGTGTCGACGTTGTCGGTGAGCTCGAAGGGAGGCGTCTCGCTCTTGTTGAAGACGGTGACTTCGAGCACCTCGACCTCGATCTCGCCGGTGGCGAGGTTCGGGTTGGCGGCGCTCACCATCTTGCCTTCCTTCTGGCTGAACTGCTCGCCGCGTGACTTCACCTTGCCGCGAATGCCGATCACCCATTCGCCGCGCACCGCTTCGGCTTGTGCGTGGGCTTCTTGCGACGCTTCCGGATCGAAGACGATCTGCGTGATCCCCTCTCGATCGCGAAGGTCGATGAAGATCAAATTGCCGTGGTCCCGACGATTGGCGACCCAACCGAAGAGGACCACCTCTTGGTCGACGTCACTGGCGCGCAGGGCGCCGCAGTCGTGAGTTCGCTTGAGCTCGTCGATGAACCGGGCCACGTGTTCTTTCCTTTCTGGAGCGCTTTTCGAACGGCCGCGGGTGGCGGCCGAGGTCCGCTTGGACCGGGAGCGCAGGGCGGGGGGTCTTAGCGCGGGCGAAGGGGGTGCTCAACCGGGAGCCGAGTTGCCGGAGCCCCCTTCAAAGGCCGGAAACTTTCCCATCGCTGGCGCCTCGTGGCACCGAGGTGCGGTGAATCCCCCGTCGGCGCTGCCTCAAGGGTCTGAACCAGGTTGGTCCGAGCTGCGTGGCGCCTCGGTCTCGCGCCAGGGGTCGGAGGTACTGGGCGCCTGGCTCGCTTTCGTCCTGCCGCTTTCGGTGGCCCTGTGGAATGCGAGCCCCGCGCCTTCCTGGCGAGACGACCCCGCTGCGCTTCGCGTGCTCGGATTCGCCCCGGGGCTTCAGGGCATCGTGTCGACCGCGCTCGGTCAGTTGACGTTGCTTTTACCCGTGGGAAGTCGCCTGCTTCGGGCGAGCTTGGTGGGGGGCCTGGCGCTCGGTCTGGCCGGGTTCGTGGTCTTCCGGATCACGCACCGCATGCTCGGCGCGTCGGCTCGAACGCCTCGTTTGAACGCCGCCCTCTCCCTGACGGGTGCGTTCGGGACGGTGTCGTGCGTGGCTTGGCTCGAGGAGGCCACCGTGGTTGGGGGTTCGGTCGTGGCCGCTGCCCTGGCTCTGGTTGCCTTCTGGGTTTTGACGGCCTCCCGGTCGCCCCACGAGGGAGCCGACGTGCGCCGGACCCTCGTGGGCGGTGCTTTGGTGGCGCTCACGTTCCTGGAAAACGTGTGGGCTGGTGCTTCTGCAGTGGTTCTCGTGGTCGCTGCGGGGTGGGCTCACGGGGCGCAGCCCTCCCGCCGAGCCACGCTCGGCTTTGCTGGGGGGTTCGTCGGGGTAGCCGTTCTGGCTCTGCTGCCCTCGTTGCTTCGTCCCCTCGCCCCGTCGGAAGGGGCTCGTTCCCACGCCGAGCTGATCGGGATCGGGCCGGGTGGCAATGGTCTGCGCGAGGTCGCGGCGAGCGCCGTCGAAAAAGCCGATCGACCCGCGGTCGCTGGCGCGGAGGCCTCCAGAGGCGGGGACACTGCCTCGGCGGCAGGCCCAGTGCCGGAGGACCTTCTGGGCCCACTCGGAGCTCCCTTGGCGACCCATCTGTCCGAGCTCGGCGCGCTGTTCTGCCTCGCGGGGCTCTTCGGACTCGTCTTCGCACTCGCGAGTCGGCGTCACCGCGCGGCAGCGTTGCCCTGGGTCCTGCCGATTGCGGTCGATCTCGCCTGGCCTCGGGGTGAGGCTCTTGGGCTGGCCGCGGAAGCGCGGACGGCACTTCACCTCGTAGCTCTCGTGGGCATCGCGCCGCTTGCGATGCTGGCCATCCAGTCGTTTGCCGTGTTCGCGCACCGTCTCGGCCTCTTTGCGGCGCGACCAATCGCCGTGCTCACGGTCGTGCTCACGACGACGAGTGTGCTTGCGGGAGCGGAAGACTCGACGCAACTCCTCGACCAGAAGAGCGACCACGGGGCTCAGGCCTGGACGGACGAAGTGCTTTCGAGCTTGCCTTCGCGAAGCCTGGTCGTCGTGCGTACCGAGCCCGTGGCGTGGCGCCTGTGGGCAGCCACCAGCTCAGGGGTGCGCCCCGACCTCGTCGTGGTGCCCATGCCGCTCTTGGGGCGTGGTTCCGTGGCCGCTCGCCTGCTCGAAGTCGAACCGGAGCTCGCTTTGCTCGTGCGTGAGCTCTCGGTGTCGGGGCTTCCGAGCGAACAGGCGCTCACGGTGTTGAGCGACGCGCGACCGCTCTTCGTCGAGGTCGATCCGGAGTGGGACCACCGCTTGCTCGAGCACATGACCCCCGGGCCGTTCCTCGCCCGCTTTGCTCCCCACGCCCTCGGTCGTTCCGATCGTCGGGAGGCTCTCGGCAAGAGCCGGGTGCCGTTCGTGCGCGTGCTCGACGTCGCGCGCCGAGGCATTCGGCCGGACCGCGCTACCCTGACGGTTCTCGACCGGGGTGGCCGCGATCAGGTGGAGCTCCTCCGGGCGCTCGGTGACAAAAAGGAAGCCGCGGCGATGGAGCAGCAGCTCGCCGAGGTGGGCGAAGCCCTCGGCGTGCCTTCGCAAGAGGACACGACGAAGCTCGCACCGGTGGCGGTTCGCTGAAGCCGCTGCGGTCGATCAGAGGGCCTCGGAAGCGGTCTCTTCGGGTGCGGGGGTTCGTTCCGCGGCGCTGCCGCAATCGCACGGTGAATAGCGGGTGCCGTCGTCGACACAAAACTGTCCGCCCTGGCAGCCACCAGGCCCAACGCATGCCTGGGTGGAGCCAGGCGTGCAGCCCGGCGTCGTCGCCTTGGGGGGAGCCTGCTGAACCGTGCTGGTCGAGGCGACGCGGTTCGCCTTGCGCTCACACAAATAGGCCGTTCCGCTGACGGTGGCAGTGGTGGTCGATGTGTCGCCATTCGAGCCCGCTTGGCCCATGGTGGGTGTGTCGTGCTGAATGAAGTTGGCTCCCAATTCCGCCGCCTTGTTGCGGAGGTCGTTCATCGCGTACTCGATGAGCTTTTCATTGGAGAGCCAGCCACCGCCGAACGAGCCGCCGCCTCGGCCAACGATGTAGCCGAGAGATTGACATCCTTCGGGATCCCATCCGGAATCGACCGGCGCACTCTGGGAAGTGGCGACCTGCGCACCGCCGCCAGAGAGCTCTGAGGTCTTGCAACCAGTCGTGGCAGCAACGGCAGCGGCCACGCCCGTGACCAAGAACATTCGAGTCATGGGCGGGGACCATAGCAAGCGCGCATGGCAACGCGAAGGTCGACTTTTCCTTGGCAAGCACGCACGGTGACGGCGGGAGCCGACTTTGCTTTGATTCGAGGGGCATACGGCGTGTGAAGACGCTGCCACGACGGTTCGCGCTGTCCGCGGAGACGGCGTAGCTCGCGACAAGGGGGAGCGCGAGTTCAAGCAAACGACCGAAGGCTGCGGGGTCGCAGTTGCCGAGGTTGCTGGCGACATCTGGCCGTGGTTCCCTCCTTTTCGAGTCATGACTTTTCGAACGCCCTTACTTTTCTCCGCGTCGTTGTGCCTTGCTTGTTTCGGCTGCGAAGGAACCGACACGCAGTCCGGTCCCGATGTGCCCGCTCCGGGACAGGACATCGACTACTCTTTCGAGTCCCTCGATGTGTCGACCCTCGACGTGCAGAGCCGGAGTTGGTGCGCTCCGCCGGCGTTCACCCCGGCTGGGTACAGCGGCCTCGATCGCCAGACCTTTGCCGAGGTGCTCGGCGACTACACCAGCGGCTGGATGACGCCGCTCCACGAGAGCCTGCTCGGTTTGAACGAGGTCGACGTCTGGGACTCCTTGTTCGAAACCGTGTTTGCCGCGACCGACACCCGCTGCGACTGGAACGAGGACGAAGATCTCGAATTTCTTCCCCCGTCGGGAGGTGAGCTCCTCGATCCGCGGAACCAAGAAGAAGTTCGAAACGACGTGATCGACGCGATCCTCAACGCGGAGGAGCTCGAGTCCGGCGACACCCTGCGACTCGCCCTGCGGACCTGTCCGGGCTGCGCCGAGGGGCTCGCGCAGCACCCCCTATTCATCACGGCGCGCATCACGACCGACGGTGTGCTGAAGGTCGAGCTGGGGCTCGGACAAAACAGCGGCTGGGTGCAGACGCTGTACATCACGCCCGACGCAGCGGTCGTTCAGGCGCCCCTCGGCGGCTACATGACCTGGGAGCGCGAGGTCAGGGATGCGACCCCCGACTCAGGGGGGAGCCTGCCCGACATTCAGGGAGTGCTG
Source organism: Polyangiaceae bacterium (assembly GCA_050289625.1). Lineage (GTDB taxonomy): Bacteria > Myxococcota_A > Polyangia > Polyangiales > Polyangiaceae > NIC37A-2. The sequence goes on along the minus strand of JBNKGC010000123.1, from coordinate 2,787 downwards.
ACGGCCGTGATCCGCAAAGACAACGCGGGCGGGACGTCCGCGACGGTGGGAATCGATTCGCTTTCCTTCGATACCCAGCCCGGCGACCCCGACTCGGTTCGGGGCAGCGCCGCAGGCGACTGCATCGGGTTTCACGTCGGCATCTCCGGCGCAAGCAAGGAAGCGCAGCTCGCCGCCTCCTTCGGACACTTCGAGCTCACCGTCCCCGGTAGCGTCAATTGTGACGCGAGCGAATGCGGCCCCAAGGAGCGGACCGAAGACTGGGTTTACGAGCTCGGTGGCGTGTACGCGACCGTCGAGCAACCCGGTCCCGACGACCCCAACAATCTCTATCTGAACGTGGTCGCGCAAAAGGCCTCGACGGCGCGCGTCGGCGCCGATGAGTTCGCACGAGGAGGCATCGGAGACCAGGGGAGAGGGGGTCACCTCGGACTGAGCGTGGACAAGACCCCGGAAGGATTTCTGGTGAGTTTTCAGCCTGCACTCACCATGGGCGGGGCCATGACGATTTCGAGCTTCTCGGACCAGCTGAAGATGAACCTCCCCGACTGGTTGAACGACGAGATCTTCGACCTGACCTTCGGTGGTGATCCCCAAGCGCAGATCTTCGTGCCCGCACGAGAGCCGTGCAGTACCGAGTATCCCTACGAGGATCCGATCGAGCCCGCACGACGCACCCTCGAGGTTCGTGCGGGAACATTGACCGCGACTCGTTCCGGGGGAGAGCTCGTGGCGGTGCCGGGGACCTGCGTGGGCAGGACGCTTCTGCCCGAAAATTCCCTCGAGCGAACCTCCGACTGGGCGGACTTCGGCTTCGCCTGCGAGTAGCCGTCAGCGGGGGTTCGATCAGGCGAACCTTCGCGCGTGAACGAGAGCCGCGCGCAACGCCCGGTCGTCGCTCAAGGTTTCGACACCGGTGGCGGCACCGTCTTCAGGTGCGCGCGGGCTCGGGCGCGACGTCCGACGAAGATAATCGCTCCCGTCATCAGGAGCAGACAGAACACGACCAAGAATCGATTCGGAGTGGTCTTCGTGAAGACGCCCCCCTGGCCTGGCTCGGGCATGGAGAAGTTCTCCAGCGGCAGACCTTGCGCCTCGGCAATGTTGTGCACCCGCACCAGATGGATGACGGGTACCCCCCGATCGAGGAACCGGCCGATGACCGAGTCGACCGGCGCTTTGGCGACGGGGAGGTTCACGCCCGACTTGTAGGTGATCTTGCCTTGGTGCCGCCCCACGGAGACCGCGCCGCCGCCGACGTTGATGTAGGCGCGAATCGGGCGACCTTCGGCGGCCTCGTCATAGAGGCGCATGCGCTTCGTGATGGCGTCTTCGAAGCTGAACGAAGGCAAGAGCGAAAGACCATTTCGCTCAATCGCGCTCAGCACCAACCGACGCCCTTCGTCGGTCATGGCGAGCCCTCGATCTTCGACGCCTCCCATGCTGGCGGCCAGCGAGCGCGAGCGGATGACGCCGTTGTCGTAGAGCAGCCGCTCCATGTCCGGCCACATCAGCTCGGGGATGTTCGCGCCCCAATCGCTCGCTGCCGTGCTCGTGATCGCCAAAGGCTCGAGCTCCAGAGTCTCCGCCGCCGCCATCACGGCGACGTTGAGCGCGGGAAACGAGCCGGACTGCCCGATGGCGACGAGATCGCCCTTCTGTACGTCGAGGCGCTTCAGATACTCCACGACCACGGCCGCGAAGTTCGGATTCGCGGTGATCTGCTTCGCCGGCAGCCAACCGCTCGACGACGTGACGGGGCTGGCCGCGATTCCGATGAGGCCGGTTTGCGCCGGATCCGTACCGGGATCGACGGGGTAGCCACGGCGCACCCGTGCGTTGCGGATGAGCTCGAACGCCCGGTGAGCGCGCTCGGCTGCCGCCAGCTTCATTTGGAAGTCGTCTTGCTGGATGTGCGACTGAAACGCGCCCACCGCTCCCAAGGAGCAGAGTGCGATCAGGGCGAGCAAGGCGAGGGCTCGTGGCGACGCCCCTGCTGGGCGCCAATACAGACGACTCATGGGAGCACCTCCTGACCGAGCACGAGGAGGAGAAGGAGGCGCACGGTGACCGAGCAGACCGTCAGTGCACCGAGGGTTTCGAGCACCCCTTGGCGGTCCATCCAGATCGCGATGAGCCCTGGGATGATGTAGCCGATGACGGCACTGTCTCCGAGCTCGATGCCCGGCAAATACAGCGTTCCGAGCCATCCACCGATGGCACCGAAGAGGTACCCGAGGAGGATGGCGACCGCGGTGCGTCGACGTCCGTAGAGGATCACCATGCTACCGAGCAGCCGCACGGCTCCGTAGGTGATGAGGGTCGCCGCGAGGGTCGTCAGGAGCTGCGCCGGCTGGGTCAGATAAAGCGCGAGGTATCCGGGCACGACCATGCCCGCCGAGGCGACGCCGAGCAGCTCCGAGAGCAACAGACTGATCACCAGGCCGAAGCCGATGGCGACGGGCAGCATCTCGATCATGCGAGGGCCTCCTCCTGAGCGCGCAAAATGTCGAGCAGGGCGAGCCCCACTCCGCCGATGTTCCCCAAGCCGACCACCACGGCGCCGTCGCCGCCGATCTCCGCGAGTCGGCGCGCAACGCTGTTCGCCGTCTCACCTTCGACCGCATAAAGACGCTTCGGATCGATGCCCGCTTTCAGCGCCATGGAGGTGAAGAAGTTGGTGCCGCTTCCGACCACGACGTAGCCATCCGCCGGGGTCCATTCGACTGCGGCGCGTCCGAGCTGTTGCGAGCGCTCGGGTCGGTCGATGCGGCAATTGAAGAGGGC
>JBNKGC010000122.1:0-17288 GCA_050289625.1 Polyangiaceae bacterium | reverse complement strand
CCCAGGTCCGCCGGTCTCAGAACCGCCGCCAATGACTCCCCAGGCACCGCTGGAGCCCGCGGTGCCGCCCGCCGAGTCGCCGGAAGGTCTCGAGGTGCCTCCCCGGGTTCCCCCTCCCGGAGGTTTGTCCGGAAAATGATGGAATACTGACCGCGCGACGGAAGCGACTCGACTACGGTGCGGCTCCGAGAGCGTGGTGAGCTACTCCCGGACAGGCCGGGGCGCTGTGCTGGGCTCTTTTCCCCATGGTCTGGATCCTCGCGCTATTCCTCGTGCACTGGCAGCTGTCCGTCTTCTGCCAGACGTTCTTCCTCCACCGCTACGGCGCCCACCGCATGTTCACCATGTCGAAGGGCTGGGAGCGGTTCTTCCATCTACTCACATACGTCGCGCAGGGGTCGAGCTACCTGAATCCCCGGGGCTACGCGATCTTGCATCGCATGCACCACGCATACAGCGACACGGAGAAGGACCCGCACTCCCCGCGAAACTACGGCAACGTGGGCACGATGATGCTCGCGACGAAGCGTCGTTACGACGACTTCGCCTACGACCGCGTCACGCCCGAGGCCCGGTTCGACGGTGGCGTTCCGGAATGGCCGCTGCTTGACAAGCTCGGCCAGAGCTGGGTCGCGCGCATCGCATGGGGGGCGGCGTACACGCTGTTCTACATCCAGTTCGCGCCGTCGGCCTGGTGGTACCTGCTCTTGCCCGCGCACTTCGTGATGGGGCCCATCCATGGTGCGATCGTGAATTGGTGCGGCCACAAGTACGGCTACCAGAACTACGACAACCACGACGACTCGCGGAACACGCTGATCTTCGACTTCCTCACTTTGGGTGAGCTCTTTCAGAACAATCACCACAAGTTCGGAATGGCTCCGTGCTTCGCCGCGCGGCGCTTCGAGGTCGACCCGGCGTACATCGCCATTCGCGTGTTCGCCTTCCTCGGTATCGTTCGGCTTAACACCACCCAGAAGATGCGGTACCCGGCTCCCGTGCATGCCGAATCACCCTCCGAGGTGATTTCCGAACAAGCCGCCTGACAATCCGTCGGGCCGGGGAGGTACCAATGGCGGAACTGCGAGCGAATCTTTCGAAGGCCCCTCTACGGGGCCTTCGTCGTTGGGTGCGCGGGGGACTCTCCCTGCCTTTGGTGGCTGTGGCGTGCTCATCGGTGGCCGGTCAGCCTGCCGAAGCCCCGCCCCCACCAGCGCCTGCGGGGACGACTCGGGCTGCGGCCGGGGAAGAGAGGTCAGCCGACCAGGTGGAGGCTCAGAACGTCGCTCCCTCGGGCGCCGAGCCCCAGGGGGCTGGGCAGGGTGCAGAGGCAGAAGCCGAGGCTGAGGAAGCCGAAGGGCCGGCCGCCTGCCCCGAGGACATGGTTCTCGTCGAAGGCGACTACTGCACTCTAGGCGAGGGGGGCGCCGACGACCGAAACGCGGTCGAGCACGAGTGCATCAAAGAGTGGTACGCGCCGCAGAACAAGAAGCGGGTCTGCGAAGAGTTCGCCCCCACCGCCAAGTGCGTTGGAAAGAAGGTGAAGAAGCGGTTTTGCATGGACCGCTACGCGTGGCCCAACAAGAAGGGCGAACGTCCGGAGGTGATGAATCGCTTCTACCAGGCGCAGGTGAAGTGCGCCGCGGTGGGCAAGCGTCTGTGCACCGAGAGCGAGTGGACCTTCGCTTGCGAGGGGCCGGAGATGAAACCATTTCCGTACGGCTTCAAGCGCGACACGGACAAGTGTCACGGCGACGTGGAGTGGGACAGCCCGAACATGAAAAAGGTTGCCCAGCGTGATCCCCACGAGCTCGCGCGACTTTGGAAAGGCGTGCGGAGCGGAAGCCAGCCGGAGTGCGTGAGCGACTTCGGCGTTTACGATCTCCCGGGAAACAACGACGAGGTCGTCTCGAGCGAGACTTTCGAGTCCGGTTGGCGTGGAAAGTACGAGAGCGTTCACACCGGAGGCCCCTGGTACAAAGGGGTTCGCAACCAGTGTCGCCCGAAGATCTACACGCACGACGAGGGCTTCTATTACTACTTCCTCGGATTTCGTTGCTGTTCCGAGTCCGACGGGGCGGAGACCGATCCCCGCACGCCCAAACAGCGAAAGGATGACGTTCCGTTTTCGAAAGTGGAACGCCTCGCAGGCGTGGGGATTGACGAAATGCAGAAGGTGCTCAAGAAGAAGGAGGCTACCGGCGACTGCGGTTGCGAGAGCACGCGCTGTCGAACCCTGTGCGGAACTTTGCTGGGACCGGAAGCCAAAGACTTCGAGCACCCTTCAAAGAACGAAAACTCGTCGAGCGGGAACTAAATCCCGTCAGCCAGAAAGTCCCGCTCGGAGCCATCTCGGTCCCGGGTGGAGCAGTCGGCGAAGACACCGCTTCTTACGTTCGTCATGAGCACCGGTGTGGTGGTTATGACGCCACTGGACCGGCGTCCAACCATGCGGAATCAGCCATTCAATCCACTGCGGAGCGTTGTTCGCACTGTCTCCGCGTTAGCGTCCGGCGCGGGGCCGACGTAAGTTGAGAACGGGATGCTGAGCGCCGTTGGATGGGACTCCCAGAAGCGGGACAGCGCCTCGCTCGAGGGGGAAGTTTTGTCGACTGCCGTGGATTCGAAGGCCCGTCACGAGTCGCCGAAGGCGATCTCTGACGTGAAGGAGTACGTTCGAAACCGCCTCGCGGGGACCGTTTGGTCAACGTCGAAAGTCGCCCATGGCATCTACCGGGGCTGCATGATGACGGGCCAAGGGTTGGCGCGCGTCGGGGTCACACCGAACATGTTGACCTATGGTGCACTGTTGCTCGCCTTGGCAGCGGGTGTGGCGGTGGCCCTGGGTCACTTCATAGCCGCCGCGGTCATCCTGCTTCTGAGTGGGCTGTGCGATGTGCTCGACGGAATGGTCGCGCGGGCGACGGGTTTGACGACGAAGTTCGGCGCACTGCTTGATTCGACCGTCGACCGTTTCTCCGATGCACTGCCGCTTCTCGGACTCGTCGTGTACTTGGCTCCGTACGGCTGGTTTGCGGGGCTGCCGGCGGCCGCCATGCTCGGAGCCTTGAGCATCAGCTACGTGCGCGCCCGCGCCGAAGCGCTCGGCGCGACGATCCCGCCACTCTTCATGCGTCGTGCCGAAAGGCTGCTTCTGCTGGCAGGCACGCTCGCCGTGGGCGGAATCGGGCTTCGGATCCCCGTTCCGCATCCATTCCTGGTGCTTGGTCTGGCGATCACGTCCGTTTTGAGCTTTGCAGCGGCGATCGCGGCGCTCCGAGCCGCCCATCGCGCCCTCGAACCCGTCCAGGTGGAGGGCCAGGTGCGTCGCGAGGCTGCCTCCGCGGAGGGAACCCCCACGGCAGCGGAGTCCGGGCGGCTTCGACCTCTGCCGATCCGTTGAGGCCGTCGGTGCGTGATGCGTGCCGAAAAGTCCGTGTGAGTGAGGGAGATGCTGGCATTCCGCGTTTCCGTGCGGCGCGAGAGCGCGCCGGCCCGCGCATTCCGCTCGCTGTCGCGCGCAATGCTGCGAGCGTTCACCGCTGCCGGCGCCATCGCTTCAGGTGCGCAGGATCGCCGACGCAAGGCGCGCGGTGAGCCCGGCAAGGAGGCCGGCCGCGACGTCGTCGGCCATGATGCCCACACCTTCGGGCTCGCGATGCTGCACGCGATCGATGAGGCCCGGTTTGGTGATGTCGAACGCGCGAAACAGTGCCCAAGCCAGTGCCTGCGCACCGGGACCCTTTTTCGCGACGAATCCGAGAGCGATCAGCACCCCGGCCACTTCATCGATCACGACTCGCTGCGGGTCCTTTTCCCCGAGCTGCTCGGCTGTGCGTTGGGAGGCCCACACGCCGACCGCCGTCACGGCGAGCGCGCCCGCCGCGTAGGCCACTGGATGCATTCGCTTCAGAACGAAATGGAGGGGCAGCGCTCCGAGCGCGCCCACGGTTCCCGGGGCAATGGGCGAATGGCCGCACCCAAACCACGTCGCCAGAATGTAGGCAGCGCGGTCCCCCAGCGTGGGAGGCGGCGAGGCGGCGTCATCAGGCTCGGGGACGCTGTTTCGGGGGGTCGAGTCGTGGTCGCTGGAGGTGGTCACCTCCGGGGATACGGCGTGCATGGCCGGGGAATGTATCACTCGGCCTCTTCAGACCAACTGTCCCACGCCGTGTTGATCACTAGATCCATGCTGGCGAACGGCACTCCACGTGAATTTCATCCTGCCACGTGGGGGCAAGCTGCCGGGTTCGGAGGGATCGAAACCCGGGAGGAGACGGCTCATGTCTGAGGCGGCACGGGGATTCGTGGGTCACGTGCGCGAGCTGTGGGGGCGCCGCTTCTGGCTGCCCATGATCCCGATGTTCTACGCGCTCGTGATGGGGAGCCTCGGCTTCTACCGTTGGGAGCACGTGGTCGTTGCGGGCTCCTGTCTGTTCGCGGCGTTTTACTCCAAACGTTCGCGCGACTTCCTGATCGACGTGGCGCCCTACGTGCTGTTCGTCATCGGTTACGACTTGGTCAAGTACGTGATCGACGCGACCATCACGCCCGGGCGGGTCATCACCTGCGGCCTTCGGGCTCTCGAGCTGTCCTGGTTCAGTGTCGCCCCAGGTATGACGCCCCAGGACTATTTCACGCGGCATCCCGTGATGGCGCTCGATCTCCTTTTCGCCGTTCCCTACGGGGTGTTCTTCGTGGTGGCCTTCGTCTACGCGGGGTTCCTCTTCGTGAAGGATCGACCACGGATGCGATTTTTCCTGTGGTCATTCGCCACGGCGAACTTCATCTCGTTCGCCTGCTGGGTCATCTTTCCGGCAGCTCCGCCCTGGTACGTGCGAGCCCACGGATGCGTCGCCGACCTGACGGTCGCCCCGAGCGCCGCAGCTCTGGTGCGAGTCGATGGGTACATCGGAATCCCGTATTTCCAGAGCTTTTACGCTCGCGCCTCCCAAGTGTTCGGGGCGTTGCCGTCGATGCACTGTGCGTATCCGGCCCTCGGTCTTTTGACCTCGTGGAGGGTCACCCGGTGGAACACGCGATGGATCCACCTGCTCTACACCCTCACCATGTTCTCAGCGTCGGTGTATCTGGATCATCACTGGATCATCGACGGGCTTGCTGGCTGGACGATCGCCGTCGTGGCGGTGCTCCTGGCGAAGCGCATGTTCGTAGCTCTGGGCTGGCCGACTTCTTCCGTCGTTGCCACACGCCCCTCAAATGAGAAAGAGTCCCGTTTGGCTGCGGCTCCGGACTCGCAGCCGCCCACGGCCTCCACCGCATGAGTGGGTGGAGTGCCTGACCATACGGGACAATGGACGAACACAACCTGATCGCACGGTGGATACACGCGCTGATTCGGCGCCGCGCCGTGGTGTTGATCGTGGCTTCGGTGCTTGGGGTCGTGGCCGGTGCGCGGACGGCCCTTACGTACTCGCATCTGAAGAGCGATCTCGAAGAGTTGCTGCCTGACACTGCACCGAGCGTCTCTGCGCTCACGACGCTTCGGAAGCGCCTCCCTGGTTTGCGTCACCTCGGGGTGGTCGTCGATGTGGCGGACCCGAAGAACGTTCCGGCGGCAAACCGCTTTCTCGACGATCTGAAAAAACGCATCGAGACCTATCCAAAGGACCTCGTCGGTGAGGTGCGCGTCGACATTTCGGCCGAGCGCGAGTTCGCTGAAACGCACGTGCTCCAGATGATGGCGCCGGAGGACATTCGCAAGCTCAGAAAAGCCGTCGAGAAGCGTCGCGACTGGGATGTCACCCGCGCCATGGATCTCGACCTGCTCGACGAGGAAGAGGAGCCGCCCCCGGAGATCCCCATTGATGAGCTGCGAGAGAAGTACGAAAGGCGGCACGGTACCCCGCACGTCTTCCCCGAGGATCGGTTCATCTCCGACGACAAGCTGACGGCCGTGCTCCTCGTGCAGGCCGGAGGCAGCGACACGGGCTACTCGGTGGACAAGACGCTCTTGGATCGGGTCAAGAGCGACGTGAAAGAGCTGGGGTTTCCTGAGGCATACGCGCCCGACATGCGCATCGGCTACGCGAGTGAAGTCGCGACGCGCGTGGAAGAGCTCGAGGGTCTCCGGGGAGATCTCACCATCTCGGGTGTGCTCGTATTTTCGACGGTGGTGGCGCTGATCGCTTGGTTTTTCGGGTCGTGGCGCTCGCTCCCGATCTTGGGGGTGCCCCTCGTGCTCGGGGCGGTCTACGCGTTCGGCGGAGTTGCCCTGCCGCCGCTGGACATTCGGCACTTGAACTCGAACACGGCGTTCCTCGGATCGATCGTCGTCGGCAACGGGATCAACACGGGCATCATTCTGCTGGCTCGCTTTCAGGAAGAGAGACGTCGAGGAAGAGAGGTCGAGGGTGCAATCGTGGGAGCGGTTCAGGGCACGTGGCGCCCCACCCTCGCTGCAGCGGGTGCAGCTTCCGCCGCGTACGGTTCGCTGGTGCTCACGGACTTTCGGGGCTTCAACCAGTTCGGGTGGATTGGTGGCTTTGGCATGCTCTTGTGCTGGCTCACTACGATGGTTCTCGCCCCGCCCCTCATCAGCATGTGGGGGCCAGACCTGCCAACCGCCGAACGGGGGAGCGCTCTGGGGTTCGGGCGTCGCACGCTGCTCGCGCTCTTGCTCCGGCCGAAACTGGTGCTCTTCGTCACCTTGGTGCTGTGTGTGCTCGGCGGCATCGGGATCGAACGGCGTCTCGGCGACTGGATGGAGTACGACTTCTCCAAGCTTCGCCGTCGCGATTCGTGGGAATCGGGCGAGCGGTACTGGGGCAAGCGGATGGACGAAACTCTGCGCCGTTATCTGACCCCGACCGTGGTCATGGCCGACACGGGCGAAGAGGCCCGAATCATCGAGGCTCGCCTCGAGAAGCTCAAAGACGAAGGGAAAGCTGGGGGCTTGATCTCCTCGGTGCGGAGCGGCGCGGAAGTGCTGCGCTCCGATCGCGAAGAGAGCATCGCCGAAGCAAAGAAGCTGCGCGACGTGCTCACCCCACGTCTGAAGGGGGAGCTTTCACAGAAGGATCGGGAGCTGGTCGAGCGAGCCCTCACCGACGAGGCACTGAAACCTCTCTCCGTAGAACAGATCCCGACCGTGATCGTGGCGGGTCTCCAGGAGTTCGATGGCCGTATCGATCGCAACGTGCTCGTTTTCCCGAAGCTGAGCCCAGCCACCTGGGATTCGCAGCGAATGACCGAGTTCGCCCACGACCTCCGCGAAGCAGCTACCATTGACGGCGAGCGACGCGCGGTCGCGGGTGCATTACTCTTGTCCAGTGACATCGCCACGGCGATGCGCGCCGATGGCCCACGCGCGACCTTGGTCGCGCTGTTTGTGGTCCTCGTCGTCTGCCTTTTGGCGTTCCGCGGTGGTCACGGTTCGCACGTCCTGCTCTCGATCGGAGCCATCGTTTCTCTGTTCGCAGGAGTCCTCCTGATGTTGGGTTCGATGGCGTGGGCCGGGGAAAAGCTCAACTTCTGCAACTTCGTCGCGTTGCCGATCACGTTCGGGATCGGCGCCGACTACTCGATCAACATGCTCAGGCGATTTCAGGGTGAGGGGCGCATGGACTTGCACGCGGCGTTGACGTCGACGGGCGGTGCCGTGACCCTCTGTTCGGCGACCACCATCATCGGTTTCGGTTCGCTGCTCGTCGCTCAGAACCAGGCACTTTTCTCGTTCGGCTTGTTCGCGGTAGCAGGTGAGTTCGCCTGCCTGTTCACGGCGATCATCGGCTTACCGGCCGCCGTGCAGCTTTTCACCCGGCGTCACGAGCTGGCCACGCGGGAAGTTCCCCCGGGAAGCGCCTGACGTCGCGCATGGCGCGTCGGGAGACCGGGCGCGCCTCACACCCGTTCAGCTGACCAAGAATCGGTAACGATTCCCCGCGCTCTGGCCGTATCGGAGACTGGCGTTCGCGCTTCGTGGAGGTCGTCATGGGCGTGGTGGAGCGCCGGCCCCGCATCAAACATCGAGCCAAACGCATCGTCGCGCCCCTCGTGGTGCTCCTGTCCGGAGTCGCCGTCATGGCGATCCTCGTCGCGACCAAGCCGACGCCGGCGAAGGAGGAAGCTGGCGACCAGGGAGTGATGGTGCGGGTCAAGCAGCTCACGGGTCGCCGCGAGCGCCTGCGCGTCGAGGCACAGGGCACTGTCGTTCCGGCGGAGGAGATCTCTCTTCTGTCCGAGGTGGAGGGGCGCGTCATTTGGCGCAACCAGGAACTGATTCCTGGCGGGCGATTTCGAAGGGGTGACCTTCTGTTTCGGCTCGACGATCGCGAGTACGAGTTCCGTGTCGCTCAGAGCGCCGCGGACGTCGAGCAGGCCAAGCAGGCCTTGGCGCTGGAGGAGTCACAGCAGGCGATCGCCCAGCAGGAGTGGGCGCTCATCGGTGAGGACCTTCAAGCGACTGAGGAAGGCAAGTCGGTAGCGTTGCGAGAGCCGCAGCTCAAACAGGCCCAGGCCAACTTGGCCGCGGCGCGTCGGGTGCAAGACCTGGCGGAGCTCAACGTTCACCGGACCGTCCTGCGTGCGCCCTTCAACGGTTTTGTACGTGGGGAGGTCGCGTACGTTGGGCAGCTCGTTTCGCCCAACACACAGCTCGCGACCCTCGTCGGGAGCGACGTCTTTTGGGTTCAGGTCTCCGTGCCGGTCGACAAGCTGACGCGGCTGGCCGTGCCGGGAGTCAACGCCACGGAAGGCGAGGGTGCTCGCGCCTTGGTGGAGCAGCGGCTCGCCGACGGAAACGTCGTCCGTCGCGGGCGCGTGGTGCGGCTCTTGGGCGACCTGGATCCAGTGGGACGGATGGCACGCCTCCTCGTCGAGATCAGCGATCCTCTCCGGCTCGGTGAGCGTGGAGAGGAGCTTCGTTCGGGACTCGACTTGCCCTTGCTGCTGGGTGCGTACGTCCATGTGGTCATCGAAGGCGTCGAGCTCATCGACGTCGTGGAAGTCCCTCGCTCCGCCGTCGTCGCCGGCGGCTCCGTCTACGTGTTCGGGAAGGACGGTCGCCTCGACATTCGTGAAATCGACGTGGCATGGCGGCGTGAAGACACCCTCCTCGTCCGAGACGGCGTCGAGAAAGGCGAACTCGTCGTGATGAGCCGCCTACCGAACGCCGTGCCTGGTCTCAAGCTGCGCAAAGCGACGGGCGAGAAAGGTTCCAAGTCGTGAGCGAGGAGGAGCCTCGGGAAGATCCTTCGGAATCCGGACAGCCCCCGAGCAGCGACCGCCCGGAGAAACTGCCACGATCGGAGCGGCACGGCCCTCTCGCCTGGATGGCCCAGAATGCCGTCGCGGCGAACCTCTTGATGATCGTTTTGGTAATCGGCGGTCTCCTGATGCTTCCGAGGATCAAGCAGGAGGTGTTTCCCGAATTCTCGCTCGATCTGGTTCTGGTTCAGGTGGAGTACCCCGGTGCCAGCCCGGCGGAGGTGGAGGAAGGTGTCGTGCTCGCCATCGAGGAAGCGGTGAGAGACGTCGAGGGCATCAAGGAGGTGCGGGCGACGGCATCCGAGGGCATGGCGCTGGTGACCGTCGAGCTGCTCCTCGGTGTGGATTCCTCGCGTGCCCTGGCCGACATCAAGAGCGCGGTGGACCGCGTGCAATCGTTCCCGGAGGACATCGAACGACCGATCATCAGTCTCGCGGAGAACCGGCACGAAGTCCTCAGTGTCGTCGTGCACGGGGTTGCCGAAGAGACCCATCTCCGGAGCATCGCGGAGAAGATCCGTGACGATTTGATCAATCTCGACGGGATCACCGTCGTCGAGCTCTACGCCGCCCGACCCCTCGAGATCAGCGTGGAGGTGCCTCTCGAGGAACAGCGACGCTACGGTCTCACTCTCGACCAAGTGGCGCAGGCGATTGAGTCGTCGAGCGTCGAGATCCCCGGGGGAGGGGTCAAGACCGAGGGGGGCGAGATCCTGGTTCGCACCGCCGCCCGCCGAGACTACGGCGCGGAGTTCGGCGACATCACCGTCCTCAGCCGCCCCGACGGGAGCGAAATCAAGCTCCGCGAGATCGCGACCATCGACGACGGCTTCCAAGACACGGACCAGGAAGCCTACTTCAACGGACAGCGCGCCATCATGGTGCGCGTGTTCCGCGTCGCCGATCAGACTCCGATCAGCGTCTCCGACGTGGTTCACGAATATCTAGACGAAGCGAGGCCGCGCATGCCGCCCGGTGTCGAGCTTTCGGTTTGGTCCGACCAATCGGAGTTTTTTCAGGAACGCATCGATCTCCTGATGCGAAACGCCCGGCTCGGGCTCGTGCTCGTTCTCCTCGTGCTCGGACTCTTCTTGGAGCTGGGCCTTGCGATCTGGGTGACCTTGGGCATCCCCACCTCGTTCATCGGGGCGCTGCTCTTCATGCCGAGCTTCGACGCGTCCATCAACATGATCTCCCTGTTTGCCTTCATCGTCACCTTGGGTCTGGTGGTCGACGATGCGATTGTGGTGGGAGAGGCTGTGTATGCCCGCCGGGCCAAGGGCACGCCGATGATGCGCGCTGCCGTCGAGGGAGTACGCGAGGTAGCCGCGCCTGTCATCTTCTCGATTGCGACGACGATCATCGCGTTCGCGCCGATGCTTTTCGTCCCGGGCCCCGCGGGCAAGTTCTTCCGGTTGATCCCGGTGGTGGTCATCTCGGTGCTGTTGATTTCCCTCACGGAGTCACTGCTCGTTCTTCCGGCGCACCTCGGTCACGAAAACAAGCTGATGATGCTTCTGCGAGGCGCCTTTCTCGCCCCGTTCCGGCTCCTGCGTTTGCGGAGCGCAAGCCGAGTTCCGAGTTTTCTCCACTCGAGTCAACAACGCTTCAGCTCGGGTGTGGAGAACTTCACGTCCGGTCGCTATGCGCCGTGGCTTCGCGTCGCCGTGAAGAATCGGTTTCTGACGGTCTCGGTTTGCGTGGCCCTCCTGCTGGCGACCTTCGGGCTGATCGGTGGTGGACGGGTGAAGTTCACGTTCCTCCCCAAAGTGGATGGTGACGTGGTCGTGGCGGACTTGCGCATGCCGTTCGGGACACCGGCTGCGGAGACGCGAGACATCTTGCGAGACCTGCTCCTGAAGGTCGAAGAGGTGCTCCAAGACGAGGGCGGCGTCGATCGGTACAGCCGCGGGATTTTTTCCCAGCTCGGGGACCGGGGGATCTTGGTGGGAGGTCCCGGGCCTCGGATGCTCGGCGTCGAGGGAGCGCACGTCGGTGAGGTCGCGGTCTTTCTCGTTCCTTCCGAAGAGCGCCCCTTTTCTTCGCGGGACCTGTCGCTGAAGTGGCGCCAGAGGATCGGGGAGATCCCGGGCGCCGAGAGCCTGAAGTTCAACTTCTCTACGGGACCGACGGCAGGTGCGCCAATCGACATCGAGTTGATTCACACCGACCTCGAGATCCTCGAGGAAGCTGCGGCGGAGCTCGCTCAGCGTCTCGGTACGTTCCCGGGCGTGTTCGACATCGACAGCGGGTTCTCGACCGGAAAGGAGCAGTTGGATCTCAGACTGGAGCCCACGGCGAGGGCGCTCGGCCTCACCGAAGCGGAGCTGGCACGCCAGGTTCGCTCCTCGTTTTACGGAGCCGAGGCAGTTCGACAGCAGCGGGGACGCGAGGAGCTTCGTGTCTTCGCGCGCTTGCCCGATGAGCAACGAAAGAGCGAATACGACATCGAGTCCCTACTTCTGCGCACCCCCGAGGGAGGGGAGATCCCCCTGCTCGAGGCCGCCCAGGTCAGGCGGGGGACATCATACACGGAGATCAACCGGCGCGAAGGGCGCCGCGTGGTGAACGTCACCGCCGAAGTGGATCCGAGCAAAGCGAACGCCAACGAGGTGATCGCCGAACTCGAAAAGACGGCGCTTCCGGACATCATGAAAAAGTACGACGGGCTCGGCTTCGATTACGGTGGCGAGCAGCGTGAGCAGCGCAACACCCTCGATGCGCTCGGGGATGGGTTCTCGATGTCGCTCTTGGCGATCTTCGGGCTGCTCGCGATCGCCTTTCGCAGCTACTTGCAGCCGATCATCATCATGGTCGTGATCCCGTTCGGATTGGTGGGCGCCGTCGTGGGGCACGTCCTCATGGGCTACGACCTGAGTCTCATGAGCCTCATGGGCATCGTCGCGCTCTCCGGTGTGGTGGTGAACGATTCCCTCATCCTGATCGTGGCCGTCAACGACTTCCGGAGCCGCGGGATGAGCACCTTGGATGCCGTCATCGCCGGTGGAGAGCGACGCTTTCGCCCCATCGTTCTCACCAGTTTGACGACCTTTTTCGGGCTCATGCCGATGATCTTCGAGACCAGTGTTCAGGCGCGCTTTTTGATCCCGATGGCCATATCGCTCGGCTTCGGGGTGCTTTTCGCCACGCTGATCATGCTGGTGCTCGTCCCTGCCGTGTACGTGCTGCTCGAGGACGCGAGAGGCGCCGTCACGCGCCTCGTTGCGCACTTTGGTCGGAGGGCGCCAGCGGTGGAGCCGGGGGAGTGAGAGCGTCAGCTCTCGTGGGACTTTCGCTGCAGGACTCGACAGCTCTCGGGAATCGCGATCATGGCGTTGCCCTGCTGCGACCACTTCTGGCTTGGAGCCCAGCGCAGCTTCGGCTGCTGCCACTCCTGGACGAAACGCACGTCACACTCGACCACGAACCGCGCCAGTTTGTTCTCGGCTACGCCGCGAGGAGGTTCCTCGTGGAGGCGCCAGGCGACCTCGGGCTGCGCCCATAGACCTGCCACCATCACCAGCTGACCCTCGGTCGTCCGGTAGGGTTGGATGATGTCCTTCTTGTTGTCATCGACCGGAGCTTCGGGAGCTTTGGGCCAGGACTTCGTCTCCGACTCGAACGCGCAGTGCTTGCCTTCGACCTGCTCAGCCGAGGCGCAGGAGAGGTTGTCGTAGTCCGCAGTCACGACGGTGAGGTGAATCGTGCCTTTCGTCCCGGCTTTCCAGTCCGCTTGCTTGGTGGTGCGCGCGGGGGTCTTCGTGATCACCTCCCTGAGGGGCGAAAACGGGATGGCCAGCATCGCCACGAACATGGCTAGGACCCAAATGAGTCGGCCGCTCAGGACTGGTTCGGAGGGCGGCGGGGGTTTGTCGTCCCGTGTGTGCGCGCTTCCCTTCTTGGGGGGAGTAACGTCACCACGGTTCGCAACGGACTTCTCTTTCGCAGCCATCGGGGGCTTCCTCTTACCGCAAAGCCGCCCTTGGCCCAACGGCGCTCCTCCCGCAGTGGTCAACCGCCCCTGTAGCTCGGCCGCAGCGCCGGCCCGTAGCTTGGTCGTTGCCGGGGCTCCGTGCTAGGGGTGCCAGCCGATTTGTCCGCGAATCCGCGGGATTCTTCATGATTTTTCGCCGGGCGTCTTGAGCAACCTTTCGCGAAACTCGTTCTCCCCCTGGGCTCGAACCGGCCGCTGGAGCCGCAGCGCCATCGCCGATTCCGCCGTGCGAAAGTGGCTTGCGCGGCACTTGGTGGTCGGTGGCCTCCTCGGGATTTTGGCCTCGGCGAGTCACTTCGTGGTCAGGCGCCTGCACGGTGACGGACCGGAGTCCTGGAAGGCGGAGCTCGGTGGAGCGCTGCTGACCAGCGCGGTCTTCGGTCTGCTGACCGCGACCACCGGCGCGATCGCTGGTGCGCTGGCGCGGCGCGCCTGGGGCAGGCTCCTCGGCGCCACTTTGCTCGGGGGTTGGGTCGCCTCCTTCGTGGTCGTGCACGGAGTCGCGGAGGGGTTCTTCCTCGCAGGTGGATCGGAGCTCAGCCTTGGTGCGGTGGAGTTCTTCGCGAACGGGTTGGAACACCTGGCGCTTCCGCTGCTGCGCGACAATCTTTCCTCGCTCGTCGCGCTCGGCGTCATCGGCGTGACTCTGGGATTCGTGGCGGCTTGTTGGGCCTGGCGCGAGGCTCCGGCCTCACTCGCCCCCGGACGTTTGTGTGCCGCCGCGATGCCGTTGGGCCTCACTCTCGCTGGTGCGGCGCTCGTAGTCTCGAGTCCAGAATTCGTCGGACATCGGGCGTACGGTGCCAGTCCCCAGCTCGCGTTCGTCGCATCCGCACTGGAACGCAACGAGCTCCTTGCCGAGGCGGAGGACGACGGGCGCGTCGTCCCTCAGCCCGGGCTCTCGTTGGAGACGGGACGCGTGTGGGAAAGGGCGACCCGAGCCGCCAAGGGTCCGAGGCCCAACGTTCTCATCACCATTTTGGAGTCGGTCGACATCGATCATCTCGGCTACCTCGGTCATCGGCGGCCCGACGGCACTTCGGTGACTCCCGAGCTCGATCGCATCGCCAAACGGTCCGTGCGCTTCCGCCAGGCGCGCACCACGGCCACCCACTCGAACTACGCCCAGATGGCGGTGCTCTCGTCGCTCTTTCCCCGACGCTACTCCGGGCTCGATACGTATGGACGCCTCGATTACCCCCGCGTGCTCTGGCACGACGTGTTGGACGCTGCTGGGTACGAGACGGCGACCCAGTCGAGCCAGGATGAAACCTGGCAAGGCATGCTCCGCTTCCAATCCACGGAAACGCGCACCACCTTCCACCATGCGGGCAATCACGAAGGACACCTCATCGACACGGGTACCGAGCACGTGGTTCCCGATCGCATCACCGCCGAGCGAGCCATCGCTTGGATCGGCGACCGCGACGGGCCCTGGGCGCTGTACGTCAACTTCCAGGCCACGCACTTCCCCTACAAGTTGCCCGCTCAGGCGGCCAAACCGTACTCCCCGTGGCGCCCGAAGCCGCGAACCTTCCAGTACCTGAGTTACCCGTTCGAAGAGCGCGAGACCGTCCTGAACAAGTATCACAACGCGCTTCACTACGTGGACGCGCAGGTAGGTCGCATCCGTCGTCACCTCGAAGAAAACGGAGAGCTTCGGGACACGCTCTGGATCATCACCTCCGACCACGGCGAGCTCTTCCACGAGCACGGGATGGTGACCCACGGTCGCTCGCTCTACGACGCCGAGGCGCGCGTGCCGTTGCTCGTCCATTGGCCCAAGCGCTTGGCACCGGGTGACGTCGAGCGCCCGGTCTCGCACCTGGACATTTTGCCGACGCTCGCTTCTCTGCTCGAGCTGGCACCGCACCCCGCCTTTCAGGGGCAGGACCTGTTCGAACCGGAAGATCCCGAACGGGCGATCTTCATGAACATCCAGGGGATGCGCTCGCAGGACGGAGTACTCTGCTGGCCGTACAAGTTGATTTCCGATCGGTCCGGCGGAGGTCTCTCGCTCTTCGATCTCGAGAAGGATCCGGACGAGTCCAACAATCTCGTAGCGAAGAAGCCTCGGGTGGCGTCGGCGCTCGACGCGGTGCTTCGCGCGCAGATGCGGTCTCAGTTGCGGTACCATGCGCCGGGCGACGATTCGGAGCGGAGCGCGCGCTACGCGCCCCGTCTCCTCGACTGTCCCAGTTCGAACGCGGGATCGGGGGAGCGTGTCTCGACCCTCGAGTGAGCGTCTTGGATCTCGGCCTCCGAGAAGGGGTGACACGACTGGCAAGCGAATTCCTTGGCTCCAAAGCTCGAACTCGGGACGCTGAGCCTTGAGGATGGGAGCCTTCGTTTCTGCGTGCTCGTAGTCGAAGAACAGGGTTGCCCCCACTTTGGTGGATCGGTGTCGTCCTCGCTGACTTCGACCGGCCGCCGGAAGGGCTGTCGCATCTCGGCCTTACGCTCGAAGATGTTGATCAGGAGGGCGGTCACACCAGCGGTCGCCCCTGCCACCAAGACGATCAGGGAGACGCACCGCAGCTTTCGAGTGCCAGAAGCCCCCTTTTTCGCCCGTCTTGCGCGTTCGGCTTGGATGGGTCGGTGTTTCGTGATGGAAAAATGTCACCAGCTTGACGACCGCATCACCGCGCGCGGCATCCCGGGTCCGAAAAGATCCTTGTCCGTCGACCTACGGAGCGGGATAGGGTCTTCCCCATGACGATCGAATCCACCAAGCCCGGGACAGCCAAACGGCGCGAGTGTCAAAGCTGCTTCGGCAGCGGAGAAACCGTCTCGGAAATGGGCCCTGCCGACTGTCCGGACTGCGGTGGCACGGGGACGCTACCGTCGCGAGCTACCCTCACGGACTGGCGCTCGCGCGACATCGAAGGGCGGTACGCGAATCGCGATGGACAGGAGGGGCGCGACTTGCGGTGGCTGCTTTCGGAGCTTCGGCGCGCTCGTGCTTCACTCACGCAGATTGTCGCACTCGCCATGGACGGCAAGGAGGACGATCCGATCGTCCAACAAATCCGGGGTGCCGCCTACGACGCGCTCGGCCTATACGACACCGTCCAGGCGGACAGTAAGCGAAATGCGGGAGTGGCCGAACCGCACTGACTGGCCGAACCGCCGACCTCCCACCAGCGCGTTCGGTGCCCATGGTTGGATTGGGTGCTCGTGGTGCACGTGGCGGTTGTGGGGGAGGCGCCTACCTCTCCTATGGCCTGCTCTTGCTCGGGACCAAGCTCCCGCCTTAGTTTGGGCAGCGTCGTGCGTACCACCGGGACCTTCGTGTTCATCGACCTCGCGGGCTTCACCGCGCTGACCGAGGCTCGCGGTGACGACGAGGCTGCCGACGTGGCAGAAGCGTTCTTCCGCCGCACGAAGCGTGCCCTCGGGAAAGGCGATCGCCTCATCAAGACGATCGGCGACGCGGTGCTCGTCACTTCTCCAACCGCGGAGGGAGGACTCGGGCTGGTCGAGCGCTTGATTCACCTCACCCATGCCGACGCGCGATTCCCTGCGCTTCGCGCCGGGCTCCACCACGGTTCGGCCGAGGAGCGTCGGGGGGACGTGTTCGGTGCTGCCGTCAATCTCGCGGCTCGCGTCTCCGGAGAGGCGTTTGCCGGTGAGGTGCTCGGCACGAAGCCGGTCGCCGATGCAGCGGCGGATCTTGGTATCGCCGTCGCCGAACTCGGGGACGTCGCTTTGAAGAACGTGAAGGAGCTGGTCCCCCTTTATTCTCTAGCCTTCGTGCTCGGGGAGTCGGCCATGCCCATCTGTCCGGTGTGCCGCGTTCCCGTGGACCAGCGAAGCGCCATCGGCAACCTGCGCCACAACGGCAAGCAGTACTGGTTCTGCTCGATGTCCTGCGCCGCGGTATTCGCGAGCAACCCGGGCTGGCACGAAGGTTAATAGGGGGGCGGCCCCGCTGGTCCCTGTCAGGGGGGCGGCCCCGCCCCCCTCGTCGTCGCGGCAAAGCCGCGTCTCCTCACCCCACAGTCCGCCGGGTCTCCGGCGCCTCCCACCTGGTCGGCGGCGGGGACGCGGCGCCTCGTCACTCCTC
>JBNKGC010000121.1:0-17926 GCA_050289625.1 Polyangiaceae bacterium | reverse complement strand
GCTGCGGCGGCCTCGTCACTCCTCGGCCTGCGGCCTCGCTTGCCTCGGTTTGTTCCGCGCTTCCGACGTTGGTTCTTGGGGCGGATGCCTCGCGGGCCTCGGGTTCTTTCCTGTGGGCGGAGGTCGTCCTGGGCTCGGCGATGCGTTCACCGAACTCTCATCACGGCCGCGACATGCCCACCATGTGGGAGGGCGCGGCTTTCATGCTGGCGAGCGCGGTATGCGTGTAGGCGAGCGCGGTTGCACGTGTAGGCGAATTCGGTCCGCATGTAGGCGAGCGCGTTTCGCATGTAGGCGAATGCTGCGGCGAATCGGACCCGCCACGGCGATTCCAATGGGCCCGCGTCCTTCACACCTTCCGTGAACACCCGGTTCCGACGGGACGTTCTTCCTCGGAGACGTTCATCGACGCCTTCCGAGGCCGGGTGGGTCGATGCTAACGTTGGGGTTCATGAGCGCTGACTTGGAGCGTGTGGTTCAACTTCTTGCGGAGCGCAAACTGAGCGAGGCCCGGGAGCTCCTCGACGCGATGCCGTCCGAACCGGCAGTCGACGTGCGGCGCATTCAGCTCGAGCTCTACGACGGCACCCTCCCAGCGGGAGCCGCCATGCAGCGGCTCCTTCAGATCATGAGAAAAGATCAGCACACACCGGGGGCAAAAGACTTGTATATCGAGGCCTCGGGTGCCGAGTACCAAGGCGGCCGCTCGTCGATGACTCATTCGCACCCCCCTCCGCCCGTAAGAAAAGACTAAAGGACGAATCGCTCACCGCTCGGGCTCACTCGCGCGCTGGGCCACGCGCGAGACCGATGAGCGACATCTCCCAACGCAAGACTGATCACCTCGACCTGGCAGCGCGAGGCGACGTGGGCTTCCGAGGCACGACGACACTGCTCGAGTGCGTCCGCCTGATTCACGATGCGCTCCCGGAGTGCAAGGTCGACGAAATCGACTGTTCGGTGGACGTTCTGGGCAAGAAGCTCCGCGCTCCACTGCTGATCGCCGCGATGACCGGGGGCAACCCGCGCGCCAAAGAAATCAATCGGCAGCTCGCTCGCATCGCCGACGAACGCGGGTACGCGTTTGGTCTCGGTTCGCAACGAGCCATGTTGCCGCGGAACGGCAAGCTCGACCCGAGTGCGATCGACAGCTTCAAGGTCCGCGACGTGGCACCGAACGTCCTTCTTCTGGGAAACCTGGGCGTGGTGCAAGCACGGCAGATGTCCACCGCCGAGGTCGAAGACCTGGTCCAAAGCGTCGGCGCCGATGCCCTGTGCGTGCATCTGAATCCGGCCATGGAGTTGATCCAGAGCGATGGAGATCGGGATTTTCGAGGTGGCCTCGAAACGCTCGGCCGCCTGGCCGCAGACCTCAGCATTCCAGTGATCGCCAAGGAGACTGGTTGCGGGCTTTCCGCGAGTGTTGCACGGCGCCTTTCCGAGGCGGGCATCCGCCACGTCGACGTCTCCGGCGCGGGAGGTACGTCTTGGGTCGGCGTGGAAACACGTCGGGCTGACGATTCGGGACGCGCCCTCGGCGAAGTGCTGTGGGACTGGGGCATCCCCACCGCGGCGAGCGTCGCCCAGGTCGCTTCCGCCGGCATGGAGACGATTTTCGCGACCGGGGGCGTGAAGAATGGCCTGGACGTGGCGCGAGCCCTGGCGCTGGGTGCGACCGCTGGCGGCATTGCACGGCCGGTGCTGCAAGCGGTCGATGCGGGGGGACCAGAGGGGGCAGCCGAATTCCTCGACCGGGTGGAGGCTCAAGTCCGGGCGGTTCTGCTCCTCACCGGCTCGCGAAAGATCGAAGATCTTCGCGCTGCCCCTCGCGTGATCACCGGAGAGCTGCAAAGTTGGATCGCATGAGGCCCCCCGAGTTCCGTCGAGCTTCGGGGCCCCACTGGCCGAATTGACAGCGATCCGCCCGCTCCGTACGGTCCCCGCGCTCCTCGCCGGGGCTCCCCGTTGCCATGCCCGAAATCTCCCGCCGTCCGCGCTCCTCGTCGGAGGAGCGCCGAGGCAAGCCGCAGAGTCACGCGCGTGCCCGCCGCCAGGCGGCGGCGTCTGACCGTCCCATCACGACGACTTCGCCGACCAATCCGTTCCACGCGGTTCTCGAGTCGGTGAAGCCGGAGATCGACGCTCGGCTGGCCGCCACGCTCGATGAGCGAATGAAACTCGCGTGCGACGTTGGGTCAGAAGTCACCGAGATGGTCGAGGCCCTCCAGGATCTCTGCCAGCGCGGCGGCAAGCGGATGCGACCCGCCTTGGTGCTCGTCGGAGCCCAAGCTGCCACCAACACTCCACCCTTCGATGCCGTGTATCGAGCGGGCGTCGCTCTCGAGCTCCTCCAAGCGTACTTCTTGATCCACGACGACTGGATGGACCAAGACGTCGAGCGGCGAGGTGGACCGACGGTCCACGTCTCGCTGGCGCGGCGCTACCGCTCGCGACAGAAGGGGGCCATTTCGGCCATCCTGGCTGGGGACTACGCGGTAGGTCTCGCGACCGACGAGCTTTCGCACCTCGAGCTTCCAGGCAAACGGGCAAGCCAGATCTTCCGGTGCTTCGCCGAGATGCAGCTGGACGCCGTCGCCGGACAGCAACTCGACGTGATCGGAAGAACCCGCGACCCGGAGCGCACCTACCGACTGAAGACGGCCAGCTACACGGTCAAGGGTCCCTTGCTGATGGGGGCCATTCTTGCCGGTGGCTCCGCTCGGCTGCTCCACGTGCTCGAGAAGTTCTCGATTCCAGCCGGAATCGCCTTTCAACTCCGCGACGATCAGATCGGCACGTTCGGCGATCCCGAACTCACGGGCAAACCCCGCGGGGGCGATCTGACGGCTGGCAAGCGAACCGCGATCGTCGAGTATGCGCTCCGACGTTTGCGCGGAGCGAACCGAGAGGTCCTCCTGCGCGTACTCGGCAACACCCGAGGCACGGAACGCCAGGTCGAACGAGCGATCACGGTGCTCGAAGAGACCGGCGCACGAGAACACATCGAGGCGAGAATCCACGAGCTCGGTGCCGAAGCCCTTGCGCTGATCGACGACCAATCCTTGTCGACGGACGGTCGCCGGCTCTTGCAGGGAGCCATCGACGCCCTCACCCGGAGGCAGGCCTGATCATGACACTCGAGCGGGGTCGCGCCTATGGCAAGGTCATCCTCCTCGGCGAGCACGCGGTGGTGTACGGAGTCCCCGCCGTGGCGATGGCGGTCGACCGTGGTGCTCGCGCATCGGCGGAGGAAGCGCCCGTCCCGAAGCTCACGGTCGGCACGACTGAAGTCCCCGACGACGCGGAGGTCTCGCGTGCGCTCCGAGCCCTCCTGACTCGACTCGGGTCACCGCCGATGCATGTGCAGATCGATTTGGACGTCCCACCCGGATGCGGTCTCGGCGCCTCGGCCGCCATGGGAGTCGCCACGGCGCGAGCGGTGTGCGCCGCCCTCGGGCGAGAAGAAAAAGACGCCGAGTTGCTCGACGCCGTCGACGGTTGGGAGCGGGTGTTCCACGGCAACCCCTCCGGAGTGGACGCCGCCGCTGCCGTCGCCGGTGGGTGTCTCCACTACGTTCGAGGGGAAGAGCCGAGGCCACTCACTCCCGGCCTGCCGCTTCGTGTTGCCATTGCAGTGGCTGGTCCGCCCGCGAGTACCAAACTCATGGTCGATGGAGTCGCTCGCTTGAAGCAGCGCCGACCGGAGCTCGTGCAAAAGACACTGGATGGCATCCGGTCATTGGTCAGAAACGCGATCCTGGCGATCGAAGCTGGCGACCGCGACGGGCTGGGCAAGCTGATGGACTACAATCAGATGCTCCTGTCGGGGTTGATGGTGTCCACCGAAGCGATCGAGCGGGCGTGCCACGCAGCACGTGCGGCGGGAGCGCTAGGTGCAAAGCTCACCGGCGCCGGTGGCGGCGGCTGCGTCGTCGCACTCGTCGAAGACGATCCGACGCCAGTGATTGCAGCTTGGCGGAAGGAAGGCTTCGAATGTTTCGCGACCCAAATGGGCGCGGCGAAGGAGAGGAGCTCTTCGTGAGCACGGAAGCAGGAGCTGCGCGGGCCGAGGCATGCGCCAACATCGCCCTAGCAAAGTATTGGGGCAAATCGGACCAGGGAAGGAACCTCACCGCGGTACCGAGCCTCTCCCTCACCTTGGACGGTCTCAGGACACGCACCGAGGTGGTTTTCGATGACACCCTCCAGGTGGACTCGGTCAGCCTCGACGGAAAGCCCGTCGTCGGACGCCCGCTCGACCGCGTGGTCGCCCTGCTCGACCGCACCCGTGCGCTGGGCAGCGAAAAACGGCGGGCACGAGTCACGTCGCTGAACAACTTTCCCACCGCCGCCGGTCTGGCCTCGAGCGCGTCGGGCTTCGCAGCCCTCGCCATGGCGGCCACGCGGGCCGCGGGAGTCGACGTCACACGCCGCCAGCTAAGCTCGATGGCGCGACAAAGCTCCGCGTCGGCAGCCCGGTCCCTTTACGGCGGATTTGCCGAACTACGTGCGGAAACGGAGTCCGCCGAGCCGGTAGCCCCCGTCGATCACTGGGACCTCACGATGCTGGTAGCCGTCGTGGAGGCGGGGCCGAAGCCCATCGGTTCGACGGGTGGCATGGTCCACACGAAGGAAACCAGCCCCTACTACCCGACCTGGGTGGCGGAGGCTCCGGCCCTGTTCGAGACGGTGCGCTCGGCCGTGCTCGAAAAGGACTTTTCCTCCCTTTGTCGCGCGATGGAACAAAGCACGCTGATGATGCACGCCACGATGATGGCGGCAGATCCACCGGTGCTCTACTTCCGAGGAGCGACCCTCGAGATCGTCGACGCGCTGCGGAGACTCCGCGACGCGGGCCTCCCCGTGGGCTTCACGATGGACGCCGGCCCCAACGTGAAGGTTCTCACACCGAGCTCACGAGCTACCGAGGTGGCGGAACACCTGGCAACCCTGACCGGCGTGGCCTCCGTCATTCACTGCAAGGCCGGGCCGGCGGCCCGCTATCTCGCGCTCGACGGCCCTCTGAATGACGCGGGTCCCTTGGACGTGGCACCCGACACGGGATCGACGGCCACGAGTCCCTCGGGTGCAAGCGAGCCATGAGAGCGCGCGCACCCGGCAAGCTCGTCCTCTCCGGCGCCTACGCGGTCTTGCGCGGTGCGCCGGCCATCGTCTGCGCCGTCGACCGATACGCGGTCGCGGACACGACCGCACGGCCCGAATTCGTGACGCCCGAAGTAGAGGCAGCGCTCGAAGCGCTCGGGTACGGCTCTCCTCCGAGCTTCGATGCGAGCGCCCTCCGAGGCGAGCGCGAAAAGCTCGGCCTCGGCTCGAGTGCGGCCATCCTCGTCGCCTCGCTCGGAGCTCTTTGCCTCGAGCGCGGCACGCCACCCGAGAAGCTGGCCGACGCCGTTTTTCCTATCGCTGTCGCAGCGCACCGAAAGGCCCAAGGCGGCGGTAGCGGCATCGACGTGGCGGCGGCAGCCCACGGAGGCACGCTCCTGGCCCGCCGCGCGAACGACGAGCTCGAGGTTCGCCAGGTCTCGCTCCCCGACGAGCTGCACGTCGAAGCCTGGGTGATGGGGAATCCAGCATCGACACGGGAGTTCGTAGCGCGGGTGTTCGCCCTGGAGGCAGACGACCCGCGAGCGTTCACCCGACTTCTCGATGCTCAAATCGCGGCCTCTGTCGCGGCTGAAGAGGCGTTGCTCGCTGGCGATGCCGAAGGTCTGCTCGGCGCCCTGGGTGGTCAGCACGAGGCGCTCTTCGAACTGGGTCAGGCGACGGCCACGCCAATCGTTACCCCCGAAGTGCGGTATCTCCAGGCGCGAGCCATGCCCAGCGCCGTGGTCCTCCCCTCCGGGGCGGGAGGCGGCGACGTCTCCCTGCACGTCGGTTTTGCGCCCTCGAGCGACGATTTTCGCGCTCACGCGGAGCGAAGGGGACTTCGCCTCCTCCCGCTCACGTTTGGCGCCGACGGAGTGGCCCCCGCTTGACGGAGTGGCCTGCGAACGACGAGGCGAGTGCTCGACGTTTGGACTAGCCGCTTCGGCCCATTTCACTCCCCCGAGCCGTGCGACCGCCCCCCGAACGCGCTATGCCGGGGCGTCCTTTCCCGCCGAAGCAACTTTTCCCTCGGATCATGGTCGAAAGTTCCCGAATCCCAGGCTTTTACAAACTGTCCCTCGACGATCGCCGGCGCGCGATCAGCGAGAAGGCCGAGCTCGAGCTGGATGATCTCCTCGAAGCCGTCGAGTCCGGCGGCCTCGATCCCGCGACTGCGGACAAGGTGGTCGAAAACGTACTCGGGACTTATGGCTTGCCCTTCGGTCTCGCCCTGAACGTGCAGATCAACGGGCGCGATCGGCTCGTGCCGATGGTCGTCGAAGAGCCAAGTGTCATCGCTGCGGCTTCGAACGCGGCCCGCATGGTCCGTGAGGGTGGCGGGTTCCACGCCGCAATGGACGAATCTCTGATGATCGCCCAGGTCGAAGTGACCGACGTGCCCGACCTCACCCGAGCGCGGAGCCAGCTCGACGGGGCGCGGGACGAGCTCCTCACCGCCTCGGAGCGGGCCGTGCCTGGTCTGGTTCGGCGCGGCGGAGGTCCGCGCGACATCGAAATCCGCCAGCTTGCCGACGACCACCTCGTTCTCCACGTGCTCGTCGACTGCCGGGACGCAATGGGCGCCAACCTGGTGAACAACGTCGCCGAAGCCATCGGCCCGCGCGTGGCCGAGCTCGCGGGAGGTCGCCTCGGCCTACGCATCCTGTCCAATCTCTCGGATCGGCGGAAAGTGCGTGTCACTTGCCGAGTCCCCGCCGAGATGCTCACCGCCTGCGCCAAGTCGGGCACCCAGCGCAAGGGTGACAGGCTCGCTGCGGACGGGAGCGACGTCGTCGACGCCATCGTCTCGGCTTCGCGCTTCGCGGAACGCGACCCCTATCGCGCGGCCACGCACAACAAGGGCATCATGAATGGTGTCGACTCGGTCGTCATCGCGACCGGAAACGACTACCGCGCAGTCGAAGCTGGGGCGCACGCCTATGCCGCTCGGCGAGGACGTTACGAACCTCTTGCTACTTGGCAAAGGCAAGACGACGACCTGATCGGCGAACTCGAGATGCCTCTAGCTCTCGGCATCGTCGGTGGAACGCTCCGGGTCCACCCCACCGCTCGCCTTGCTCTGAAGCTCGCCCGCGTCGAAAGCGCCGACGAGCTCGCCTTGGTTGCAGGCGCCATCGGACTCGCCTCGAACCTGGCGGCACTCCGCGCCCTGGCCACCGAGGGGATCCAGCGCGGGCACATGTCCCTCCACGCTCGCGCCGTGGCCACGGCGGCCGGCGCGAGCGGTTCGGAGGTGGAGCACGTGGCCGCAGCGATCGCGGAGGTGGGGAGCATCACCCTCGAATCCGCTCAGGCAGCGCTCCTTTCCCTGCGGTCCGCCCGAGCCTGAAGCGCAACGCGAAAGGCCGCGCAAGCCGTCTCGCGCCCTCACCTCTTTGGGGGTGCGGGACGGCCGTAGCCACGTTTCTCGCCGGAGATTGGGCGGGGTTGCGGGCCAGCGGGCAAACTGAAACCGTGAGGCCTCTCCCGCGGTCTCCCTCCGAGGTGCCCAGAGGAGCCGAAGGTCATGACGCGATTCGATCCCCAAAGCATTCTCCGCCCCGAGCTGGCCGAGCTCAAAGCGTACGTCCCAGTCCCCGGCAAGTTCGACGTGCGCCTCGACGCCAACGAAGCGCCTCCCCTGCTGAGCGAGCACGCGCGAAGAAGGCTCAGCGAAGTGGCCGCCTCCGTCGCCTGGGAGCGGTACCCCGACGCGACGATGAAGACGCTGCGCTCCGCCATCGCGAAGCGCTGTCGGGTCGAACCAAACCAGGTGCTCGTCGGAGTGGGCAGCGATGAGCTGATCGCGCTATTGATCACGGTGGTTTCCGGAGCAAGCGGTCGCAACTCGGCACCGACGATCCTGACGACGACGCCGACGTTCGTCATGTATCGGATGAGCGCCCGGGTGCGCGGGCAACGGGTGGTCGAGGTCCCCCTCGATCAAAATTGGGATCTCTCCGAGGAAGGCATGCTCCGAGCCATCGAGATGAGCGAGCCCAGCCTCGTCTTCATTGCCAGCCCGAACAACCCGACGGGAACCATGGCTCACCCCGAGCGGCTCCGGCGAGTCATCGAAGCCGCCAAGGATTCCATCGTGGTCGTCGACGAGGCCTACGTCGATTACGCGGATCACGACCAGCTGGGCCTCTTGAGCCAGCACGACAACGTGGTGGTCCTGCGCACTCTGTCGAAGATTGGTTTCGCGGCCCTGCGCATCGGTTGGCTTCTCGGAAGCGCCGAGCTCGTGACGCAGATCGACAAAGCCCGACTCCCCTACAACGTCCCCACCCCTTCCCAGGCCCTGGGCAGCGTCGCCCTGACGGAACTGTCCGACGAGATCGAGGCGACCTGCCGCACCGTCGTGAGTGAACGCGAGCGAATGCGACGGGCCATCGATTCGCTTTCAGGCATCCGCGCGGTCCCCAGCCAAGCCAACTTTCTCTGGCTCGAAACCGAAGGAAAGGCGGGCGTTTTGTACGACGAGCTGGCGCAGCGCGGAGTGCTGGTACGAAGCTTCCACGGGCGAGGCGGAAGGCTAGAGCACTGCCTGCGCGTCACGATGGGCACGAAGTCGGAAAACGATCGGTTCCTGGAAGCGTTCGCCGAAGCGCTCTGACAGCATGGCTTCGAACCGAAAGCTCTTTTCCGTCCACCGGTTCGCCAGCCTAGAGCGACAAACGGTTTTCCGTTTGTCGCGATCAAACAAGCAACTAGAGGGCCGATCCGTGCAGCGCGCCGAAGCCGAGCAGGCAAAAACCGCCCCCTCGACGCCCCCCCGCAAGACTCCGGTCGTGGCGTGGATCGGGGTGGCGAGCTTGGCTCTGTCCGCGTGCGTGGGCGGACGCGCCGAAGTCGAACGGATCCAGGATGGGCAGCGTTGGTCTGGACGCTACATCGGCACCGCAGCCTACGCCTGGTACGCGCGTGGGGCGTACCTGGAAGCTCGAGGCGATCTAGAATCGGCCGAACAGGCCTATTTGGAAGCCGCCGGACAAGATCCCCAGAGCGGCGCGGTCTGGGCGCGCATCGGCGCCATTCGCTGCGCTCGTGGGCGCGAGGATGCGGACGCCGCGTTCGAAAGTGGGATGGCCACCGAAAACGAGTTGCTCACCGTAGTGCTCGCGCGGGGACACTGCGCCTACCTCGAAAGCCGAAACCAAGAAGCACTCGACGATGGCCAAGAGGCGCTCTCCATCGATCCGAATTCGATCGAAGCGAGCCTGCTCATCGTCGATGCGCTCCTCGCGCTCGATCGCAAAGGCGAAGCGCGACGCTGGCTCGACGCTTTGGCCGCTCGCCGTCCCGGCGCGCGCATCGTGCAGTCTCGACGGCTCGCCCTCGCAGAGGCCGAGGGGGACGCGTTTCGCTCCGCACGCGCACTTTCCTATCTCGATCCTGCTTCAGACCCCCTCGTTCTGGCCCAGGGGGTCAGCGCTTTGGACTCGGCGCTTTCGACGGGAAACCTCGAACTCGCTCGGGCACGGGCAGTCGCCCTGTCGAAAGATGCGGCCGAAGTTGCCCTTCGGGCTCTGGCCCTGGGCCAGCCCGAACTCGCTCTTCGGCAGGCCCGCCTCGTTCTGGCAGCGCGCCCGACGAGTGTGGACGCACGCATCGCCGGACTCGTCGCCGCAGACTTGCTCCGCGATGCGGCGGCGTTCGACGCGCTGCTCCAAGAGGCGCCGGGGAATGGCTCCGACGTGGCGCGAGAACCGAATCCGCTGGCCGCTCTTCTGTTCGCCGAACTCCTCGAGCGCCGCGCCGGGGCCGAAGCTGCAAACGCCTGGCTCGTGGCCCACCAGGTCGAAGCGAGTCGCGACCCCGTGGTCGAAGAGCTACGGAAGCGCGTCGCTGGGGAGAGGCCATCGCGCAACTGAGGCCCCGGCGACCCGAGGGCGATCCCTCGCGCGGAAAGTCGAGGCGTCGCGCGCCCCGCCCTCAGCGTCACTTCAGAATTGCCGACAGGTCTAGGTGGCCCCCAGCCAACGGCGGGCAAAAGAACGCGGCACTCGTCACAGGTCGAGAGAACCGAAACAGCGCATCGACGACTCCATCGTCGCTGCCCACCATCCGCGCGAGCTGGACCTCGAACGCATCGAGAGTGCGCCCAAAGGCGACGAAGTAGAGGCCGAGCTCTTCACCATTCGACCAGGGCATCGAACGGCGCAGCAGGAATGCCTCGGGCTCGAAGCTCTCCTGAGCCGTGCGCTTCACATGCGACGTTGCCGGCGCGTCCTCGAGCTCGACGTCGTCCGCGAGCCGACGCCCCATCACGAGATCCCCCTCCTCGGGACCGAACGACGCGAACACCCCGAGGTCGTGAACCCAGCGCTGCACGGCCACGAAACTTCCTCCATCGATCCCTCGCCCCTGATCGGAGACCAGGGCGACGTCGGCGGCCCGATCGGCAGGTGGGTTTTCCGTGCCGTCGACATAACCCGTCAGATCGCGACCCTCTCGGTGGCGAAAGGCATCCGTCTCTTCGACCACGACGAAGCCCGGATCGAGCAGCTTCGCCATCTCACGCCCCAAGAGCAGCACAGAGCCCGGATCGTCGCCTCGGAGCCAGCACCAGATGGCGGAAGGCGTCGACGGAACATCCACGAGTGCTTTGTCGATGGGCAGAAGAGCGTGCAGCCCCGGGACCCGACCGCCCAGCTTCGCGACGACACTGGGACCCACGCCCAGCACGACTCGCTCGTCCCACGGGCGTTTGGCGAGAGCCTCGAGTGGCGCCGCGGGGTCTCCCCCCGGCCGCATCTCGAATCGCAGGTAGCGACCGCGCGCCGGAATGCTCGGAAGAATGCCTGGTTGCGGAGTCGTCATCCCCCTGCGCTCGCCGCGCTGGCGCGAAGTGTCAAGCAGGTCGAGGAAACGCTTGCGAATCGGTCTTCCAGCTACTCGGGAACCGCGGGCATCGAGCCCGGCGCAGGCACCTTGAGGCCCTGTTCATATTTCGCTTGGTCGAAGGGCACCGTCAGGTCGACGGTGGTCGTCTCACCGGCCTTGACGACGACTTCTTGGCTCACCTGCTCCCGCGTCACAGGCACGAGCGCGCTCACTTGCACCTTCCCGACGGGGACGCCCTCGATCTCGAAGCGCCCGTCGACACCGGTCACGTCGAAGGTCGAGTAGCGAAGCACGAGAACCTCCGCCGCGTTGAACAGGCGCATGCTGTCCACCAGGATGAAGCGCCCTGGCTCTTTGGGAGACATGTCGATGGGCTTGCCGCCGGGAACGGCGAAGAGCTGAGCCGGCATCCGCTGTCCAAGGAGCTCGGGGACGTAGGTTCGCTCGTCTTTCGAAACCACCTCCAGCCTCTGTCCGAAGGTCAGGCCCACCGTGCGTGTGTTCCAAGCACAGCCGCGGCCTTCGACGACCACGGCCTCATCCTTCGCCGGAACGTAAGCGTCGTAGCCGGTCACCGTGACGAGCGCATCGCCCACCGTGCGCCCGGGTCCCTCTCGGTACAGATGCTTGAAGGTCTCTCGAGCCGCAAGACAATCGTCGGGAATTTGTTCGAGGGCGGCAGTCAGCACCGGCGGCTCCTCGCCACTCGCCGTCACCTTCCCCACGATCTTGCCGGTCGGCCCACTGTAGGCAGGGCGCTTCTTCGCGTTCACCGCGGCTTGCACGACCTCGGGGTCGAGCCCCGCACTGGTGGCCAACGGTGCAGCCGGAGCCGGCGCCGGCGCTGCGGGAGATGGAGCAGTACTGCTCTCCGGCTTCGCCGAGCCCTCCGGCGACGCCGGGGACTCCTTTTTCGACTCGCAACCGGCCAAAGCCAGGGCCAGGGCCGCCCCGAAGGCGACTCGGAGAATCGGCACCCTGCGAACACTTGCCGAACCGCCCCCACCTCTTGTCGAGGGGGCGGTTTTCGCCTGCTCGGCTTTGGCGCGCTGCACGAATCGGCGCTCCAGTTGCTTGTTTGGTCGCGACAAACGGTAAACCGTCTGTCGCTCTAGAGCGTTCCGATCCCTGCCGTTTTCAGTCATACGAACCCGAATCATGCGGAGTCCAGGCATACCGGTGTCATGGGCCCGACTGCAACAGGCAGCGCTCCCCGTTCATTCCAGCGCGAAATGAGAACCTCTTCACAAACCTCTCGCGCACCTTTGACGGGGCGAACCTCCGGTACCGGGAGCCGGTCACCCTCGCTTCGGCGCTCGGAGTTGCGCTACAATCCGCCGGAAAATCCGGCGGCTCGCAATGGGGCTTGCTCGCCGGCGGTTTTCCGCGCCTCGGCCTTCGGCCTCGCTTGCCTCGGTTGGTTCCAGCACCGAGGCGGTTTTCCCACGAAACGGCTCGGGTGGAAGTGCTAACAGCTATGCCCTCAACTCTCCACCAGAGTGCGACGTATCCACACCGTGACGGGTTCGGCCTCCACTCATTGTCCGTTCACGCCAGGCCGACGCGTGGAGTCGCACGGAACAGGCATCGCCAACGCCCGCCAAAGCGTCTAGAAGGGATCAGGCGCATTCCCCACGGGGAACGATTCGAGGAGGAGTTGATGAGTCGAGGTGTCAAGTTTACCGCAGCGTCCGCGGCCTGTGTGGCGGTGCTGTGGGCATCCAATGCATCGGCATCCAAGTGGATGGTTGGCTTCGATGGGGAGTACGTCCACACGTTCCCCAAAGAAGACATCCTCGACGGAATGAACGGGGCCGGTTTCCACGTCCGCACCGGCTACCAGCTGGAACTCCTGCTCGTCTACGTTCGACCGGAAATCGGCGGCAGCGCGACGTTCTTCGATGAAGCCGATCAAACGGACTGGCGAGCGTATGGCGGCGGTCGGGTCGGTCTTCTCACGGGTCTTTCCCCCGCCGTTTACGGTCACGTCGGATACGGCTGGTTCGATTCGCGCGGAGAGGACAACGGCTTCACCGCCGATCTGGGGCTCGCGCTCGACATCACGATCCTCCCGTTCATCAGCGCGGGCGGCCACGCGAGCTTCGTGTTCAACCCGGACGAGATCGACAACTGGATCACCGCCGGTCTACACGCAGAAGTGCTCTTTTGAATCAGGTGGACCTCGGCGCCATGGCCCCGAGGTGCTGAAGCCGTTCCCGCATCAGCGGCGACGGCACGTCGACGGACGCCTCGTCGGTGAGGGCGTGGGCGATGCTCTCATCCAAGCCGACCCGGTGGTGGGGGTCGACAGCATCCCAGATGCTTCTCCCGCACGGATCCAGATCCGTGCGCAGACCCTCGACCAGTTCGCGCGAGAGAGCCAACTTCGCTCGGGTCACCAGGGCAATCCAGTAGCTCGAAAGCTTGGGAGTGACGAACGGGACGCCCACCATCAGGGGGTGGTGTCCGAGGGCGGTGGCAACGCGCGCCAGGAGCTCGCGATGGGTGATCCGTTCCGGGCCGGGGACGTCATACCACCCCGCCTCCGAGTCCGGCAGCTCGAGGGCTGCCATGAGAGCGTACACGACGTCCTCGATGGCAACGGGCCACGAGTGATTACTGAGCCAGCGCGGCAGCACCATCGCCGGAAGGCGTCGCGCGAGATCTTGCACCATCTCCCAACTGGCTCCCCCGTGGCCGATGATCATCGCCGCTCGCAACTCCACCGCGGAGACGTTGCCGCCGCGGAGGATCTCGCCGCACCGGAGGCGACTTTCCAAATGGCGAGACGGCCGCCCTCGTGGCGCTACCCCGCCGAGGTACACGATCCGATCGAGCCCCGCGGCTTCGGCAGCCACGCGAAACGTCATCGCTGCGCCTGCCTCGCGCGCCGGATAATCACCCGAAGCGGCCACCGAGTGCACCAGATAGAAGGCCGCGTCGCACGCCTCCATCGCGCGACGGACCGAATCCGAATCGGCCACGTCGCAGTGGACCCAGTTCTGTTCTGGGGCTCGAACCCGAGCGCGCTGGGGATCGCGCGACGCACAGCGCACGTGGTAGCCCGCGGCATCGAGGGCGGGCATCAGATTCTTCCCCACGAATCCCGTGGCGCCGGTCAAGAGTACGGTCTTTTTCATGCGAGCACCTTCCGCGAAGACTCGTGGCAAGACCCTGCGGCAGGGTCCACGACTAGCGTTCACAAACGGCGCGCATCAGACCACTCGGCGGTGCGATTTCGCGGCGTGGGCTAGCTCATGGGTGGCTGCACGCCCGACGAGTGACCACGGTTTGCCTACGCAGGGCATCAGTACACCCCGAGCAGATGCTCCACGAACCAGGATTGGTTCGGATAGGCGGGCGGCAGTGACGTCACCGAATAGTCTGCGCGGCGCAGCAGGGACTCCACGGCCTGTTTCTTGCGGGAAAATGCCTCGCGATCGCCGTCGTCGATCTCACACAGAATGATCGGATGGTGCTCACGCATCGTCCGGCGCATGCCACGGAGCACCGCGAGCTCTCCCCCCTCCACGTCGATTTTCACGAACGTGGGCGGGCGACGCCCCGTCGCGACGACTTCGTCGATCGTCACGACGTCGACCGAAGTCGTTCCGCGAAAGTCGGGAGGAACACCGGCAGACGCCAACGCGTGCCCACCAGGATGCCGCGCCAGAAAGAGCTTTTCTCGCCGCGGTTCGTCCGCCACCGCCACCTGAAGAACCTCGACGTGTTCGAAGCCATTCAGGTCTACGTGGTGCCGGAGGAGAGCGGCGTTTTCCGGCGCCGGTTCGAAGGCGACAACGCTGCCTGCCGAACCGGTGCGGCGTGCTCCGAGCATGGTGAAGAACCCTACGTTCGCCCCCACGTCGTAGTAGACGCCCGCCGATTGGACATGCAGAGCGAGCGCACGCTGCACCGGGAGCTCGGCATCGCCGAACATGTAACTCCAAGTGGGAACGCCACCGCGGATGCGGAGCCCACGCCCCATGCCGCGTGGGACGCGGACTTCACGACCTTGCACGGCGAGCCACGCCAGGCGACGTGCCAACGATCGTGAGGGAAAGGCGCTCATCGCGCCCACCCACCCGAGGGGAATGCGGCGCGCGAAGGGCGCTACGACTGGTTTCAGTTTGCTGGGTCCAGCCATGACTTCGTCACTCCTCTCTCGCTTCGAAGCAATGAAGACGACTCCCGGTGTCGTTTCCCCATTCCCAGTTCACGGCGATACCGACGGCATGGATGCGTAGGTCGGTCCAGCGTGGCCACACGTCGGAAAGCGCTCGGAAGAGCACCGCTTCGCCGTCGAGTCGCGCCACGAACTTGCGGCCGTCGAAAGCAACTCCCAGTTCGTGGCGACGGCCCCAGGTGATCCTCTCGCCGACGTTGGTCCACACGGCACTGAACACGTCCTCGAAGCCGTCCATGCAATAGAACGAGGATACCGAAGCTCCGCCGTAGCCGTCGTGAAGCCACGTACTCACGACGAGGTAGTTTTCCTCGTCTTGCCAGAAGACCACGCCCGTGCGGCCATCCTCGCTCTGCCCACGACGCCACCCCGGAGGCGTCGCTTCGAGGACGAGCTCGGCATAGTCAGAGCGGTTCCAATCCAAGAGGTACAGGGTTCGCCCCGGGTTGGGGTGGGTCTTCGACCCGCGGACCCGCGCGCCTCCGCCGTCCGCGATTTCGATCTCCCCGACACCCAGGGCGCGACGCCAGCGACCTGCTCCTCGCTCGACCGGCCTTCCGTGGAGAGCGCACGCCGGACCCGCAAATTCTTCGCGCAAGACAGTCCGAGATCCTCGCTGCACATTCGGCACTGCGACTCGAAGCTCCTCGGGGACTGCGACGCCGCGCGGATGCGCTTCAAGGAATCGAAGACGATGGCGGCACGGCTCCGCGCAGATCCCCACCCCTGGGGCGTCGCCGAAACGCGGATCGGTGCTTTCGAACAAACTCTCGCCGTCGAGGAAGACCGAAAAGCGCGCTCCGTCGTCACGTACCTGAAGGGAGTGCTGCTCTCCGGTACGAACGCACGCGGACGAGCTCTGGGCCAGCACATCGGAGCGCCCGCCGCAGGTGATGCACAAGGCGGCCCCCTCCTGCGACAGGGACACACCGAAGTGATTTTCGGCGTCCCGAGCGCGAAACACGAGGGACACCGCGCCTGGCCCTTCGCCCCCTTCGATCAGGACGTGGACGAGACCCGCCGCTTCCGACGCCCGTACCAACGCCAGACTGTCCGGTTCGACAGCCTCAGCGCCACGTTCCGTCAGACGAAAAGCGCCCCGGGCAACGCGAAGAGCCTCCTCCGGCCCCTTTCCCGTCGAATCGAGCTTCGTCGAGTCCCCGCCGCCTCCAGCGCGAACGACTCCCTGCCCCGTCAGACGAAACGCCACGTTTGCCAAGCCCGCCCACGGATGAACGTCGAGCTGCGCGACCTCGACTCCGTAGACGCGCGTATCAACACGAAACCCAATCTGCCCCAAGACGCTTTGTTGCACGCCTGCGTACACTTCCGTGTCTCGACCCGACGGATCGATCGCGACCGGGCGCATCGTGTGCGGCCGCCCCGGCGTAAGAAAGGGCGACGCAACGTAGTAGGCGGCTCCCTGAGCACGCAGCACAACGACGAGGACGATAGGGACGTTCTGCAGTTCTTCCAGCGCCACGATGGATCCACCGCGTACGCGAGCCCGAAGCTCCCCGTTGTGCTCCCCCCGGGGACGTACGACGAAGCCATTGCCTTCCCCATCAGGATGCTTTGCGAAGGGCGCATCAAACCACCCCACGGACAGATTGCCATCGAGCGAAACGGGCTCGCGCACGCTCGTGACGACCCACGACGCCAGTTGGCGGAGGCTCGATCCGAGACGACCGCTCCGAAGGAGCTTCCGAAAGCGAACTCGCATCCGCGGGGTGCCCGGTCCACTCATCCACTGGCGCACCCGTTTCGCCAAACTCTGATCCAGCCCCCCCGTTTCGGAGCTGTTGTGACCGTTGAGCACCCCAACGGCGAGGGCGAGCCCGGGCTTTCGCGACAGCGGTCCATAGGCGATCGCTTCCCGTCCCCAACCGTTCACGAGGAGCGGCTGCATGCGGAGTGCGCCATGATCCACCGCGAGACGTCGCTCGGCATCGCGCCCCAGACGTCGCACACCGCTGGACGCACGGGTCCCAAGCACCCGGCCGGGCGATCGTTCGTCTCGAAACTGGTCCGAGACGAGCGAACGCGCGTTCGCGTTTTCAGTGACTCCGCGCGATGGTCTGCGCGCCGATGGGATGAAAGAACTCATGATCCTGGAAAAAACATTCGAGGAACTCGCCCCCCGCGACGTCGTGCAAGGTGAGCCACTCTGCGCCGAAAGCCGGGGCGGACATCTGGGAACGATGCTCTTCGAGCGCGCGACGCTTCACGTCGAGCACGTGCGACACCGGGTGAACCACTCGAAAGTCCGCGAGAAAGCGCAGCCCCAGTCGCGTGGCTCGCCACTGACGAACAAGTGCGCGTGCTCGGCCGCTCGAGCCAGACAGAGGAACCCAAGGCCAATGGTTCCAGAACCACACGGGGTACGAAAGGACGCGCGTTGCTACTCCCCACCGTCCGAGTGCACGGAGCACGATCCGGGTGGTCGCGGTGTGATCCGCAGGTGCCTCACCGTGGTAGGGCACGAACACCTCCTGGGGATGGGTCGCTTCGATGATGTCACTCAGGGACTCTTCCGCCCGCCGGGCCCAATCGCCGAGAGCACCGTCGGGCAGGCCGAGAAAATGGAGGCGTTCGTTTGCCACGCCGAGCTGCTGGCACGCAGCGCGAGCTTCCCGAGCTCGCATCGCGGCGAGCTCGGTGGCAGGCAGGAGATGAGCGTGGGAACCGGACCCGTCAGTCATGAAGACCACGTCCACCTCCGCTCCCTCACGACGCTTGTCGGCTATCGTCCCGCCGCAACCCAAGGTTTCGTCGTCCGGATGG
>JBNKGC010000120.1:0-18086 GCA_050289625.1 Polyangiaceae bacterium | reverse complement strand
GAACCTCGATCAAGTCGTCGAAGCCGGAAAGATTCGGCAGGTACTCACCGTCGTCGGCATCCACCAACGTGAGACCGGGCCAGTAGCGACCGAATTCGTTCCAAGGGTCGACCAGCAACTCCACGTTGTGCGTTTGCGAATCGAGATTGCTGATCGTCCAGGAGATCTGCACGTCGAGGTCGTCGAGTTCCACCCACGGATACCGAGGATACGGGTCGACCGCCGAGCGCCGGAGCTCCCCTCGTTCTTCGGGAGTGGGGGCCAAGAGGGGCAGGGCGGCCTCCGTCTTGGCTTCGAACATGACGAGATCGCCGTCGTCGTAGATTGGCGTGTCGGTTTCGGTGACGGCGACTCGGATGGGCTCGAGGGTGCGGGTTTCGCTGCCATCCGAGCAGGCGGTGAGCGAGCAGGCGGTGCCGACGATCACGCCAGCGAGTGCCGCGTTGGGGGGCCGAGCCCCCGCGCCTCGGGGGAAGGGACCAGACCGACGGTCCCCAAACAGAGAAAACGGGCTCAGTTTCTTGATCATCGGGAGGGCTGAACCTCAATTATGCCACGAGCGTGCCAACCGGGTCGGTTCAACCATAGCCAGCAGCCTCTCAGCGACTGCTCGGCTTGAAAGAGAACGGGAAGGTCGCGAGCGCCTTGCCCTTGTCCGATTTCGGGAAGCGCAACCGCTTGAAAGTGCGCAGCATGCACCCCTCGACGCGCGCATTGGCGAGCGTCGAGCTGGCGATCGATGCCGACGACACACCACCCGAAGGAGAAATGCGGAACGAAACGCTGACGCCGCCTCGCAGCTTTGGATTGCGCGTTGCGGCGGACTCGTAGCAAGCGCGGAACGAGCCGTAGCGTGACATGATCACGCGCTGGATCGCCGCGTTCGAAAGACCGGAGCCCCCGGTTTCCGCGTCCTTCATGGCGAGTTTGCGCTCGCCGCCATCGCCCACTCCGTCGCCGCTCCCCGATCCGAGTCCGCGGCCAGTTCCTCCACCGCCTTTGCCCTGCCCAGCACCGAATCCGGTGTTGAGCGTCCCCGAACCGTAGGGAACTCCTCCGGGGCCATCGCCACCTCCGCCCGGGCCCCCGCCTTGGAGCCCAGTGCCGCTGCCTTGCCCAAGGACGAGGGAATCCGAATTCAAGCCGCCCAAGGCAGCCGCCACGGAGCTGATCGAGCCGAGAGTATCTTGAACTTCCTGGCCCACGTTCCCGGCGAGGGCCTCGGCCATGCCGCCGAGGCCCGGCTGAGCACCTTGGATCTTCGTAGTTTTGACCGGCCCGTTCTTGCCCAGCTTCCCCTCTTGGCGCGCCATCTTCTTCCCGTCGCCCGAGGGTTGGTCGTCCTTTTTCTTTTGGGCGCCTCCCCCCGCATCGGGGGCCGGCGTCGGCTCGGGTGGCATGCTCAGCCGCCGCATGAGCTCTTCGGGACTCGTGAGCTCCAGCGGTTTTTCGATCGCCGCCTCGGGTGTCAGTTGTCGCATCGCGAACATCGCTCCGCCGAAACCGAAGGCAGAGACCAAGAACGCCGACACCAAGCTCCAGTCGATACGGACCCGTCGTGCGGGGAGATAGACGGGCTCGGTGAACTGAAAGAAGATCGAGAACCGCCCGTACTGGAGAAGCCCATGATCTCCTGCGACGATCGGGACGGGGGCACCCGTCTCGGCCAGAGGCTCGACGTCTTCCTCTCGCCCCCGCAGCCTGAGGAGACCTCCCGTTGCGTTCTTCGGATCGAGCTCCCAACCGCCAGCCACGGCGCGAACGGGAGACTTGGGCACGTTGGCCCCCTCGGGCCCGGGCACGAGGGCATCGTCACCCTCACCGATCTGAAGCGATTCCCCTGACGCCAGATGGCGCACGGCTAGCACGCTCGTGCCCCAAACGGCCGCAACGCGAAGCACCGCCGTGGCCTTGGGATTCTTGCTCATCGGAGGGCGGAGCTCCGTCGCGTATCCCGAAGCTCGGGCAGGAAGGATCGGTGACCCAGTTGACCCGCTCGCATCTCGGCGCGTACGCGACGCAGAAAATAGAGAATCTGTGGTGTCTTCAGGCGCCCTTCGACCTCGATGGTTTGGAACTCGACTTCCTCCTCTCCCGCAGCGTTGGTCCGCGTCTTGACCACGCTTGCATCACCAGGCGCTGTCTCGCCAGCGACACGCTCTTTTGGTTCCTCCTTCTTCGCCTCATCGCTCTTCGTCTCGGCTTTGGCGGCAGCGCCAGAAGACTTCGTGCGCGACGGCGTTTCCGCGAACGCAGGCGTCGCGACCGCGGTGAGGAGTCCGAACAGAACGACCGCGGGGATTCGCTCGAGCATCGGCGGCAGCATAACAGATCTCCGACAGGCCCCGCTCCCCTCCGGAGAAGATCGAGGGACCGGTGCTGCATCCATTGCTGCGGATTTTCTCCTCCCATGAACCTCCAACGTCGCACAGAGAGGGCTCATGTAGTCACGAGGGACAGGAAGGCGCCGCGGCGGTCGAGGTCACGTGATACAACGCGCTCCACGTGTTCGTCCCCCTGGCCATCCTGATCGGCTCACTGGTCGCGCTCCTCCTGCCAGAGCCCTTCATCGCCGCGAAACCAGCACTTCGACCGGCCTTCTGCATTACGATGTTCGCTGTAGGCACGCTGGTCTCCGAACGCGAGGTGCGCTCTCTCTGGTCGCAACCGATCCGTCCCTTGGTCGGCACCGTGACCCAATACACCGTCATGCCGCTGCTCGCGTGGGCGACCTCGTTCGCCTTCGACGACCCAATGCTCAAGGCTGGCATCGTGCTCGTCGGCTGTGTCCCGGGCGCGATGGCATCGAACGTGGTGACCGCACTCGCTGGGGGCAACCTCATGCTCTCGGTCGCCATGACCACGCTGGCAACCGTGATCTGCCCGTTGGCGCTTGGGCTGTGGATGCCCCTTTTGGTCGGAGCGCGCCTTCCCCTCGACGCCACCGCGCTGGCACTGTCGGCAACGTGGATGGTGGTGCTCCCCGTCTGTCTGGGCATCGGATCCCGGTACTTGCTCACGCGGCGCCACGACGAAAGCTCCGAAGGCGTCGTGCGGCGGATGACGCGCGTCACGCGAGGAGCCACGGCCATCGCAAGCTCTAGCATCGTTCTGATCGTGCTGGTGGTCGTCGCCTCCAATCAGGATCGACTCCGGAGCGTGGGTTGGGCAGTCGGCTCCGCCATGCT
Source organism: Polyangiaceae bacterium (assembly GCA_050289625.1). Taxonomy (GTDB): domain Bacteria; phylum Myxococcota_A; class Polyangia; order Polyangiales; family Polyangiaceae; genus NIC37A-2. The sequence goes on along the minus strand of JBNKGC010000120.1, from coordinate 14,898 downwards.
CGGCCTGAACTTGGCAGCCTACTCCGCAGCCTGGACTATCGGTCGATCCCTCCGATGGAACGCCGCAGATCAGCGAACGCTCATCATCGAAGTCGGGATGCAGAACGCCGGCCTCGGCTCCGTCCTCGCGACGACCCACCTGGGCGATCGAGCGGCGCTCCCCGCAGCTTTGTACACAGCGCTCTGTGTGGTCACGGCGTCGGCGTTCATCCCCCTGTTCCGTGGGCGCACCGCGAAGGACGCACCGACGCCAGCCATCCCTTGAAGCCGCCCGCGCCCCCGCCAGACGCCCTCGCTAGACCGCTCGCCCGTTCAGTGGTAAGCGACCCCTCATCCATCCACCTTGGACAACCGGTGCCAGAAGCCGGACCGCCGGGGTGGAACTCGCGGGGTGGAACTCGAGCGAGCTCTCGACCAGGATCGACCAGATCGACCGAGAAAAGAGGCCTGTGAGTCCCCGGCGCCGGGTTCCGGCTACCCGGACGTGTTTTCCGCGCCAAAATCCCTGGAGAGCCGCTTGCCAAGGCGCAGACTTGCGTCTAGCTTTCGCGGCCCTTCCACCATGGCACACGCAGTCATCCGCACTGGCGGCAAGCAGTACCGAATCGCCGAGGGCGACGTCGTTCGCGTCGAGAAGCTCTCGGGCAACCCTGGCGACAAGGTCGCGTTCGAGGACGTCCTCTTCGTCGGAGGCGACGCACCGAAGTTCGGTGCTCCCACCGTCGAGGGCGCCAAGGTCACCGGCGAGATCGTCTCGCAGGGCCGCGGCGAAAAGATCGTTGTCTTCAAGTTCAAGCGCCGCAAGAAGCACCGCAAGAAGGCGGGTCATCGGCAAGCGTTCACGGCCGTGAAGATCACCGAGGTGAAGAGCTAATGGCACACAAAAAAGGCGGCGGTTCGACCCGCAACGGGCGTGGCTCGAATCCCCAGTATCGCGGCATCAAGGTCTTTGGCGGCGAAGCCATCAACGCTGGCGGCATCATCGTGCGCCAGGTCGGTCAAAGCATCGACCCGGGTCGCAATGTCGGCATCGGCAAAGACTTCACTCTGTTCGCCCTTGTGGACGGCACCGTGAAGTTCCAGTGGGCGAGCCGTACGAAGAAGAAGGTCTCGGTCGAGCCCGCTGCTTCCTGAGTCGAAGCTGAAGCGTCTACTCGTCACCGACCTGGACGGCACGCTCCTCGACTGCACGGGGCGTGTCCACCAGAAGGACCGTGAGGCGGTCCGTGCGCTCCGCGACAGTGGTATCCACGTCGCATTGTGCACGGGGCGCCTTTTTTCTGGTACGCGCCACGTCGCCGAAGAACTCGAGCTCGAAGGACCGGTAGCCTGCGTCGACGGCTCGCACATCGTCGACGTGCCTTCGGGCCTCGCTCTGCACCTCCGCCTGATCGACGCGAGCAGTCTCGCAGCCGCCCTGCGAACCCTCGAAAAAGCCGAGCTCCAGACCTTTGTCTTTGCCGGGGATGCGGTTCACTACGAGCGGGCAGCCGCGCCGCTCCTCGACTACGTGTCGCTGTGGTCGGCCGACTGCCACGAAAGCGATTCCGTCACGAACGCCAACCGCTGGGGTGAACACGACCGCGTAACGACCTTGGTCGCCATGGGTCCTTCCGCCGCGGTTCAAAAGGCGGGGATCGTCCTGGGCCGAATGAGTTCACTCCAGTGCGCCTGGTTCGAAGTGAGACGGAGGGGCTACGAGGGCTACTGGGGGCTCGTCGTCCGCTCCAGCGGCGCCAGCAAGGGAACGGCCGTGAAGTGGCTCGCTGACCACTACCGTGTGGAGCGAAGTGAAGTCATCGTCGTTGGCGACTGGCTGAACGACGTTCCCATGTTCGAGTGGGCCGAACATGCGTTCGCCATGGCTCAAGCTCCCGACGCAGTGAAGGCGGCAGCCTCCGTCGTGCTCGACGCCGGAACGCACGAAGGTGGTGGGATCCACGAAGCCGCCCGTCGCATGGGCTGGCTCTAGCTCGTCTCCCCCATCCCGGCGCGTCGGCTCCCCCTGAGACCCTTCCTCGTCGACCGTGTGAACGAGACGTTCCGACACGACGCTGCCGCGTTCGACACGTGTCGAACGCGTGGCCACAGCGGAGAGTGGGTTCGACCTGATGAAGGTAGTGCGACTCGGGGCCGCAGTGGGTCTCGCCCTCGCCGCGTCGACATGCGCCAACGACGAGCCCCTCGGTATGGGGGGCGGCACCGGTGGCGTGTCGGGAGGCGGGGGAACCATCACACACAACACCGGCGGAGCCCCACCGATCAGCCGCACCGGATCGGGCGCCTCCGGAGGACGAGCGTCCGAGCCGCCACCGCCACCGAAATCGGCGCCGCGCTGGCGGCCACCTCACCACGTGGAGCTCCCCCTGGTCTCGGTCGGCCCGAAGGGCTCGGATTGGTACGCCTACGTTCCGCACCGGGGAGGAGACCGCCAGCTCCGCGGCAGTGGTCACACGCACTGCGCGCCGGATCATTCGATGATCCCCTGCGGGCGGCAGCAACAGCGCCTGCGCGACCTGCCAGGTCACCACGGGCACCACTTCGTTTGGACCACCGCGCACACCTTCGTGGCGCCCGATCCTGCAGTGAGCGGCATCGAGCATCTCTTCGCAACGGAGGTCTACGTCGGCGAGATGCCTTCCGGTGCGTCGCCGCACGTCCTCGCCTACCTGCCCAATGCCGATCTCGTCGACCCCAAGGGGGAGCCGTTCGGCAATCGCCTCCACAAGTTCGCCGATCTCGTCGGGCTCATCACTGACGCCGGAGGCCTCGCCGCCCTCGCCCATCCGGCACGCTCGCCCTTGAGCTCCGGAGAGCTGGCTGCCGTCGACGAACGCCTCTGGGGGATTGAAGCGATCAGCGGAGCCAGCGACGTGCCGAACAACCTAGCAATCATCGACGCGAGGCTTTCCGCGGGGGCCTATACCTGCCTCACCGCCGGCGGCGACATCCACGCCGAAGACGACCGTCTGACGCGCGGATATCAGGTGGTCAGCGTCTCCTCCGGCGGTCGAGACGCAATTTTCGATGCGGTACGCACGTGCAACTTCTTCGTGTGCGGGACGCAGAACACCGATGTCGAGCCCGTCGAACCCATCTCGCTCTTCGTCGACAATCGAAAGATCGTCCTTTCCACCCCGCGAAAGATCGAGCTGATGCGTTTCGTGGGTCGCGAAGGTCAGGTGCTGTCCGAGGTCAAAAATACGACCGAGGCGCGCTACGAGCCCACGGGAGACGAGCTCTACGTCCGCGCGGAGGCAGTCGATCAAGACGGCCGAAGCCGCTGTCTCTCGCAGCCGGTCTGGCTCGTCGAAATCGACGACTGAAGCAAACGCGCTTGACGCCACGAAAAAGGGCCGTTACCCGTCGTAGCTTGGGATGAAGGTTCCAGCCGCACTCCATCGACCACTGCGCCCCCAGGTGCGCCCTGCCGCCCAAGCGAGCCCTGCCGCCCGGATGAGCAAGCGGTGGAGTGCGCGTACTCGATGGACGCGAACGCCGATGAGCTCACGTCCGATGCGCTTTAGCAACGCCGCGGAGACCTGCTGCGCGGTCTCAATTCGCTGCCGTCGCGCATCCGTCCACCGCGGTCCACATCCGTAGAGTCCGTTTCTCGCTTTCACGCGACAGGCCTCCCGGGTGCACACCCGGGGGGCTTTTTTCGTTGGTTTTCACCCTTCTTCCGGCTTTTCACCATGTCCGACCACGACGCATCGCTCGACACGACAGCGAGTTCCCAAACCACAGCGAGCCCCGCGCACCTCGATCGGAACCTCGTCCGCTTGTGCGTGTTCCACGGGATGACTCGATGCGTCTTCCCGGTCGCTGTGTTCTCGCTTTTCTTGCGAGACGACATCGGGCTCGACGTCGGTACGATTCTGGTGACCCAGGCAGGGTTCTCCGTTGCGGTGGCGCTTCTCGAGTTTCCGTCGGGCTACCTCGCCGACCGGTGGGGCTACTCGAAGACGCTCCGCATCGGGGCGCTTTTCGCACTCGTTGGCTGGGCCGTGTACACCTCGGTGACCTCGCTCGCCACGGTGCTGCTCGGAGAGGCGATCCTGGGCATTGGGTTCGCCCTGATCTCGGGAGCGGACATCGCCCTTCTCACCGAGAGCCTCGGGCGGCTCGGTCGCCAGCGCGAAACCGCGCGGTGGCTCGGCAGGCACCAGTTCGCCGGACAAGTCGCCGAGGCGTCCTCGGCGCTCGTGGCCGGAGGGCTATACGCCGTCTGGCATCGACTGCCATTCGCGCTCGACGTTCTCGTATTCGCCGGGGCGGCCCTCTTGGTGACGCGCCTGGTGGAGGTATCCGTGCCGGATCGCGCGGTTTTCGACCACCGAAGCAAGATTCGGGAGCTCGTGACGACGGCAACGTGGGGAAATCCTCCGTTGCGCCGCGTGATCGTCACCCTCGTCTTGTTCATGCTCGCAAGCTACGTACCGGTCTGGCTGATCCCGCTGTACGCCGTCGATACGGGCCTCCCCGTCGTCTGGATCGGACCCCTCTGGGCCTTCTCCAGTGGACTGGTCGCGGTCAGCGCGCTTCTGAGCGAGCGCCTCCGAGCACGGTGGGGCCTCGGTTCGATCCTCGGGACGTGCGTCGCCCTGCTCGCGCTCGGCTACTTCGGCCTCGCTCTTTCCCATTCCGTCTTGGGCATCGCGTTCTACCTCTGCCTCCCGCTGCTCCGCGGTCTGAGCAACCCACTCCTCATGTCCGAAGAGCAGCTCTTCATCGCGTGCGGTGATCGGGCCAGCGTGGTCTCGCTGCGTTCGTTCTCGTTCCGCCTCGCGTTCGTGATCACCGGACCTGTCGTCGGATTCTCCGTCGACCGCTTCGGTCAGCGTCCGGTGCTTTTCGTGTCGGGCGCGGTGCTCACGATCGCGCTGAGCTTTTCGGTTTGGGCCGTGAGCAAAAGCAAGACGCCCGCGGCCGAACCTGCCTGAGTTCTGCATCGGCAGCTCTCCTAGTCTTCGTCCGACCGATGTGACGTCCGTGGCCAGCGGACAGCTTCGGCGAGGTGGACGCAGGGAGTACCTATCGGGGCAGCACGAACCCGCCCTCGAGGTCATCGCGCGGCGCACAAGAGAGGCAGCCGCTCACATCTGGCAGGGCCGCGTGGCGCCCGTCGGCAAGCCCCGACGAAATGATCGGGTGCTGATCGGCGGTCTCCCAGGCGAGCACCGGCCACCAGCGTTCGGTGAGGGCCTGGGGCGCCTGCTCCGAGCGTGCTTGCGCGCTTCCTTCGGCGGCTGGATTCGTCTGCGGTATCGAACCTGGCTCGACACTCTGACCCGGGCGCGGAATCGCCACGGTGACCTCCCGCGCGTCGGCCGCGATCAAGAGGCGTTCGACTGGCTCGGTCCACGAGTGGAAGGCCAGGTTGAAGGTGCCCCAATGGACGGGAAGCATCAGTTTGCCCTGGAGGGCTTGGTGCGCGAGCACCGCTTGTTCCGGACCGAGGTGCACGTCAGCCCACATGGCGTTGTATGCGCCCACCTCGATCATCGTCACGTCGAACGGTCCGAACCGCCTCCCGATCTCCTCGAAGCCGGGAAACATCGCCGTGTCGCCACTGAAGAAAGCCCGGTGCTCGGGCCCGAGAAGGGTCCAGCTCGCCCAAAGGGTCGCGTCCCGATCGCCGATGGATCGCCCCGAGAAGTGCCGCGACGGAGTCGCAACGACCCGCAGCGAACCCACCTGGGTCTCCTGCCACCAATCGAGCTCGATGATCTTCTCGGGAGCGACGCCCCAGTATTCGAGATGCGCCCCCACGCCGAGTGGCACCGCGAACGAAACCTCGCGACGGTTCAGTTCGACGATGGTGGGTTCGTCCAGGTGATCGTAGTGGTCGTGGGAAATCACGACCAGATCGAGCTTCGGGAGCTGGTCGAGTGCCATCGGCGGCGGGAAGAACCGCTTCGGACCATAGAAGCTGAAGGGCGAAGCCCTCTCGCCCCAGACGGGGTCCGTCAGCACCTTCATGCCGTCGATCTCGATCAGCATCGACGAGTGGCCGAGCCATGTCACACGGAGACCGTCTCGCGGCGGCGTCCGAAACTCGTCCGCCGTGCGGGTCAGGACCGCAGGTGGCACCTTCGGCTCGCGAACGGCGTCGCCCTCCTCCATGAACCAGCGGCGGGCGATCGGCCAGAACGGCGGCTCCTGGCGAGGCAAGTCGTTGTGAAACCGGCCTTCGTGATAGCGCGGAGACGCTTCCATCCGTTCGAGGCGTGCACCCGCGGCTCGCGTCCCCGTTGGAGTCCACGCCGCCGCCGCGAGGAAGGCCACGAGCCCTCCAAGCACGAGGACGACTCCACCGAGCAGCATGACCAGCGCCCGCAGCGGGCGAAATCGCCTGCGGGCGAGGCGGTCCGAGGGAGAAAGGTTCTGCGGTTGCGGATCGGAGTCGATCGGTTCCATGAGATCTGGGCTGTTCCCGCGGGCCAGGGATCGTCCCGGCACGACTAGTCACGTACCGATGTAGTCGAAATGAGTGAACTGGTTTCTTCGGCGGCGTGAAGAAGTGTTGAGCACTGGTATGTTGCGTCGGTCGACCCTCACCGGACCCCGCACCATGCCCCGCGAGCCGCTCGTGAATCCCCCGAAATACGCCGTACCCAGCCCCCGCATCCGAGTTCTTCCGCCCGATTTGGCGAGTCAGATCGCCGCAGGAGAAGTGGTCGAGCGCCCCGCGAGCGTCGTCAAGGAGTTGATCGAAAACGCCGTCGACGCGGGCGCAACGCGGGTCGACGTCACCATCGAAGCGGGTGGCATCGGACGCATCGAAGTGGCCGATGACGGCGCGGGAATGAGCGAGGTCGACGCTCCGCTATCCCTCGAACGGCACGCCACGAGCAAACTGGCTCAGCTCTCGGATCTGGATCGGATCGCCTCCTACGGCTTTCGTGGCGAGGCACTGCCGAGCATCGCCTCGGTCGCTCGGTTTCGGCTCTGCACTCGGAATCGCGAGTCCGACGCTGCCACGGAGGTTCGCGCCGAAGCCGGCTCACCCCCTGAGGTCCGCCCCGCGGGTGCCCCCGTCGGCACCACGGTCGAAGTACGCGATCTCTTCTTCAACGTGCCAGCCCGCCGCAAGTTCTTGCGGTCCACCGGAACGGAGTCGGGCCACGTCAGTGACGTCGTCTTCGATGCAGCGCTCGCACGCCCGGAGATCAGCTTCACTCTCGTCCGCGACGGACGACAGGTCCGAAGCTGGCCGCGGACCGAGCACCGCACCGAGCGGGTAAGCCAACTCATGGATGGCGAGGAGCTCTTCGAGTGCGCCGGCGAGCGCGGTCCGCTTTCGGTTCTGGCTCTCTTGTCTCGCCCCGAGCGTGCCCGCCAGGGAGCCGCGGGCCTCAAAGTGCTCGTGAACGGTCGCCCCGTACGCGACCGAGCGATGGCGGCAACGGTAGCGCACGCGTACGGCAGCGTGCTCGAACGCGGGCGGTATCCACGCGGAGTCGTCTACCTGGAATTGCCTCCGGAGCTCGTCGACGTAAACGTGCACCCCCAGAAGACGGAGGTTCGCTTCGCGGATCCTCGCGCGGTCACCGACGCACTGCATAGTATCGTCGCGCGCAAGCTGGAGCATCACCTGTCTCTGGCGCCGCGCACCCAAGAGCCCCTCCGAAAGCGCCCCGAAGAGGCCTTTCCCTGGTCGGGCTCCTCGACGAAGCGCATCGAGAGCACGCCTCCCACCGCGCGAAGCGCGCCCCTGACCGCTCCGAGGGCCGCGCGCTCGGAGGCGCGCCCCGGCCACGAAAGCCTGTTCGTGCGCGACGTCGTGACGCCCGGCACCGCGTCGAGCTCGGAAGCGAATGGCGACAGCGTTCGTCCGGAAACAGCGACCGCCGCCACGCAAGGCGTCGTCGCTACCTCCTGGAAGAACCTCCGCTTTCTGAATCAAGTGCGCAAGACCTACCTCGTGTGCGAAGGCACCGACGGCCTGTATGTGCTCGACCAGCACGCTGCCGCAGAGCGCGTCACGTTTTCGAAGCTTCGCGCTGCGTACCAATCGCGTGAGGTGCCCTCACAAGCCCTGCTTTTCCCGCTGACGGTCGACATCACTCCGCGCGACGCCGAATTGCTCGAACAACACGCCTCGCAGATCGCCGCGATGGGCCTCGACGTTCGTCCCCGTACGGCGGAAGCGGCCAGCATCCACGCGGTGCCTCGCCTGCTGCAGCGAGCGAGCCCAGAACGACTTTTGCGTGACCTCTTGAGCGAGGTCACTCGCGCAGGTGAACGCGGATTCTCCGATGCGGTGGACAAGGCTTTGGCCACGATGGCGTGCCACGCGGCCGTGCGCGCCGGCGACCCCATGACGCCGGACGAAGCCACGGCGTTGCTCGCCTCCCTCGACGGGGCGGATTTTGCGGGGTACTGCCCGCACGGTCGACCCATCGTCAGTTTCACCAGCTGGGCTGAGCTCGAACGCAAGGTGGGGCGGCGCTAGAGCGACAAGCGGTTTGCCGGTTTGTCGCGACCAAACAAGCAACTGGAGCGCCGATTCGTGCAGCGCGCCGAAGCCGAGCAGGCAAAAACCGCCCCCTCGAGAAGAGGTGGGGGCGGTTTTGCAGGCGCCCGGAAGGCGAACCGATCGGCGCTCTAGACCGCCCGCCGCCAAGGATTTCGGACGCGCGGCCGCCGTCGACGCCCTGCGCTGAACGGAACGTTTCAGGTCACGCGCGCCAAAGTCAGGTCCGAATCGATGGTCATCCGCTCCGTGAGTTCGTCCGCCACGGAATACTCGACCTCGGTCACTGAGTCGACGAAGCGAAACTCCGCTGCGACGCGGTCCGGTTCGAACTCCACCCACAGGTAGCCGCGGTTCCGGAGGTTCACGTAAGAAAGTTCGGGCACGAGCCGGAGAGCGACCTCCTCGAACAGGGTCGCAACGCCAGCGCCCAGGATTCCTTCGAGCCCGGGGGAGGTCACGCTCGGTGTGCCGAACTCCGCGCCCACGACGCTGCCGCTCGAGCTGGTCAGTGTCGACGCCCAGGCGTTGTGGGTGTCTCCGGCAAGCACGATGAGCCGACTGCCCAGGCTACTTGCCAGATCCAAAATCTCGTCTCTCTCGGCGGGGTATCCGTCCCAAGCATCCAGGTTGTAGGGCAAGGTCTCGTCCAGCAGAGCTTGCTCCTCTGCCGTGCGGTCTTGGGGAGCCTTGTCCGAAGCGATGGCGGCGCTGAGAACCACTCGAGTGCCTTGGTCGATCGCGTCGTCGCCCAGGTTTTCCGGGTCGAGCAGCGAAACGAACTCCGCGGGCAACTCGTAACGGCCAAACAGCACCTGCTGCCCGAGGACCTGCCACCGCGCTGTGGCTCCCTCGAGTCGCTGTCGAAGCCATTCCTTCTGGTCGGCACCCAGCATCGTGCGTTCCCCTTCCGCGATGGCCTCGCGCGCCGCCTCGACGTCGATTCCATCAGTCGTCATGAAATCGCCGTACGAGATCTGTCGGTCCCGCCCCACGTGGCGCGTATCGAGCATGACGAGATCGACCAAGTCGCCGAACGAGAAGAGCCGGTAGATCTCCTCTTCATTTTGCGGAGGGCGAATTGGCATCCACTCGAAGTACGCCCGCAGGGCAGCGCGTTTGCGCACCTCGAAGTCACCTTCCTCCGTCGCGCTGTGGTTTTGGGCACCGTCGCGATAGGCATCGTTCGCCACCTCGTGATCGTCCCACACGCAAATGAACGGGTGTGCCGCATGACAGTTCGAAAGGTCACGATCCCTTCGGTATTGCGCGTACCGACGGCGGTATCCGTCGAGCGTGGTCACCTCCACCTCGGGATCGGGGACTCGATCGAGGGCGACGGCGGTTTCCGTGCCGAATTCTCCCATCCCGTACTCGTAAATGTAATCGCCGAGGTGCAGCACGGCATCGATGTCGAGCGCACCGACCTCGCGGTACACGTGGAACAACCCGGAAGGGAAGCTCGCGCAGGAAACCACTGCCAAGGTCACGCGCCCCGGCGATCCCGCCGGCAGCGTGAGCGTCCGTCCCACCGGGGACGACTCGCCCGCGTGGAGAAAACGGTAGTAGTAGGTCGTGCCAGGCTCGAGACCCTCGACGTCCACCTTCGCGGTGTAGTCGACCGCCGCCGTCGTCGTGCCGCCGCCCTGGACGACCAGGTCTTCGAAACGAGCGTCGAGGGCAACCTGCCACGAGAGCTCCACCTCGCCCTCCTCGTCGGGGAGGACGCGCGTCCAAATGACCACTCGATCGGTCAGGGGATCACCCGAAGCCACGCCGTACGGAAAGTGAGGAGGCAGCGGCGCGCTCGGATCCAGATCCAACGTTCCCCCTTTGTTGTTGCCCCCGCCGGAGTTCGTCGAGCACGACAGCAGATTGGCCGAAAGAAGCGGAATCAGTGAAGAAGCCGCCGCACCTCGGAGGAGGTGACGACGACTGAGGAATCGGTCCGAAGTCACGGCCCCCGACCATGCCAAGGGACCTTGCAAATCCGATGACAAAATCGTCTGCGAGCACGATTTTCCGCAAGAACAGCTGCTCGGGCCCCGAATTCGTGCCTGAACGATGGTCGCTCGGGTTCTCTTCCCAGTCAGCCGTCACCGCCATGCCAGTTCGCGCACTCGCCCTTTTGCGTTACGCGCAAGTCATGCGAAACCAATCCAAGCTCAGTAGTTGATTGTTATGAGCGCGCCGTGCGCCATCGCGCCGCCCCGCGCAGGAACGGTCGACTCGAGCGAAACCATGGCGACACGGACCACGCGGCCGAAGTTCGATTCGGCTCTTGCGTGTTCGAAGGCGACGCTCGCAAAATCAGGATGCGTGAACCAGCGCCTGCATTTCCTGGACGGGCTTCGCGGCATCTGCGCGTTCTACGTCCTGATCTTTCACGAGGGCATGGTCCTCGACGAAGGGATGCCGCGCCACACCGACACGCCAATGGCTCCGGCGCTGGACGCGATTCGCGGGCTGTTTTCTCTCGGGCACGTACCTGTCGTGTTCTTCATCGTGCTGTCCGGGTTCAGCTTGATGATTCCGGTGGCGAAGCGCGAAGGCATGCCTCTCAAGGGAACACTCGGTCAGTTCGCTTTCCGGCGCGCCCGCCGCATCCTTCCTCCCTACTACGCTGCACTCGCGCTCTCGCTGGTCGCGGTGTGGGCCAAGGACACGATCACTCAGTCCCCCGTCGAGCGCGCACTCGATTCGGACGTGGTCGTTTCCCACCTGCTCCTGGTTCACAACTTCAGCGAAGACTGGGCGTTTCGAATCAACGGGCCTATGTGGAGCATTCCGACGGAGTGGCACATCTACTTCGTCTTCTCGTTGCTCTTGCTGCCACTCGCTCGCCGCTTCGGACTCGGGGTGGTCATCGTCCTGGCTTGGGTCGTCGGCTCCCTTCCGAACCTCTTCGCCTGGGGCGGCGAGTGGTACTGGGCGTGTCCTTGGTTCCTCGGCAGCTTCGCTCTCGGCATGACGGGAGCGACCATCGCGCTGTCGCCGCGCTTCGAAAACTCGTGGTGGCGCGACCGCGCTCCGTGGGGCCTCTTGTCGCTCCTCGGGTTGGGGTTGGTGCTCCTCGTCCACAGGCCGTGGCTCAGTTTCCTCCCCTACCCGGCGATCGATCTCGCAAGCAGCCTGTTCGCTTTTTCGTTCGTCAACGCGTGTGTTCAGGCGTCCCGGCAGGGAAGCCCGTTCGAGCGGATCCGGGAGCTCTTGGCGAACCGTTGGATGGTCGCCCTGGGTGGGTTTTCCTACAGCCTCTATCTCCTTCAACACCCCTTCTTGAAGGCAGCCGAGTGGCTCATCCCTCGTACGCCTCTCAGCGCGAACGCAACCTACGTCGCCCTCCTCGTGGGGTTCACGCCGCTCATGTGTGCTGCGGCCTGGGTGTTCTCTCGCTTTTTCGAGCTGCCGTTCACGTCACAGGGCGCCTCCGTCCGCTCGGAACGCCGAGCGCGCGTTGCGATCGCCGACTGAAGCCACCGCTCGGAAAACGACAGAGCCCTTGGTCGCCCCGCGGCGGTCTTCTACAAGAGCGGCGTGAGCGCAGACGAACTGCCCCTGCTCGTCGTGGTCGGTGCCACGGCTTCGGGCAAGACCGAGCTGGCCGTGCGCCTGGCGGAGCGTTGTGACGGCGAAGTGGTCAGCGCAGACAGCGTTCAGGTGTACCGACACTTCGACGTCGGCTCCGGGAAGCCAACGACCGAGCAGCTGGCGCGAGCCCCACATCACCTGATCGACATCGTCGAGCCCACCGAAGCCCTGGAGGCTGCCCGGTGGGCGGAGTTGGCGACGGAAACCTTGACCGAGATCCGCGCCCGAGGAAGGCGCCCCATCGTCTGCGGGGGAACGTTCCTCTGGGTTCGCGCGCTCCTCTTCGGCCTCGCCGATGCTCCCCCCGGCGACCCCGACATCAGGCGCGAGCACACCCGCATCGCCGAGCTGAATGGACGCGACGCGCTTCATCGGATGCTGTCCGAAGTGGATCCCGTGAGCGCCACGCGGCTTCACCCCAACGACTTCGTCCGCGTCAGCCGCGCTCTCGAAGTCCATCAGCTGAGTGGTCGCCCGCTGAGCGCACTGCAAGAGGAGCATGGCTTCCGCGAGCCGCTCCATCGGGCCACTCTGCTGGGCCTCGCCCACCCGCCCGCAACCCTCGACGCGCGCATTCTCGAGCGCTGCCAAGGGATGTTTCGTTCTGGCTGGATCGACGAGGTCCGGACCCTTCTCGCGCGAGGATTCGGCGAGAGCCGCCCCATGGGCGCCGTGGGTTACCGCCAGATTCGCGAGGCACTGGAAGGCGAGGCCCCGCTCGATACCGAGACGCTGGAACAAACCGTCTATCGAGCGACCCGGGTCTTCGCCCGCAGGCAGCGCACCTGGTTGCGCGACGAGCCGGTGACCTGGCTGTCCCCGGACGAAATTACGGAGGCCCGGCTCGATGCCCTGCTTGCCGGGGTGCCAACCGACCGGAAAAGCGGTGTTCCGTCGCGTTGATTGACCCGGGGCTTGATGGCGAAGTCGTCAGCGCCCTACTCTAGGACCTACTCTCCACACCCGCCTGGAGATCACACCGCCATGTTCCGCGCCGTTCTTGCCTTCGTCACTCTTTTCACCGTTTTCCTGACCGCTTCGTCGTCTCACGCTGCGGTGAAGTACTCCAAAGTGGACCGCGCCACGGTAAAGATCCTGGCGGTCGGCGGCGTGGAGATGACCGAAGTCCGCACCGAGCAGCGTCGCAAAGTGCGCCTCGCCTTCGCCAACTCGGGGCACGGCTCGGGGGTCAAGTTGACTCGTGACGGGATCATCGTCACAGCCGCCCACGTGGTCGAAGGTGCTCGCCTCCTCGTCGTCAAGGAGCCGGAAACGGACAAGGCGTACCCGGCTCGCGTCCTGTACTCGAGCAAGAAACACGACATCGCGTTCTTGCTCATCCCGGGTGATCACGACGACGTTCTGCCGCTGCCGGAGAACCCGCCCGAGCTTTCCGTGCGCCAGACCGTGTTTGCCGTCGGTTACCCGCTCGACGCGCGCAACAAGCACCCCCAGTCCAATCGCGGCGTCGTGGCTGGCACACTCGAAACCGGAGATCTCCAGCTCGGTATTTCGGTCAACCCCGGTAACTCCGGCGGCCCGGTGATCGACGATCACGACAACCTGGTCGGCATCGTCGTGCGCGGCGCCGACCCAGAAAAGGGAGCGCAGGGCTTGGCGCACGCCGTGTCGCTGGAGCTCATCGCCAAGAAATTTCGCACACGCGTCCTCGGCACGAAGCGGCTCATGCGCGAGAGCAAACGCCTCGAGAAAACGGGCCCCAGTGACTACGCGGCAGCCGCCTTGGTCGCCCGCATCGCCGAAGAGTCCACCCTTCGCAGCGCCATCGCCAAGATTGAAGAGCGCGATTCGGGAGACTTTCGTGAGAAGGCCAAATTGGCCTACGCCGGCAACAAGGACGACGCAGACTTTCTCGCGGTTCTGGCGGCGCACTACTGGAACGAGTCGGTCGTACGCTACGTCCTCGAGGGAGGCTCCTGGCAGGCGTCGCGCAGGCAGGCGAAAGGTCTGGCGAAGCGCGCGCTCAGCCTCGATGACGAGCTCGCGCACCGTTCGCCGTTCCTGCTCGAGGCTCTCGGCCGTTCCGCGCGACAGGTGCAAGCGCCGAAGCACACTTTCGGCAAACAGCACCCCGATGGGGTCCCGGTCAAGGCGTCGCCCCAGTACGCGGCCGGCTTCCGGCTAGGAAGCAAGGTGAATCAGGCGCGCCGAGCCTGCGAAATGGAGGAGTACGAGTTCGAAAAGACCTCGACCGGCTTCCACTGCAGTGGCCCCGCCAAGGAACTCTCGATCGAAGTCGAGGTGGACCTGCGTTACTGCGGGGACAAGCTGTGCCGAGTCGACTTGATTCACGAGCCGTCGAAGCGACTCTCGGCTCTGTGGAAGGAGCGCTTCGCCAAGCTGAAGCGACACTACGAGGCCCGCTACGGGCGCGCGCGGCGACTCCGCTACGTGATGCCAGCCAAGTGCGAGTCCGATTTGGTCGGTTGCCTCCGCAAGGGACATGCCGTGGCAATCTACTCTTGGAGATGGAAGGACCGAGAGCTCAGGCTCAGCATGGGACGCCTGGATGGGGAACCCGCCATCCGCATCTCGCACCGCCCGCGCGCAAAGTAGCGGCTCCCCCGGAAGCGGGAACCACGTGCGTTGATTGGCTCTCCGTCGTGTAGGCCCCCACTGACCAGCCGTGGGAAGGCGTCAATCTCGCCAGCAACGCTCCGCAGAGCGATCTTGGGGTGCGATATTGCCGCGCAGCGGTAGGCTAGTTCCCGGCGAAAAACTCGCCGTGCTCTTCCCGCGAAGCGGTTTTGGGGCGCCTCGCTGCGCAGCGGCGAGGCGGGTCTTTGTCAAAGACCCCAGAAAAATTG
>JBNKGC010000119.1:0-18233 GCA_050289625.1 Polyangiaceae bacterium | reverse complement strand
TGGCGAGGCTTTCGCGAGCACCGGAGCGGAATGTACGTGGGTACTTGAGCACCGGAGCGCAGGGAAAACGAAGCCAATGCTCAAGATCGGCGGGCGTCCTGGTCCGTTAAGGTACCGGCGGTGCTCACGATTCACATCGCGTGCCGAAGCCACCGGCGGAGGACAACGTGGTGGGTCCCCGAGGTTTCTCTTCGGGCACAACGAGCCACCGACGCTATCGAGGAACTCAAGGGGTGATCGTCTGGATGCTACCGTCACCCATGTGAACCAGCTCGACTACCTTGACGGCTCGCAGGTGGTCCTGACCGGACAGCGTATTTTCGTGATAGAATAGGTACCACTTGCCGGCGAACTCCACGATGGAGTGGTGAGTCGTCCAACCTTGAACGGGCTGAAGAATGCGGCCCTGGTAGGTGAACGGCCCTGTGGGACTCGAGCCCGTCGCGTATGCGATGTAGTGCGTCGTGCCCGTCGAGTAGGAAAAGTAGTAGGTCCCGTTGTACTTGTGGACCCAAGGAGCCTCGAAGAAACGGCGCTGTTCATCGCCCGCCAAGAGCGGATTCCCAGACGGGTCGTTGATCGTTGCTTCCTGCACGCCCCCGGAAATCGTCTTCATGTCGGCTGACAGCTGCGCGACCCGGGGCTTGAGTGCCGGGGAGTTCGACCCGGGAGCGGAGCCGCCCCCGTTGTAGCTCCCGGTTTGCCACTTCTCGAGCTGCCCGCCCATGAGGCCGCCGAAGTACAGGTAGGCCTTGCCGTCGTCATCGACGAAAACCGCCGGGTCGATGCTGAAGCTGCCAGCGATGTAGTTCGCTTCCGCGTTGAAAGGTCCCGTTGGCGAGGAGCTGGTCGCGACACCAATGCGGAAAATGTTCTGACTGTCCCGCGCGGGGAAGTAGAGATAGTAGGTCCCATCCTTGTAGGCGGCGTCCGGGGCCCACATCTGCTTCGACGCCCACGGCACGTCGTCGACACTGAGTGCAACGCCGTGGTCGACAAAGTCGCAGTTCGGCTCCTCGAAGGAAAAGACGTGATAGTCGCGCATCGCGAACTGATCGCCGTCGTTGTTCGAGGGAACGCCCGCATTAATGTCGTGCGAGGGATAGACGTAGAGCTTTCCGTCGCCCCAAACGTGGGCCGACGGATCGGCCGTGTAGAGAGACTCGATCAAATGCTGCTTCTGCGGGATCTGGTCGGCGCAGACGAAGGAAACGGTGCCTCCCGAACCATCCGTGCCTCCGCTCCCCGAAACGATACCGCCTGTTCCTCCGGTCCCGGGGTCACCCCCCCCGGTACCTGCCCCGCCGGTCGCTGCCCCCCCGGTGGCCGGCAGAGTTCCGCCCGTTCCGGTGACTTGGCCGCCCACGCCCGGACTGCCGCCGACACCTGGTGTTCCCCCGGTTCCCCCGGAGGCCCCGCCACCGCCGGCTCCGACTCCGCTACCGGAGACCTGGCCGTCGTCCCCTCCACCGCTGCAGCCGAGAGCCGATCCAAAAGCGATAAACAAGAGCCCGAGGGAACTTTGCCGGATCAAGGATCTCATCGTCGTGTGCAGGGAAGGTTTGGTTCGCGGACCAGGTCGAAAAATTGCTCCGAGCGCCGGTTGCCCAGCCTCCAGACCGCGAGCCGGAAGCTCCTAGGTTGGTCCACGGCCCCAAGGGACTGCACACCTGATCCAGGAGAACGATTTCATCGAGCGCTCTCTATCTCCGGCCAGCCACTATCGGATCACTGGGCTATGCGATGGGATGCACCGCGGCGTTCTGGTCGCTCGACCGTGTCGCCCTGGTGTTTGCGGGCTGAGCTAGGCCCGACAGTGACGCCGATTGCCAAGGCGCCCCACGCGTTGCACCCTGACCTTTGCGAGCGGAAGTGCACGGGGAAGCTTTGCGCGACCAGACGCGGCAGTCACGCTTCCTCGTGAAATGAACGCATTCAGGGAGGCATTCATGCGACAGGTTCTCGTCACCGGAGCGAACAAAGGCATCGGATTCGCGATTGCCAAGGGGATCTTGACCGACCACGCCGATACGTTCGTGTACCTCGGCGCGCGCGATGCGAAACGAGGTGAAGCGGCCGCTCGAAAGCTCGAAGCAGAGGACCCGTCGTTCGAGGGCCGAATCCAGTTCGTTCAGCTCGACGTGACGAGCGACGAGTCCGTGGCGCAGGCCACAGCGACGGTGCGCGACCAGCTCGGCCCGACAGGCCACTTGTTTGGTCTGGTCAACAACGCCGGGATCGGACTCGGAGACCATGGCTTGGCCGACGTGCTCGGCGTCAATGCTTTCGGCATGCATCGCGTGTGCGAGGCGTTCCTGCCCCTCCTCGATCCGAACGGAGGACGCATCGTGAACGTCACCTCGGCGGCCGGACCGAGTTTCGTCGCCCAATGCAGCGAACCGCGCCAGCGGTTCTTTTTGAACGAGGGCAGCGACTGGTCCGAGCTCAGGGCGCTGATGAAGGCATGCGTTGCGCTCGACGGCAACAAAGCAGCCTTCCGCGAGCGTGGACTCGGCCAAGGCGAGGCCTACGGCCTTTCGAAAGCGTGTGCCAACACCTACACACTGCAGCTCGCGCGGCGGCACCCGGAGCTGAAGATCAACGCCGTCACGCCCGGCTTCATCGAGACCGATCTGACGCGCAGCTATGCGGCCTCGCAGGGCAAGAAGCCATCTGACCTCGGCATGAAGACTCCGGACCAAGGGGCGCGGGCGCCGCTCAAACTGTTGTTCGACGACCTCGAGGGGAACGGTCGCTACTACGGGAGCGATGGCCTCAGGAGTCCGCTCGACCGCTATCGCTCGCCGGGTGATCCCGAATACACGGGCGACTGAAAACGAGCGAGTGCCAACCGGGGCTCGTCACGGCGTGACGCACTTCCCCGCGTCGCAGTCGTTCGAGCAGCAGTTGGCGTTCGCCACGCAGCTTTCGCCGACATCGGCGCAACCGGCGTACGCGCAAGCGCCATCGAGGCAGAGGCGCGAGCAACAGTTGCTGTCGACGGTGCAAGACTGTCCCGTCTTCACGCAAGCGTCGGCACACTGACCGTTGAAGCAGCTTTCTTTGCAGCAGTCGCTCGCGTCAGTACAGGCGTCGCCCAGATCACCACCGCCCAGACCCACACAACCCAGGGCGGTTGCAAGAACGCACTTGCCACCATTGCAACTCGAGGTGGCACCGCAGCAGGGCATGCTTGCCGAACAGGAGTCGAAGAAGCCTGCACAATCTTTGCATGTGCCACCCTGACAGCTCGTTCCCGACTCGCATTCCCGATCGTTCGCACAGCTGCTCCCCCCTGCCTTGGCTGGCGCACAGTTTCCCGACGCGCAGTACAGACCCAAACAGCAGTCTGCGTGGCTGTCACAGGTATTGCCGGTGCTGCCGCAACCGCACTCTCCGTGCACGCAGAGGTTGGCGCAGCAGCGCGCTGGGCCGTCGCACGACGTGCCTGTCGCTGACGACGTGCCTGAGTCCCCACAGGTGGCGTAGGCGCAGGTGTCCGCCACACACTCGCCCTCGCAACAGCTCGCACCGCCCTCACAGCCAGTTGCGCCGAGCTCGAGGCACTCAGGAGCGGTGCCCCCGGTTCCAGCGCCCCCCGGTCCACCCATCGCCGCACCACCGCTCGCACTCCCTCCCGACTCGGCCCCGCCCGTGTCCGAGCCACCCGCGTTGGAACCACCGGTGTCCGCACCACCGCTCGCGCCCCCGGCGTCGGACCCGCCCGTCGTCGTGGCGCCCGACCCACCCGTCCCGCCCGGTACCGTCGTGCTCGACGAGCACGCACCGACCAGAAGGGCAGGACTCGAGAGAAATCCGAGAACGAGCAGTACTTTCCTTGGCTTCATGGCGATCCCGAAACCTTGCCAGGCCGAATGCCCGGGCGGGAGCCCGCCTCGCCGGAGACACCCGGTGCGAAAGCCTCGATTCCAGTATGACGCGTAGTCATCCAGCCAGTGCAGCTCGACTTCTGCGCAAACCGGCACCCGAGCCAGTCCACGGTGAGCGACTCCTGACCGAGGCTGACGAATGGTTCCTGCGAGCCCTGAGCCCCAGCCAGTTTCCCAATCGACTTGTTGCTTTCGGGAGGCGGGCTAAGAGGACCGTCTGGGCCTTCCGTCGAATCCCCGTTCGCAGCATCTATGATGATCGACGTGCTGCCCCTTCTCCAGGCGGTCTCTGGTCCCGAAGTCGTGATCGGACTGTATCCGAAGCAATCCGGGGGTGGCTACGCGGTGTTGCAACCCGGCTTGCGGGTGGAATGGTAGAGCGATCCTGGGTGCGCCAGCGATTGCGGCTCGCCAGCGCGGATGCGCCGGTGCAGCAACTGTTCTGCTCCACCGGCGCGTCTCGCTTCAGCGATGCTCCTGCGCTGCTTTCGAACGGTGAGCTCTCAACAGAACGGGCGCACTTGCGCGAAACGCAGTAGCCCCGCCAGATCAGACACCAGTCCGCCGTCGCCAGGTCCGAGTCGGATCGCGGGCTTGTCCTGGTGAGTCTCGATGGAGGGATGCCAGCTGTTGTTGAAGAAGCTGTTCTTGTCCGCTTTCACCAAGCCGATCAGGGTCTCCGCGACGATCCGGCTTCCCACAGCTCCCAGGGTCACACCGCCTTTTTGGACCGCCGCCTCCTTGAGAACGTAGTACCAAAGCGGGGTGCGGTCGGTAAACCGACCCTCCGTCAGCGCTTGCTTCAGTTCCGCCGGCTCACCGCCGGTCAGTTGGGCGGCAGTCAACGGCCGGATCCCCATCGCCGCTGCACAGGCCTGACCCGTGGGGATCTTCAGCACGTAGGCGCGCATCAAGTTGCGTCGCGCGAGATGGGCAAGGACCGGGTCGCAGTTGCCAAAGGGCAGCTCGAACAGTCCCTGAGCAACTTTGGGATCCATCAAGCGGGAAAACTGCGTCTTGCCCGTGTCGGCCAAGAAGAAGCTCCAGTCCACCACGCGCTCCGGCCTGAGCTGCCCATTGTCCTGGTTGCGCTCGGATGAGGCCTCCAGCAACTCCACCACCGGGATCTCTCCGCTGGAGTCGTTGAGGGAGTAGAAGGGGCGGATCATGGAATGCCCGAAGCGGAAACCCGCCACTGAAAATTCCAGTGGCATGAACACCTCTCCGCCAATCGCCCCGGGCTTGTAGAACCGCGGGCCGTTGTACAGCACGTCGGCCCAAACCCCTGGGTCGCAAACCCGATGCAGGTAGTCGTAGACGACGACGACTTGGTACGCCCAGCGCACCAGCTGGCGCGCTTTGGCGTAGCGCTCCGCCTCGGATTCGCCTTTTACCCCTGCGAGCACGCGGTTGTGCAGCTTGAGAAACGCCGCCTGCAATTGGCTGATCATGACGTTTTCGTCATTGCGAGCATCAGCGATGCGCGCGCGCGCCGTGCCGAACTCGGGGTCGCGGGGCAAGTCGAGGTACCCGTGAGGACCCTCGTTGACCTGCAGATTGAACCCCGGGCCGTAGAGGGAAGATGCCTCGGTCCCTACCGTTGGGATGAGGCCCGGACCGTCACCGTAGACGCTGTCCAGGTCCAGTTGCGGACGACGACCGTTCGTCAGTGAAGCCACTACCTGGTCGGCGGAGAGGGGGACGATCGCCTCGTCCCCCTCGGAGACGATACGACTGGCGCTGGTTTCACGATCCGTTCGAGCCGTGACATCGTGGTCGATGAACTGCCCGAAGTAGGTGAACGCGGCCGGAATGCTTGGAGATTTGAACTCTTCGTGTTCGTCCCCGACCCGCCCAGGATCGGCCATGGCTGCGCCCAGGGCATGGAGACCAGACAGCGTCCGGTTGGATTCTCTCAGGAAGCATTCCGAGCGGGAATGCAGACCAGAGAACATGTAACCAAACTTGGTATCGAAAAGAATTTCCGAAGCTTCTTCGATGCCACCTTCGTGCGAAACATTAATGAGCATGATGCCTCCTCGAGAAAAACTCTGGGTAACCGATGCCCGAACGGCGGCGGCGACCTCGCAGTCCAAGGCAAGTAAGGGTGGCATCTTCTCTGCTACTCCAACGCCCACCAGGTCAAGAGTGCCCACATGTTCACCTGCGGATCGTATGTTCGCTCATTGGTAGCCGCATGGGTCATTTGTTATCCACCCCCCCGGCAACCGGCCGGATGGTTGACCCACAATGAGGACTCTCGCCCCAACGCATGGAGCACGCTTCCGCGGAAGGACGACGCCTACCGATTGCCACCCCGGGTTGCGGCTTGGTAGTTTCATCGATCCATGACGACGAGTACCGCCAAAAAGGTTGGCTTTCGTCTGCCCATCCTGCAGGGGCTCCTCCCCATCGATTGGGCGAAGCTCCCCGCGGATGCCGTGGCCGGGAGCACCCTGGCTGCCGTGGCCATCCCCGAGGTGATGGGTTACAGCCAGATCGCCGGAATGCCTGTGATCACAGGCCTCTATACGCTCGTGATCCCGATGGCCCTGTTTGCCCTCTTCGGCTCGTCCCGGCACTTGGTCATTGGCGCGGATTCGGCCACGGCGGCCATCCTCGCCGCCGGGCTCGCCGGAATGGCGACGTCCACGTCGCCGCAATACGTTGCGCTGGCCGGCTACATGGCCCTCATGGCCGCGGCCTTGCTCTTTCTTGCTCGCCTCGTCCGGCTCGGATTCCTGGCCGACTTCCTGTCCCGCACGGTCCTCGTCGGTTTTCTGACCGGAGTCGGCATCCAGGTGGCTTTGGGACAGCTTTCCGGAATGTTGGGCATCCCGCGTGCGGGTGCCGAACCGGCTCATCAGCTCGTCACCCTCATCCAGCAGCTGTCGCACACGAACCTTCCCACGTTGGCCGTGTCGCTCGTCGTCCTTTCGATCATCCAGGGGCTCAAACGCATCAACGAGAAAGTTCCTGCCGCGCTCATCGCCGTGACCTTCGCGATCGCGGTCAGCTATTTCGCCGATTTGAAAGCGAGGGGGATCTCGGTTCTCGGCCCGGTACCCGGAGGTCTGCCGCAACTCGGATTCCCGGACGGAACGCTGAATTGGGGTCTCGTCCAACGGCTGCTGCCCGTCGCCTTCTCCATGGTCGTAGTCATCCTGGCGCAAAGCGCGGCGACCTCTCGGGCTTACGCTGCCCGCTATGGGGAGAGCTTCAGCGAAGACATGGACCTCGTGGGGTTGGGGGTGGCCAACCTGGGAGCCGGATTATCAGGGACGTTCGTGGTGAACGGCAGTCCGACCAAGACTCAGATCGCCGACAGTGCTGGCGGTCGCAGCCAGTTCGCCCAGATCACCGCATTCGTCCTCGTCGTCCTGGTGTTGCTCTTCCTGACCCGTCCGCTCTCCTACATGCCGAGCGCGGTTCTCTCGTCCGTCGTCTTCCTGATCGGCTTGGAGCTGGTGGACTTGAAAGGGATGCGGGCAATCCTTACCGAGCGCCCGGCGGAGTTTTGGGTTGCTGTGATCACGGCCCTGACCGTGATTTTCATCGGAGTCCAACAGGGCATCATCCTGGCGATCCTGCTGTCGCTCGCGATCCACACCCGGCACGGCTACAAGCCCCGAAACCTCGTTTTGACCATCGAGGGAGGCGAGCTGAGGGAAAAGCCGGTGACCGCACCAGTCGAGGCGGAGCCGGGGCTTCTGATCTATCGGTTCGCCCACAGCATGTACTATGCGAATGCCGGACTCCTGTCGCAGGAACTATCGAAACTCCGCCGGGCTGGCCCGCCGCGAGTGCGCTGGATATGCATCGACATGAGTGCCGTCGACGATGTCGATTTTTCTGCTGCGGTAGCGTTGCGAAGCGCCTTCGAGGACTTGAGGGCCCATGAAGTGCGTCTCTCTTTTGCCGAGGTGAGCGCGCATGTGCGGGCCGAACTGGACGTCTCGCGCATCACCGGACTGGTCGGCAAAGAGGGCTACTTCCCCCACCTGGCTGATGTCGTGAAGGCGTATCAGACGCAGGTAGAAGTCGCTGGACGATGATCGTCGCGCAACGCCGAACGAACCCACGGCAGCTGCGTCGTCACTGCAGCCAGCAGCCAGCAACCAGGAAAAGGCCGCCCGGCCATTGCGCAACCTCACCCGGCTACGCCAACCTCCGCACCATGAGCTCACGAAAAACGATTGCGGTGCGCGGACTCGACGTTCCCTTGCGCGGGCGAGCGACGGCATATCCCCCCCAGCTCGCCGTGGCGGTCGAGGGTCGCGAGAAGCGGGCGCTGGGCGACGCATTCGGCCTGACGAACTTTGGAGTCAATCTTACTCGCCTCCCCCCGGGCGCCTCATCGGCGCTGCGCCATGCGCACGAGAAGCAGGACGAGTTCGTCTACATCCTCGAGGGCACTCCAACCCTTTTCACTGATGATGGCGCGACACGACTCGAGCCAGGAATGTGCGCCGGCTTTCGGCACGGCACGGGCAACGCGCATCACCTGGTCAATGAATCGGACGAGGACGTGCTGTTCCTCGAAGTGGGCGACCGCACGCCGAACGACTCGGCAAGCTACCCCGACGATGACGTCTCCGTGCGCATGGTGGACGGCAAGTGGGTCTTCTCGCACAAAGACGGGACGCCGTACTGAGCGGCGGATAGGCTCGAAGCCGGGCGGACGTTGCGACCGCTCTCCGCACTCCTGGTCATACCTGACCCGCGGGAGTATGAAGGCGCGGGCGATACGGCGCCGGTCATCACCCGCTCGTCGGTTGAACTGTGAGCAGGCGCGGTCGTCACGAAAGGAAGCCGCCCTTGTTTGCCAGCGCCATGCGCCACGCCCTTGCCGATGGAACCCTCCTTGGCACGCTGTCACGCAACGTCGTCGCCGGAGTCACGGTCGGAATCGTCGCCCTCCCTCTCTCGATGGGCCTCGCAATCGCTTGCGGCGTTCCACCGCAGCACGGGCTCTACACTGCGATCGTCGGAGGGGCCGTCGTTGGATTGTTTGGGGGCTCGAGGGTAAACATCTCGGGGCCGACCGCTGCCTTCGTCGTGGTTCTTCTACCCGTCGTGCAACGGTTCGGGTTGGGAGGGCTGTTCCTGGCGGGGGCGCTGGCCGGCCTCATTCTGATCCTCCTGGGCCTACTTCGCGTCGGTCGGCTCATCCAAGTCGTTCCGTACCCAGTGGTCGTTGGGTTCACAGCCGGCATCGGAACGGTGATCGCTGTCCTCCAGATGAAGGATTTCTTGGGCCTCCGGCCCGAGCCTGGTGCCGTTCACTTCGTCGAGCAAGTGCACGAGCTCGTGCGTGCTCTCCCCTCGTTCCGGGCCGCCGAGTTCTTCATTGGCATTTTGACCCTCGGTGTTCTCGTTCTCTGGAAGAAGGTGCCCGGGCGCATCCCCGCCTACCTCGTAGCGTTGCTCGTCAGCACCATCACCGCGTTGATACTCAATTCAGCCGCCGACCTTCCGACGGTGGATACGATCGCCTCCCGCTTTGCCTTTGATGTCGGAAGCGCGGAAGGTCGAGGGATCCCGCCCGCCGCACCGCACTTTTCTCTGCCGTGGCAGGTTCCCGGTTCCGACGGTCAGCCGATCGGCTTCAGCTACGAGCTCCTTCGTTCCCTCCTTGGCCCTGCCTTCTCGATTGCTCTCTTGGGCGCACTCGAATCGCTCCTGTGTGCAGTCGTGGCGGATGGCATGAGCGGCCAACAGCACGATCCGGACGGTGAGTTGATCGGCCAAGGGTTGGGGAACGTGGCAGTAGCCCTTTTCGGAGGCATTCCAGTAACCGCCGCCATCGCGAGGACCGCCACCAACATCCGCTCCGGCGGGAGCACGCCCGTTTCCACCGTCGTGCACAGTCTGTTCGTTCTTGCAGCCATGCTGCTTCTGGCGCCCTGGCTCTCACTCGTGCCGATGGCCGCCATGGCCGCGGTGCTCTTGGTCGTGGCTTGGAACATGAGTGAGGCTCGACATGCTATTCACATTCTGCGACGGGCTCCCCGTACTGATGCAGCCGTATTGCTTTGCTGCTTCGCCTTGACCGTCCTCTTCGACATGCAGGTAGCGGTAGCAGCAGGGCTTGCCCTGGCATCGGTCTTGTTCATTCGCCGCGTCACCGAACTCACTCAGGTCACCTTGGTGACGAACAAGGCGGAAGCTCACCATCCGCAGGAGAAAGGCGTTGTACTCTACGACTTGGACGGCCCGTTATTCTTTGGCGCGGCGTACAAGGCCCTGAAGATCGTTACGGCAATCGACCGAAATGTCCACACGGTAGTCATCGATATGGCCGACGTCGCTCTGATGGATGCGACCGCCATGGCGAATCTCGAAGCGCTCGCGGGGCATCTCGATCGCCAGAAGGCCACGCTCTACTTGATTCGGGTCAGCCCCAGACTGCTCGCGAAGATGGAGCGCTACGGGCTCATCCATGAAGGCGGCGCAGTCCGCACGGCAACCGACTATGAGTCCGTGCTTTCGCAGCTCGCGAGCTCCTGATTCGACCTCGAGTTCGCCCGCCTCTACGAACGTGAGCTTCTAGCGAGAATGCTCAGCGCCGCGTGGGAGCGTCGAGAGGAAGGATCCAGTCGTCCGGCGGCGGACCAACCGACACGTCCACACGCGGGTCCACGAGTCGGGTCGACGGTCGCCCGTTGAGGCTCGCCCATGCCTGGGCGAACACCCTCGGTCGCGCCCCGGTTTCTCGCTCCCGGCCGTCGGCGAGGTGGCGGGCGTACTGAGCAATCATGTCCGGCTGCGTGGACATCATGCGGTATTGAAGCTGAGTCAGCTCGCCCCTCGGGGAAATGCGCTCGCTGCGCCCTCCGGCGACTACGTTGAACTCGGCGAACCCGCTCTTTTCGATCAGCATCACGCGCCAGGCGAAGCGGAAGCCGCAATCGGTCCAGTTGACCCAGCCGTCGTGCAGGAGGAATCGCAGCGGGACCGCGAGTTGGACGACCGCATAAATGACAGCGGCACCGAGAGCCGCTTGTCGAACGCGGGTGTGGGCGGTGAGCGCAGTCGGCGCGGGACTCATCCCTCTTCGGAAGCGCTCTCCTCCTCCGAAGCGCACTCCTTCTAGGAAGCGCACGAAACGTCTCGGCCAGCTCGGTGAGAAGAAGAGCGTCGCGCTTGCGAGCATCACCCAAGGGAAAATTCCTATCGGAAAGAGCAGCCAGGTGATGACGTGGAACGCGACCGCGGCCAGGTACGCCAAGAGGCGGGTGCGTCGCAGACCGAAGAGCAGCGGGACCGAAAGATCGAACAGCGCCCCCGCCCACGACAACACGAGCGCGGCACTCGGGGCTGCCAACCAAGGGCCCACGACGGGCACGTCGGCGTGCGAGGCCAACCAAGTGCGCAGCGGTTCACCGCGAAGGAGCCAGTCCCCGTTCAACTTGGCAAAACCAGCGAAGAAGTACACGACTCCAAGCTGAAACCGAAGCAGAGCATAGGCCAAAAGCGGCGTCTGCCGGGGGGCGCGTCCACGCCACGCGTCGAGACTGAACGCACCGCTGGTCGGTACGAAGATCAGCAGAAACGTGACGAGACTGACGAAGTAGTAGTGATTGAGATACGTAGTCTTGTCGATCAACTCGACGTAGGTGAACGCCAGACAGAAGACCGCCGCGCTCACTCGGGTAAGCAGCCCCGACGCAATCCCCAGCGCCGCGATCCCCATCAGACAGAAGAGCCCGTAGAGAAACCACGCGGGTCCGGTGCGAACCCATTCGAAACCCGCGTAGGTGAAGTGGTAGCTCGGTGCGAGATAGAGCGCGCTGACCCAACCGTAGGCGACGAAGCGCACCACCGCGCCGAAGAGCAGCAACCCGAAAAGAACGCGGAACACCCCGAGCCCCGCAGAATCCACCGGAGTCCAGAGGGTCTCGCCAGAGCGCGTCACGCCTCAGTCTCCGTCGTTGTCGTTGAAGTTCACGGTGAGGCCGAGGGCGTTGATGACATCCACCTGGATGAAGCGTTGGAGCTCCTCGAGCGCAGTCTGCGCCGCGCGCACCTGGTCGGGATCCTCGATCACTGCCAGGGTGAGCGACGGTTCGATGCTTCGAAGCGCCTCGTCCGCAGACTTCACGAGCGAGTGCATCTCGGCGTCGACGTCGTAGCCACGCGCCGCAGCGTAGTCCACGAGACCGAGCTCCTCCGGATCATCGCCGCCGTCGTAGAGAGCGAGGATGCCTCGCAAGTGATCTCTCAGGTCCTCGGTGGATCGCCCGCTGAAATGGGACTCGGCGAGGTCCGGCTGCGGCACACCACCCGCCTGATCTCCGAGTGGACGTCCCAGCTTGTCGAGGCGGGCATTTTCGAGGGTGAAGACCATCCGATTGACGACCTCACTCAGCGATTCGCCGATGCTCTCGAACATCTTGCCATGCCCCGGCTTCGTCAACTCGGCGAGGTAGTTACCGCCCTCGGGATCCCACGCCTCTCGAAGCGCCGCGGCAGAAGTGTGGAGATCCTCGGTCGCGGCCAGCAGGTACTCGCACCGCCGCCCGACGAAGACTTCCCCCGGGGGCTCTGCTTCGTCGTACAAGAGCTGCTCGACGGCAGGCATCCCCCGCTCCGCCGCACCCATAGCCGCCACATCCGCCTCCGCTAGCGCCCCGGTTCCTTGAAGCAAGTCGCGAACCCTCAGAGGACGAGGCGGCCAAAAATCGATCTTCGGACCGAGGCGCAGGGGTTCCTCCTCGTACGGTCCGAAAGCAAAGATCTGCGATCGCTTCCACGGGGCGCGCGCCTCCCACCATCGGGTCTGGGCTCCTTCGAGCGTTTCGTCGCTCGGGGACTCGCATAGCGCAGCAGAAGCGTCCCGAAGCTGCGCCGTCTTTTCCTCGAAGCTCGCGAACGTGGGCAGGATGACGTGCTCCCCCCACGATCGAAGGAGATCCGCACGCATGTCTGGCTCCGGAGGCATTTCCGCTCCGCAACCGACCGTCCAGAGAGCACCGAGTCCGGTCAGACCGAGCGCCGCGGCCATGCCGAGAACTGCACTCCTCACAGCGACCTCACGAACTCGATGAGCGCCGCACGCTCCTCCGCGTCGAGCTCGCGAAAGCGATCGCGGGCCCCTTCGGCTTCCCCGCCGTGCCACAAGATGGCTTCCTCGACGCCCCGCGCCCGACCGTCGTGAAGCAGGCGTTCGTGCCCACCAACCGACTCGTAGTGCGAGAGCCCCCAGAGCGGCGGGGTGCGCCACTCCCGATCGATCCGAAGCTCTCCGCTCCCGTCCGCCAGTTCGACCCCCATGTCGTGGAGCAACAAGTCCGTGTAGGGCCAAATCACCTGATCGCGGACTTCCTCGAGCGCCGCGTCGTGGGCCGTGCGGTGCCGCGCCACATGGCAGGAGCTGCAGCCCACCTCGTCGAAGAGCGCCTTGCCCCAGAGCACCGTCTCGTCGTCGTAGTTCAGCCGGGTCGGCACGGCGAGCAGCCGAGAGTAGAGACTCACGCGATCGAGTATCTTCGCCTCGAGCTCCGGTTCGCCACCACGAGGCGCTGCCTGGCAGTCCTCTTCGAACTCCGTGCACTCGCCTTCGGGAAACAGCGCGCTCGTGATGCCGATATCTCCAAGGAAGGCACCAGCGGCTTGCTGGCGAACCGAGGGCTGCTCCGCCTTCCAGCCGAAGCGCCCCACGGTCACCTCACCCGAGCTCGCGTCGCGCACGCGCCGGATCCTGCCCGACACGCCGTCAGCGTCGGCGTCTTCCGGGTCGGCCAGCTCCTCCAGGCGATCCGCCGGAATTGCTTCGAGCAAGCCGAGCCCGATCATCGCCTGAGCGGCACGCGGCGAGAGCTCAGCCCCGTCGTCGAGGGGGCCGTACGCGAGGCTTTCGATGGTGTAGGCCGGCGCGGACAAACTGTACGTCGCACCGTCCGGGTACTTTCCCGACATCTCCTCGTAGGTCACGCGAGGCGTGCCCTCCGGGGCCACGTCCGGGATCGAAAACGGCTGGATCTGCCCGCCGTATTTCTCGTGGGGCAAGGGCTCACCCTCATCGGAAAAGCCGACTCGCAGGCGAAACAGGACTCCGATGAACTCCTCCCCTTCCTCGAGGGGCGGGCGACCTCGACCATCCTTGAAGTGGCAGGCGGCGCAGCTACGCGCGTTGAAGAGCGGCCCGAGTCCGTCCCGACTCATTGTACTCGACGGGGCCTGCACCCACGGATCGTTGAAGAAGGCGTTGCCCGAATAGAACTGCGTCTCGTGCTCCTCGGTGATGTTGTCGGCGGGTCGCGAAAAGGCGTTCGTCCCGAACAGCAACGTGTTGGTCGTGTCACCGCCGGGCAGCCACTCTCCATCTTCCAGGTCGGCGGAGACGGAAGCGGCGGGGGCGCCGCACGCAACGACCACCCCCGACGCGAGAAGGAGCCCAATCGTTCTACTGAGGCTTTGGATAGTCACTCGACCACGGGTACGCTGAGGCCCAAGGCTTGGAACACGTCCTCGAGCAGGTTTTCTTGTGCTCTCAAGGAGCTCACGAGTGCCGCGACCCGGTCGCGACCCGCGGTGTTGTCTGAAGCGATTTCCTGATCGAACGGCGGCTGGAGCGCTTCGGCGAGCTCGAGGCTCGTCGCAATCTGCTGCTCGAGTTCCTCGGCCAGCTCGGGCTCGACCTCCAGGACGACTTCCTTGATGCCCACTCCTTCAATCACGGAGCCGTCGACCGCTTCGTAGCGGCCCAGGTACACGTTCTGCACCCCGCGAACGTCCTGCACCATGTCGCGGTGGGTGTTGTCGCTGAAGCACGAGTGCTCGTCTTCTTGGTCCCCCGAGTCGAGAGCTGTCTGGAGGCGTTCACCTCCGGTCTCGAAGCCGCTGAGTGCGATCATTCCCGTGAGAATGCGCCGCAGCCCCTCCTCGACCGACACCTCGGAAAGCTCCGCGCGGTAGTTGTCTTCTCCCGGCGCCCACGCAAAAGCGAGCGACTCGAGCTTCTCCACGATCAGGCCCGATGCCGTCGTCAGGTACGTCGCGCGCCGGTCGGCGTTGGGCGCATCAACGTAGTCTTCGAAGGGCCGATCGCCGGGGCCGTCATCGGAGAAGTCCTGACCCCAAAGCAAAAACTCCACGGCGTGGTAGCCGGTAGCAATGTTCTTCTCGCCCCCCTGTTCGTTGAGTTCGGCGAGCGCCTCGGCGGTGATCTCGACCTCGGTGTCGCCCACGATCCCGCTCGCGTCATCGCCCTCGACGTAGTCGATGTAGGCCTCGTCGAGGGGCCAGGCGTTGATGAGGCCTTCCGGTCCGTCGATCGAGTTGTCGATCGGTCCGTCGTAGAAGCGGAACACCTCGGTCTGCAGGTAGGGCTCGCGCGATGCGAGCCACGCCGCGCGTGCAGCGTCGAGGGTGTCCTGAGAAGGATCGTCGACCAACGCCCGCGATGCCTCGTCGAGCGCTTCTGCTGCCTCGAGAGAGTCGACGTAGCTCTGATGCACGATGGCCGAATAATTCGCGATGGCCTTCGACGCGGTCTCTTCCGAGACGGTAGCCGCGGCCCCATCGGTCGAGTTTTCGTCGTCGGCACCGCAGCCGATGAGGCCAGCAGGAGTCGCGGCGAGAAGAGAGGTCAAAAGGACGCGGCGCAAAGAACGGTGATTCATGAAATCCTCGAGCGAGAGAGCCCAGAGCTCGTGTGTCGAATGGGAAGGGGATCGGGGCGCGTCGGGCGCGCCTTCGAGTGCGGGACGCGGGGCTCGAGGGCCTCTGGTCGCTCGGGTGGAGTCCCACCCGGACCTGTTCAATGAAAATGACTTTCAGTATCAAGTCAAGGGCCACAGCATAACCCAAGTTTTGTGGACTTATCGCATCTTGCGCCTCTTGTTATTGAAAATGCTTTTCAGTAACAGAAGCAAATGGCGAAGGCTCCCCGGTCAGGTGACAGTGCAGGCCTTCCTGCCCATACGGTCTCCCCCCACCCCGACGACGGCTGCGCCGACGTGCGCTGCGCCTGCGGGAGTCTCATCGCCCGTCTCGTCCCCGGCGGTGTCGAGCTGAAGTGTCGCCGCTGCAAGCGAACGAACGTGATCGAGCTCAGCTCGTGAGCGGAGTTTCACCCGCGCCCCTCCGGCCCGGCCAGACCATCCGCGTCGAAGAACTGGAGGCGCGCGTCCTCGAGACGGAGGGTGGCGCCTGGACGACAGCGCAGTTCGCGCTCGATCGCCCGCTGGGCTCACCTGACGTCTGCCTGCTCGTCTGGAAGGGACGGTCGCATCCAGAGGCAGCCTGCACCGCCTCTAGAGCGACAACGGTTTACCGTTTGTCGCGACCAAACAAGCAACTGGAGCGGCGATTCGTGCAGCGCGCCCAAGCCGAGCAGGCGAAAAGCGCCCCCTCGAGAAGAGGTGGGGGCGGTTTTTGCAGGCGTCCGGAAGGCAAACTGATCGGCGCTCTAGGCGGGCTTGTGGCGGTTTCTGGCGTTTTGCTGGGAGCGACGGTGGCTTCCGCCGAGATTCCTCCCGACCCTCGAGAGGCCGCCATCGAGGGGGGAGCTCGCGCGGCGCGCCCGGCTGTGGAGGGCGTCGGTTCCCGCCACGTCTTGTTCGTCGATGCGGACGACGACGACGATGACGGAGTGGCTGACCGGGAGCTTGCCCGTGTCTCGAGCCACGCGCTCGAGTCCCTCACGTGGCTGCCCCGCGATGAGCTCGACGCGGGAGTTCGAGCGCCGAGCGCGGGGCCTTTTCGCTTCGTGACACCGGACGGGCGTCCTGTTCCTGGCGGCGCCGTCGTGCCGGGTTCGCGTGTGGGCCTGCAGGGACTTCGGGTGGGGACGGGGGCGCTCCGAACGCGCGGCGGTCTGGCCGCGGTTGACGTTGTTGAAATCCGGACCTTGGACGCTGCCGAGCGCCCCATCGACATGACCCGGTCGCATGTGTCGCTCGCGCGCACTCTCCCGACGGAACTGAGCGGGCAACAGGAAGCCGATGCCATCCGCTTCTTGGCCATCGGTCCTGCGCAGTCTCTTCCGCGCTCCCTCCAGGTGGTGTCGTTCGACGCCACGGGGCGCCAGCTGGACAGCGTCGGTCCCATTGCAATGAGCGCGAGGGCTTGCCCACCGGGAACGGAGCCCGAACTGCACTGCCGCATCTCCCAAGCCGTCCGCGCCAGCACGGACGCCGTAGACCGCGGCCACCCCGCGGCGGCGGCACGTTCGATCTTGGCCGAGGTGGGAGGAAGGATCCGCGCAGAGGCAGGGGGAGAGCCGGCAGCATCGATCCGGGTCGGTGGTCCTCGCGGCGCGGCGGGGATCCCCAGCGGACGCTATCGAGCCACGGTGCGCGCTCACGTAGTGCGGGCGACTCCCGGCGGCGCTCCCGCCGTGGGAGTCGACGAAGAGCAGGCGATCGAGCTCCTCCGGAGCGAGCTCCGCACCGCGTCGGCGCTTTGGGGTCAGTGCGGTATCTCCTTCGGTCCGGTGGAGCAGCTCGAAATCCAGGTGGTCGATCCACCTCCGACCCATCTCGTGGCGGTCGGCTGCGACACGGGCATGCCCGCCAGCGGCGGGACCATGCGCATCGAAGTGGAAGGGCGGGTCTTCGAGGTCGACACGCGCCCCGGGGAGCTCCCCGTCGCGGCGGCGACTCGTCTCGCGGCTCGCGTCGGTCAAGCGGGTTATCAGGTGCGTGTGCGCCCCAATGCGCCGATTGCGCGCTCCGCGGTGCGAACGGCTGACGTGGTGATCCGTCGCGCAAACGGGGCCCCCGCGAACGTCACCACGCCCGACAGTGCTCCGGCGTCGAACGATCCCACTCTGCCCGTGTGCCTCGGGGCGGTCGACTTGGCTGATGGGCTCCAGCATTTCACGGATTTCGATGCTGCGTCGGGCACTGTGGAGGAGCGGACCCTCGTGCGTGCGTACGAAGACGACGATCCCGGCACCGTCGAGCTGGTGGTGATTCCGGCCTTCGCTGGGACGGGACGCATTGGGGAGTCGTTCATTTTCGGACCGGGAACGAGCACGCAGAACGCGGTCATCATCGATCGCGCCGGGGTGCGCGCGGGAGCTCGTTCCTTCACGCTGGCCCACGAACTGGGGCACATCCTCCTCGACATGCCGGGGCACCCTGACGACTACGGCGTCGACATGCCCAGCGCATTGATGGACGCAGACGCCGCCGATGCGACCATTTTCGGTCCGAGGCGCCTTTCGGTCGAGGAATGCGCCCGAGCCGTCCGCCAGAGCGGTCCGAAGGCTCCCGTACCACTGCTCACCGAGTGGCCGCTCTACACGGCCTCGGGTTTTTAGGGGGGCGGACCCGCCCCCCTCGTCGCGGCGAGTGAATCGCCGCTCCTCACCCCACAGTCCGCCGGGTCTCC
>JBNKGC010000118.1:0-18405 GCA_050289625.1 Polyangiaceae bacterium | reverse complement strand
CGAAGCGCCATTTCGCGCCGGAAACTAGTTAAGTGAGTGGCTGAAGCGACCGTCAGCCACCTGGTCGCTGTAGCCCGGCCCGCGTGCTGGCCGGTAACCTGAGGCAGCGCTTCCGCAGTCTCGCGAAGCCCCCCGGTTGCCCCGAGTTCGCTCCGAGCGCATACACGATCTCGTGCGAAAGTCGGCCCCTCTGGCAATGAGCTGCCTGCTCACATTCGTTTGGCCCAGCACGAGTCACGGACTACCCGTAGCGCCTCCCCGTGCGGCTCACCCCGCCGGGGACGACGGCGAGGGCCAGTGGGCGGGTCCCGAACAGCGACCGGATCCGTATCGGTTGCTCGATCAGATGGGGCGGGTCCTCGTCACGGTCGAGAACCAGTACTTCGAACCCGTGGATCGCTCGGCCCTCCTCGAGGGCGCGCTGGAAGGCATGGTCGGATCGCTCGATCCCCATTCGGCCTATCTCGCCGCGCAGGACTTCAACGTGTTCCAGGGGGATACGGAGGGGCGTTTCGGAGGAATCGGCGTCGAGGTGGATTTCGACGACTCGCACGTGACCGTCATTGCGCCCGTCGAAGGTTCCCCGGCGGACCGCGCGGGCATCCGCCCGGGGGATCGCATCGTCGCCATCGACGACAAGCCGATTCGCGGGCGACGCCCCGATGCCCTCGTCAAGCACATGCGCGGCGAGCCCGGAACGAAGGTCAAGGTAAGCGTTCGTCGGGAGGATGCCGAAGGCCTGTTGCACTTCGAGCTCGTGCGCGAGGTCATTTCGGTGGCCAGCGTGGCGACCACCTTGATGGATGGCGACGTCGCCTACATCCGCATCAAAAGCTTTCAGCAAGGCACTCACACAGAGCTCCTGAAGGCCATCGGCGAACTCCGGAAAGAAGCGAGTGGTCGGATCGCCGGAGTCGTGCTGGACCTTCGCAACAACCCGGGCGGGCTGGTGAGCGAAGCGATCGCGGTAGCCGACGAGTTCCTGAGCGGTGGGGTGATCTTTTCTACGCGTCACAGGGGCCGGGTGATTCGCGAAGCGCGCGCGCGCAGCGCGGGTGCACTCACCCGCGGTCCGATGGTCGTACTTCTGAACGAATTCAGTGCGAGCGCCGCCGAACTTCTGTCAGGGGCACTGAAAGACAATCATCGTGCCCACATCGTGGGAACGCAGAGCTTCGGCAAGGGTTCGGTGCAGACCATCCTCGACCTTCCCGAGGGTGCCGGGCTCAAGCTCACGACGGCGCTCTACTACACGCCCCGGGGCCGAGCGATTCAGGCGCAAGGCATCACCCCCGACGTCATGGTGGAACCCGGGTACGTCGCGGAACCGAAGTACCGGGTCATGCGGGAGCGGGACCTGGAGGGACACATCCCGCGTCAGACTCCCGAGGGCCGGCTAGTCCCCGACGCGACCGCCCCGCGCGAGGAAGGAACTCGCGAAGTGCCTCCTCTCGAGGAGACTCCGTCGGACGTTCACCTGGGAGTGATCCGCAACGTCCCGAAGGACCCCACGGGGAGTGCCGACTTCGCGCTCAGCATCGGTTACCAAATCGTCACCGGCGTCCTCACGCAGCGCTGACGATTTTTTGGGGGAGGGCCCCTGCCGGAATCTAGCTCTCCGCGAGAAGCTGCCGGAGGACGTACTGGAGGATGCCGCCGTGGCGGTAGTAATCGAGCTCCACGTTCGTGTCGATGCGGACGCGCACGTGAAACTCCTTCGCGCCGCCATCCGGACGGGTTGCGCTCGCTCGAACCGTGCCTCCTGGCCTGACGCTGTCGGCAAGATCGCGGAAGGACAGTAGCTCTTCGCCCGACAGACCCAGGCTCCTCGCGGATTCGCCGCTGTGAAACTGCAGAGGAAGAACTCCCATCCCGATCAAATTCGAGCGGTGAATCCGCTCGAAGGATTCAGCGAGGACGACGCGAACGCCGAGCATCAAGGTGCCCTTGGCTGCCCAGTCCCGGCTCGACCCGGAGCCGTACTCCTTGCCCGCCAGAACGACGAGGGGCACGCCTTCGCCAGCGTACCGCATCGCCGCATCGTAGATCGTCATCGTCTCGCCCGAGGGGAGGTGTCGAGTGAAGCCCCCCTCTGTGCCGGGTGCGAGTTGGTTCCGCAGGCGAATGTTGCCGAAGGTGCCTCGTACCATCACTTCGTGGTTGCCGCGCCGGGAGCCATACGAATTGAAGTCGCGCGGCTGCACGCCGTGCTCGATCAAGTACTTCCCTGCCGGGGAGTCCGCCGGGATCGAACCCGCCGGAGAGATGTGGTCGGTCGTGACCATGTCCCCGAGCAGGGCGAGCACACGCGCCCTGGAAACGTCGCATACGGGGGGCGGCGTTCGGGGCATCTCCTCGAAGAAGGGCGGGTGGCGCACGTAGGTGCTGTCGGGCTGCCACTCGTATTTGTTTCCTTCCGGAATCGACAGTGCCCGCCAAGCCTCATCGCCCTCGAACACACTCGCGTACTGAGTCGCGAAGGCCTCTGGGGTCACGGTCTCTTCGACTAGCTTCGAGACCTGGTTCGGAGTGGGCCAGATGTCTCGCAGATAGACGTCCCCCTGGGCATCTCGGCCCAGGGCCTCTCGTTCGAAGTCGAAGTCCATTCGCCCAGCGAGCGCGTAGGCGACCACGAGCGGCGGGCTCGCGAGATAGTTCGCGCGCACGTCCGGGTTGATGCGCCCTTCGAAGTTGCGGTTCCCGCTGAGGACACTCACCGCCACCAGATCGTTCTGGCGAATCGCCTCACTGATCGGGGGATCGAGCGGACCGCTGTTGCCGATGCAGGTCGTGCAGCCATACCCCACGAGGTAAAACTTCAGCTGATCCAGATCTTCGAGGAGTCCGGATCGCGCCAAGTAGTCGGTCACCACCTTGGAACCCGGCGCGAGGCTCGTCTTCACCCAAGGCTTCACCTGGAGTCCGCGCCGCACCGCATTTCGCGCCAAAAGTCCCGCGCCCAGCATCACATGCGGGTTCGAGGTGTTCGTGCAGGAGGTGATCGCTGCAATCACGACACTGCCGTGGTCGAGCTCGAAGGACTCTCCGTCGAGACGTGTTTCGACCGGATTGCTCTCCACCGTCCCGCCTTTCGACAGCAGAGTCGGTAGCGTTTTTTCCCAGGCCGCCTTGGCCTCCCGGAGCAGCGTCTTGTCTTGCGGGCGCTTCGGACCGGAAATCGTGGGCTCCACGGTGGCGAGATCCAGCTCGATGACGTCGCTGTACGTCGGTTCGGCCATCCCGTCGGTGCGAAAGAGGCGTTGGGCCTGCGCGTAGGCCTCGATGACCTCCACCTGATGCACGTGGCGCCCGGTGAGCCTTGCGTAGCGCAGGGTCTCAGAGTCGATCGGGAAGATGGCGCATGTCGATCCGAACTCGGGGCTCATGTTCGCGATCGTCGCGCGATGAGCGAGCGGTAATTGGGAGAGTCCGTCGCCGAAGAACTCGACGAACTTTCCGACCACTCCGCAGTCGCGAAGGATTCGGGTGATCGTGAGCACCAGGTCGGTCGCGGTCGCGCCCTCCGGCAGCGCCCCGACCAGACGGAAACCGAGGACCTGCGGAACGAGCAGGTTGATGGGTTGCCCGAGCATCGCCGCTTCGGCTTCGATACCACCGACACCCCACCCGAGGACGCCGATGCCGTTGATCATCGTCGTGTGGCTGTCCGTGCCCACCAGCGTGTCGGGGTACAAGACACCATCCCGCTCGAACACGACCCGCGCGAGGTACTCCAGGTTCACCTGGTGGACGATGCCGGTGGCGGGCGGCACTACCTTGAAGTTGGCAAAAGCGCCCTGGGCCCAGCGAAGCAGCTGATAGCGCTCGGTGTTCCGCTCGTACTCACGCTTTGCGTTCAACGTCAGGGAGTTCGGGTGGCCGTAGAAATCGACCTGGACCGAGTGGTCGATGACCAGATCCGACGGAAAGAGCGGGTTGATCTTGGAGGGACTGCCACCCATGCGCGCCATCGCGTCGCGCATCGCCGCCAGATCGACCACCGCGGGCACCCCCGTGAAGTCTTGCAGGACGACGCGCGCCGGGTGAAACGCGATTTCTTGGTGCGGCTCCGCCTTCGGGTCCCACGAAGCCAACGCCTCCACGTGCTGCCGAGTGACCACCCGGTCGTCCTCGTGGCGGATCAGGTTCTCCAGCAGGATCTTCAGGGAAAACGGCAACCGGGAAAGCTCGACGCCGAACGCGTCGGCGAAACGCGGAAGACTGAAGTAGTCGTAGCTCCGACCGGAGACGGCGAGCTGCGTGCGACAGGAAAAGGAGTCGGTCGTCATGTTCGAAGCTTCCGTGGTTGGGTCTCGGGGCCGAGGAGAAAACGATCGTGGCGGGTGGGCGCCGGAGTCGCAAGGGAACCCTCGGACGAGCGTCAGGTTAGCTCGCGGACGAGCTCCACGATTCCTGAAGATGCTCTGCGAACGCCTTGGCACCGGGAGAGGTCGGACGTCCTCGCTTGGAGATCACCGCAAGCTGCCGCTCGAGACGAAGACCGTGGACAGCGAGAGGGGTCCCGCCACGCGCACCGAGTTCGCTCACGAAAGCCAGACTGCCCATGGTTTCCACCATCTGCATGATTGCGGCGATGCTTCTGAGCTCCATCACGACGTTCATCTCCACCCCGGCTTCTCGGAGCGCGTTGTCGATGAGCTGCCGAATCGCACTGCCTGCCTCGAAACCAATCAAGCTCTGACCATCGAGCGCACGCACACCGATGCGCTTCCGCTTGGCCAGCGGATGACCCTTTCCCGCAACGAGAACGATGCGATCCCGGTACAGAGGTTGCACCCGCAGGTCGGCTGAATGCACCGGCAAGGTCACCAAGCCGAGGTCGAGACTCTCGTCGACGACCCCCGCCTCGATCTCCCGGCTTCCGGCCTCTTTGAGCTGAAAGCGAACGCCGGGGTGCCCTCGCCGAAAGTCGGCGATCGCCCCCGGCAACAAGTGCGAAACCGCCGTCGCTCCACCTCCGATGCGAACGCTTCCCGCCTCGAGGTGCAGATGCTCGCTCACCGTCGCTTTGAGGCGGTCGTAGCGTTCGACGAGCACTCGTCCCTCGCGCACCACGAGGCGCCCCATCGCCGTGAGGACCACCCCGCGCCGGCTGCGCTCGAGGAGCTCGGCGCCAAGCTCCTCCTCGAGTTGCTGTATTCTGCGACTGAGCGCTGGTTGGGAGAGCCCGATGGTCTGCGCGGCTTCGCTGACGGAGCCGGAATCCGCGACCGCCAGCAGGGAGCGAGTGAGCAGCAGATCCATGTATGCATGACTAGCATGACATCAATGCGTAAAAGCCATTACTTGCATGACCAAATCTGCGCTACAAAGGGCTCAAGCGGACCCCCTCGGAACCTCGTCTCTCGCTCGCAGCCCCGGAGTCGCTGGAAAGCAACTCCGCGTCGCTCCGAAGGAGGGGCCCCGGGGAGCGATCGATTCGATCGCAAGGTCGCGCAACACCCCTCCCCCGGAGCATCGCCTCCACATCGGGACGCCGGGTCCCGCGTCCCCCCGAGCCCACGTGAGAAAAGCCATGTTGGAAGAGTACCGAAAGCACGTCGACGAGCGCGCGGCCCAAGGCATCGTGCCTCTCCCCCTCAGCGCCAAACAGGTCGCCGCCTTGATCGAGCTTCTCAAGGCACCGCCGCCGGGTGAGGAGGCGTTCCTCATGGAGTTGCTCACGGAGCGCGTCCCCGGCGGCGTCGACGA
This sequence comes from Polyangiaceae bacterium, assembly GCA_050289625.1. Lineage (GTDB taxonomy): Bacteria > Myxococcota_A > Polyangia > Polyangiales > Polyangiaceae > NIC37A-2. The sequence continues at coordinate 12,693 of JBNKGC010000118.1, read as the reverse complement.
AGCGGCATACGTGAAGGCGGCATTCCTATCCGGGGTGGCGAAAGGCGAGGTGTCGTGCCCCTTGGTCGACAAGAAGAAGGCCGTAGAGATCCTCGGCACCATGCTGGGCGGCTACAACATCGAGACTCTCGTCGGGTTGCTCGACGATGCCGATCTCGCCTCCCTCGCTGCAGACAAGCTCTCGAAGACCTTGCTCATGTTCGACGCGTTTCACGACGTCGACGAAAAAGCCAAGAATGGCAATCCCCACGCCAAGAGGGTCCTTCAGAGCTGGGCGGAGGCCGAGTGGTTCACGAGTCGCCCCGAGCTGCCCGAGAAGATCACGCTGACCGTATTCAAGGTGCCCGGAGAAACGAACACCGACGACCTGTCGCCAGCTCAGGATGCGTGGTCACGCCCCGACATCCCGCTGCATGCCCAGGCCATGCTGAAGAACCCGCGAGAAGGCATCCCCGACGCCCTCTCCCAGATCGCCGAAGTCAAGGCGAAGGGGCATCCGGTGGCCTACGTCGGGGACGTCGTGGGAACTGGTTCCTCCCGGAAGAGCGCCACGAACTCGGTGCTCTGGCATTTCGGAAGTGACATCCCCCACATCCCGAACAAGCGCTCGGGCGGCTTCTGCCTGGGCGGAAAGATCGCGCCCATTTTCTTCAACACCATGGAGGACTCGGGAGCTCTGCCCATCGAGTGCGACGTATCGAAGATGAACATGGGCGATGTCATCGTGCTCTACCCGCACGCGGGAAAGATCGAGAACGAAAGAGGCGAGGTGATCTCGACCTTCTCGCTCAAGACCGACGTTCTCGTCGACGAGGTGCGCGCGGGCGGACGCATCCCGCTGATCATCGGACGCAGCTTGACGCGCCGAGCCCGTGAGTCGCTCGGGCTCGGACCCTCGGAGGCATTCCGCCGCCCCGTGGACCCCGAAGACACGGGCAAGGGTTTCACCTTGGCTCAGAAGATCGTGGGCCGCGCGTGCGGCGTCCCCGGTGTTCGCCCCGGAACGTACTGTGAGCCGACGATGTCGACGGTGGGTTCTCAGGACACGACCGGACCCATGACGCGCGACGAGTGGAAGGAACTCGCCTGCCTCGGCTTCTCGGCCGACCTGGTGATGCAGTCCTTCTGTCACACCGCAGCCTATCCCAAGCCGGTGGACATCGAGACCCAGCACACTCTGCCGGACTTCATCACGAACCGGGGTGGCGTCTCGCTCAGGCCCGGTGACGGCATCATTCACTCTTGGTTGAATCGCATGCTCCTACCCGACCAAGTGGGTACAGGCGGCGATTCGCACACGCGCTTCCCACTCGGGATTTCGTTCCCGGCGGGCTCAGGCCTGGTGGCCTTCGCGGGCGCCCTCGGTGTCATGCCGCTCGACATGCCGGAGAGCGTCCTCGTACGCTTCAAGGGCAAGATGCAGCCGGGCATCACGCTTCGTGATTTGGTCAACGCCATTCCCTACGCCGCAATCCAGCAGGGTCTTTTGACGGTGGCCAAAGAAGGCAAGAAGAACGTCTTCTCGGGTCGCATTCTCGAGATCGAAGGCTTGCCGAACCTCAAGGTGGAGCAAGCGTTCGAGCTCAGCGACGCGACGGCCGAGCGCTCCGCCGCCGGCTGCACGATCAAGCTCGACCAGGCCCCCATCATCGAATACCTGCAGTCGAACATCGTCATGCTCCGCTGGATGATCGCCGAAGGCTACGGCGATCCCCGCACTCTCGAGCGTCGCGCTCAGGCCATGGAGAAGTGGCTGAAAACCCCTGAGCTTTTCGAGGCCGATTCAGACGCGGAGTACGCAGCCGTCATCGAAATCGACATGAGCGAGATCACCGAACCGCTCCTCGCCTGTCCGAACGATCCGGACGACGTGAAGCCCTTGAGCGAAATCGCCGGAACGAAGATCGACGAGGTGTTCATCGGTTCGTGCATGACGAACATCGGTCATTTCCGCGCGGCCGCGTCGCTTCTGAACAAGCACGGAGAGCCGGTGCCCACCCGGCTCTGGGTCGCTCCACCCACGAAGATGGACAAGCAGCAGCTCATGGAGGAGGGCTACTACAACATGTTCGCCCTCGCCGGAGCGCGCACGGAAATGCCGGGCTGCTCTCTCTGCATGGGCAATCAAGCCCGAGTAGCACCGCAGTCGACGGTGGTATCCACGTCGACACGCAACTTCCCCAACCGCTTGGGCAAGGGAGCAAACGTGTTCCTGTCGTCGGCCGAGCTCGCCGCGGTCGCCTCGATCCTCGGCAAGCTGCCCTCGGTCGAGGAGTACATGCAGTTCGCCACGAACATCGATTCGATGGCGCCGGAGCTCTACCGCTACCTGAACTTCAACCAACTCGAGAGCTTCACGCAGAAGGCGTCGGGCGCGTCGCTGCCGGTCCTGCAGTGAACTAATTCCCGGCGCGCGCATGGGCTCCAAGCGTCACGGGCGCCTTTGGGGGCGAGAGGCCGCGACGCGAAAAAAAAGCCTCCCTTCGGGGAGGCCTTTCTTTCATGGGCTCGACGAAGGCTTCGACGAGGGCGGACCGGGCTCACCGGTGCCCTGCCAACAGTCGACGAGCACGCTGAACACGCGGTACGCGATGTGGTCGAAGCTGAGCGGCGACGGGCGATCGGGATCGAGCGAGACGAGCATGGGAACCTCGCCTTTAACGACGTCACCTACCGGGGAGCTCACGAGCCGCATGCCGCGAAGCTGCGCGTCCACTTGATTGGCTCGTGACGACTCGAGGGTCGGCACGGCGAGGAAAATCCGCGGCAAGCCCCCGCGCGGTCGAACGGCGTACACGCCCACGCTGAGATCTCCGACGGAGACGCTCATCCAAGAAATGGGGGCGCCACCCGTGGGCTCCGAACCCGCTCGGGGCCCCGCGAGCACACTCACGACCGCTTCGAGTCCGGTTTCTTCGCGGAACCCGCCGGCTCGCTCGACGAGCGTGTCGTGAAGCTTCGCCATGATCGTCCTGGTAGCGTCGGCGCACCAGCGATCGGCTTCCTCACGCTCGGCCTGCTTCTTCTCCGAGAGCTCCTCCATCTCGCGACGGTGCCGGTTCACGCGGCTGTAAAGCTGGTCCCAGGTCACGCCTCTTCAGCCCTCCGAGATGACACGTTGTTCATAGCGACGACCGCTCGCACCCGATCACCGCTGCCGCCCCGCGGCGGAAGTCGACAGAGTGACCCGAGACGGAATGATTGACCATGGAATCGATACCAGACCTGCCGTTGGAGACCTGCTGCACCGCGAACCTTTCAAGAGTATCCCCTCACATTTCACCAAACAATGTTGTTTCGGCACGAAAAGTGCTTCCGCACAAAACATGGCCCTTGAAGCAAACCACCGGAAGAGCGGGGTGATTCTCGTCCCTAGGGACAAACGGCGACATCCGCGAGTTCGGTTCTCGGGCCCGGTGCTGCTGGATTCACAGCAAAAGTGGACCCGAGCCCTGGGCCGGGACGTTTCGGCCGGCGGACTGTCGGTCGATTCGGACGAACAGTTCGACATCGGTACGGAGCTCGACGTCTATTTCGAGCTGCCTGGCGGTGTTGCCATCGAGACACGCGGCCGTGTGGTCCGGTCGAACGGCCCGCGTCTCTCGGTAGCCTTCGATGCAGAGGAAACGGCCGTGGACAGCGCCCCCGACGAGCCTTTTTCGGACGTGCACATCGTGACTGAAGGCCAGCGGCGACGCGCACTCTGACATCGAGATCGCACTACGGGGATGATCGGTGCACTGATTGCCCTCCGCCGTGCGGGCCTTGGTGGGGGCCACCACCAAACACGTTCCCAACTGCCGACCCGACGTGTCGTCGCCCGCACGACACGGGGCCCGAGTGCGCCATCTTCGGCTCCGACGGTATTTGTTCCGCAGCAGCGTGACTGCTACGGCGGAGGACACGTGCTCCGCACGCTCGCTTCGTGAACGATCGACCTTCGCCTTTGCCCGCCCCTTCGAATCGCCGCGCCGCGCTCCTCGCGGAGGCCGAGAAGCTCGCGAACCTCGGTAGCTACGTCTGGTACCTCCCGGATGGTCCAATCGAGTGGTCGGATCAACTGTTTCGCATCTTCGGAATGGATCCGGCCTCCGACGCACCGGACGTCGAAGCCTTTTTCGGACTGATTCACGAGGACGACCGGTCCCGGATGACGGCCGACCTCGACGAAATCATCGCGGGGCGAATCCACGGGGGCTCAGACGTCTTTCGAATCCGCCGCTCGGGCGACGGGGCGGTCCGATTTCTCGCCTCGCGGTGGGTGGTGGAAGATGCGACGGACGGCTCGCTGCGCCTCTACGGTACTTTGCGAGACGTCACCGACGTGCAGGCTTCTCAACTGAAGCTCGAACGCACCATGGAAGCCCTCGCGGAGGCGCAACGCGTCGCCAACGTCGGGAGCTTCGAGTGGGACGTGTCCGTCGGTCGCATCACGTGGAGCGAACAACTCCATCGGATACTCGGCTACTCCCGCGACGTGACCCCCTCGGAAGCGGCTTGGCGCGCCCGCGTTCACCCCGACGACCGCCCTCGCCTCGACCGCGGTTGGACTGGCGTGCTGGAAGGGGGCAAGGCCGGTCCAACGGAGTTTCGACTACTGCTCCCCCGAGACGAAGTACGCCGGGTGGTGCTGGACGCACGAACCTATTTCGACGACAGCGGCCGCGTGGTGCGCGTGCGAGGCGTGGTCATGGACGTGACCGAGCGTCGCAGGCTCGAGGAGCGGCTGCAGCAGACGCAGAAGATGGAGGCCGTGGGGCGGCTCGCTGGAGGAATTGCCCACGACTTCAACAACCTCCTGACGGTTATTCTAGCGAACGTCGCCCGACTCCGAAAAGGCCCCGACCCACGGGCGCTCGACTCTCTGGAAAGCGCTGTCGAGACGGCGGCCGGACTGACGCGCAGTCTACTTTCCTTCAGCCGACGAGCAATGCTGCGACCACGAGTCGTCGACGTCAACCAGACCGTCAAGGACGCGCTGCCCCTCGTGGAGCGCCTCGTCGCGGAGCACATCGAGGTTCGATTCACCCCCGCCGAGGGCCAGCTGCCCACGCAGATCGACGAGCCGCAAATTCACCAAGTACTCATGAACCTCGCTAGCAACGCGAGAGATGCCATGCCCGAGGGCGGAACTTTCGAGATCCGGCTCGAACGCCGCTCGATCCCTTCCCAGGGCGAGTACGCTTCCATCGAAGTCCGGGATACCGGCGTCGGCATGACCGACGAGGTGAAGTCTCGTGCCTTCGAGCCCTTCTTCACGACAAAGGCCGTGGGCCAAGGAACAGGCCTCGGGCTCGCCACGGTCTTCGGGATTGTTTCCCAAAGCGGGGGCATGATCGAGCTGTCCTCCGAGCCCGGGAAAGGGACTCGCTTCCAGCTGTTGTTTCCGCTCGTGAACGAATCGCCCGAAACGAGCGGAAGCACGCCCCTGACTGCCAAACCCAGGCCTGCGCGTGTGCTGATCGTCGACGACAACCATCTGGTTCGCGCTCCTCTCGAACAACTCCTTCGCGACGCAGGTCACGACGTGAGCGGAGCCGGCAACTTGCTCGAGGCCATGGCACGCTGGAACGAAGCCCCTTTCGATGTCGTGGTCACCGACGTGGTCATGCCCGAGGGCAGTGGTCCGAAAATGGTGGGGATGCTGAGGCAGCACGCACCGGACCTCCCTGTGATCTTCATGACCGGATACGCCGCGGAGAAGGTCCCGGTGGAGGGTCGCCGGGTGGAGGTGCTGCAGAAGCCCTTCACCGAAGCGGAGCTCCTGTCGGCTCTCGGAAAAGTGCTCGGTTGAGCCGATTCGCCCCCCTGTTCCCGGAGCGCCCAGGCCTCTCGCGGGATGCGGCCGGCCGCGCACGCCTTGCGCCACTTTGTGCCAAGAGTTGGGCTTCGCTCGCTGGAAGAATGAACCAGAATAGCCCGGCATTTCCTGTGGATAGAACAGATCGACGGCCTGGGCACGGTCCTTGCTTTTGGAATGTGTCATGACGAGCATTCCTCCGCTTCTCCGTTCCATGCGGCTTCGCCGCCGCGCGCTGGTCGCCTTTCCGCTTCTGGCGGTGGGGTGCGGTGCGGACGTCGGCGAAGGCGTTGCCCCCGGTGACGGGGCAACGAGCTTCATCTCCCATGTGCCCAGAGCGTCCTCGTCAGGCGCCGACGGTGCCGGTGGGGCCGCATCGGGGACCGCACTCAATGCTGCAGAATCCGACGACGCTTCGACGGACGCCAACCGCGCCATTGCCGAAGCGGACATCCTCCAGGTCGCGGGAGATCGGCTCTACGCGCTGTCACAGTTTTCGGGTCTCAGCATCATCGACATCCACGACCCCACGAGCCTCTCACTTCTCGGAACTTACCGCGCTTCGGCCGTTCCCTTCGAGATGTACCTCGAGGGTGACACCGCGTACGTGATGTTCAACGGCTGGTCGAGCTACGTCTTCGACGAAGCGGCTGGCGGCTACCAGTGGGTCACGACCAGCCGCATGCAGGCACTCGACGTGTCGGATCCGAGTAGCGTCCGCCTGATTGGCGACCACGAGGTCAACGGTGAAATCTCGGACTCGCGCAAAGTGGGCGACGTGCTCTACCTGGTCACTCATCAGAGCTCCTGGTGCTGGGGCTGCGATTCCGTAGCGAACACCCGGGTGACTTCGTTCGACGTCTCCAATCCCGAGGTCCTCCAGCAGGTCGATCAAGTGCGGTACGAAACCGCCGACGAGTCGTGGGGTCGTCGCAGCGTCTCGGTCACCCCCGAACGGATGTACGTCTCGGGCTGGAGCTGGAGCTCGGACGGCCAGCAGAGTGGCACGATCGACGTGGTGGACATCACCGACCCCGCGGGCGACCTGCAGAAGGGCAAGAGCGTCGCAATCGCCGGCCAAATCCAGAGCCGTTGGCAGATGGAGGAGGAAAACGGCATCCTGCGGGTCGTCAGCCAGCCGGGTGGTTGGGGGACCACGAATCCCCCCGTGCTCGAGACCTTCGAAGTGACCTCGGCCGACTCCATCACGCGGCTCGCCGCTCTCGACATGGTGCTTCCTCGACCGGAGAGCCTCCGCAGCGTCCGCTTCGACGGCGATCGGGCCTATGCCGTGACCTTCGAGCAGACCGACCCGCTCTTCACCTTCGATCTGAGCGACCCCGCCAATCCCAAGCAGGTCGGAGAGCTCGAGATCCCCGGGTGGGTCTATCACATGGAGCCGCGAGGCGACCGGATCTACGCCCTCGGCTTCGACAACACGGTCGCTCGAGGGTCGCTTCACGTCTCGCTGTTCGACGTGAGCGATCTCTCCACTCCGACGATGCTCGATCGGGTGAACTTCGGCGGCGACTGGGCTTCTTTCGCCGAGGATCAGGATCGCATCCACAAGGCGTTCAACATCCTGAGCGACGAGGGGCTGATCCTCGTGCCGTTTTCAGGCGGCTACTCGAACAACGAGTGCAGCTACGAATACGAGAGCGGCATCCAGCTCATCGACATGACGACGGATTCCCTCACGCTGCGGGGAGTGGCTCCCCAGGTGGGCTCCGCGCGGCGGGCCCTGTTGCACGAAAACGCCCTCTTCGGCATCTCGGACAACGCGGTGCAGACCTTCGACATCACAGACCGCGATGCTCCGACGAAGCTCGACCGCCTCGACGTTGCCCGCAACGTGACCAGCATCCGCGCGATGGGCAGCACGATGCTGCGGTTTGGTTCGGATTGGTGGACCGATCAGACGGTTTTGGACTTCACCACGCTGGATCGCGTGAGCGATGCTCAGCCTCTCGGTGAGATCGATCTGAGTGAAGTGGTCGGCACGAACGATTCCAGCTGCACGATCGACGAGGCGAGCCAGACGTACGCATTTTACAACGAATCCTGGGGTGGTCAGGTCTACGTGCACGGCAGCTACGCCTACGTGCCACGCTACGCGAACACCTGGGACGAATCCGGCAAAGACATCAAACAGCAGTCGGACCTCACCTTCCACATCGTGGACCTCCACGACCGGGAGAATCCAAAGCTCGTCGGAAGCTTCAGCGTCGAGCCGGCAGTGAACCAAGAGTCCTTCGCTGGCGTTGTGCAGACCGACAGCGCCCTGCTCGTCGGGCGGAGCACCGGCTACTACTACTACGACCCAGAAACGGGCGAGCGCTCCGAGGCTGAGTTTTCTTACGACGTCATCGACCTCTCGGACCCGGTCGCACCGGAGGTCGTGTCTCGCTTCCAGGTGCCGAGCTTGGTGGCGCAAGGCGGATGGGGCTACGCCATCGGAGGTTGCACCATCGACCTCGCCTGGGGCTGGTGGGGCTACGGTTACTATGGTGACTACTACTCGGGGCAAAACGCCCTCGTCTCGGGTGATATCGTCGTGAGCCAGCACGAAGAACCCGTAAACGACGGGACCGGCCGAGTGCGCTACTACCTCGACCGACTCGACGTGAGCGATCCAGAGAACCCCGTGCTGCTGCCTGCGGTCAACATCCCCGGCAGCGTCGTTCACTTCGACCAGGACACCGGGCGCGTAGTCACCATCGACTACCTGCTCGAGGAGCGCGCTGCCCAGGAATGGAGTGATTGCTACGACAACAATCACTCCGGGTACTTCGACGAGGCCGACCACGTGTGCCGCACCTACAAGCGGCGTCTCAACTCGCTCACTCTCGACGGCGACGTGGCGAAGCGGGTGAGTCAAAGCCTGATCGACGGCGACGTGTGGGCGAGCAGCGTCGCTGTGAGCGACGAGCGAGTCTTTTCTCTGACCCAGGAGTGGCGGGAAAATGCACCTCCGCACCGAACCATCCACACCATGGCGTTCGAGGATGACGGCTCACTTCGAAAGCTTCCGGACGTCGAGCTCGACACTCTCGGTTACTCCTGGTGGGGCCAGCTCGTCGCTCGCGACGACCGCGCCTTCATGGCCGGGTCCAACACGCTTACGGTGATCGACGCGCGCGGTGATTCCACGCCGAAGGTTCAGGACCACGACATGGCGGGGTGGTCGTGCAATTCGCTGGAAGTGCGCGACGATACGGCCTACTGCGCCCTCGGACAATTCGGCGTCGCGGCGTTCCCGCTCGACTGAACCGCACGGCCGTGAGGTGCAAGCCGGCGCAGCGACTCCTCGAGTCAGCTGCGCCGGTTTGCGTTGTCGTCTCGAACGACCACGGCGATTGCCACGGCTGGACCCTGACTCAGAGGTTGCAGCCCGGAGCGTCAGTCACGAAGGCGTCGCCCGTGTCGACGACCTCGAAGGCGTCGCCGGTGATGCTTCCGAGGTCCCGAAGGTTGTCGTCGCTCCAGCGGGGATCCGGCGCCCCGGAGACGTACCAGTCCGATCCGTTGTCGGCGACGATCATCCCGTAGGTCTTCAGGGCCGCGCAGATCACCTGGACCTCGCCGGAGTACCCGCTGCTAACCCCCGACCGAGAGGTCCGGTTGATTGGAAGGCTTAAACGAGGGTGGAGCGCAAACCAGCGAACAGGGGCTCCGCTCCGACGACACCCGTGCGTCAGGTCCAGGGCAAGCTGCCGCGCCCGGTTCGAAAAAAAGCGACCGAGAACTGTCCGAATGCGGGGCGCCCAGTCGTCATTCCTACGAGCACCACAGGTGGTGCTCGCCAGGACCAGCTTCAACGACTGCCCGCGAGCTGCCCCTCGATACGCCCTTCGCCGCCCCCTGCCCCGGGGGGCGCGACGAAACGGTCGAGGGCGCCGGGAGTGGGCATCGCGGTTTGACTGAAGCAGCACCCCGGGGCGAAATCTTCCCCCCAACCCAAGGAACGACCCAATGACCAAGTACCTCTTCATCTATCGCGGCCCGATCCCCGAACAGAAACACTCCCCCGAGGAGATGCAGCAGATGCTCGCCCAGTGGCAAGGCTGGAAGGAGAAGTTCAAAAAGCACGTTCTCGACATGGGCGACGGATTGAAGCCCGACGGAAAACGGCTCACCGACGGCAAAGTCACCGATGGGCCGTTCACTGAATCCAAAGAGATCATCGGTGGGTTTTCCATCGTGCAGGCCGAGTCGTACGACCAGGCCCTCGAGGTGGCTCGCGACTGCCCGATCACCTTCATGCCGGGAGCCACCATTGAAATTCGCGAGATGATGGGCTTCTGATGGAGCGCCCGCTCGAACCTCCCACGGCTCGGGCGGGCCCATTCGTGTCCCCTTCCGAACGCCCTTCCGATTCGGCCGCGCTGGTCGACCATTTTTTCCGGCACGAGTACGGTCGCCTCGTGGCCGTGCTCACGCGCCGCTTCGGTGCGGCGCGTCTGGAGGCCATCGAAGACGCCGTCCAAGGGGCGCTGGAACAGGCGCTTGGCGTGTGGGCACGCCGGGGAGTGCCGGATGCTCCCGAGGCGTGGCTGAACCGCGTTGCCCACAATCGCCTGCTGGACCAGCTCCGCCACCAAGGGGTCGTCAGCCGCACGGCGTCCGAGGTGAAGTTCGTCGAAGAGGCGCGCGCCACCGATTCTTCACCACCGGCGCTTCCCGGCGAGATCTCCGACGACGAGCTCCGGCTGCTGTTCGCCTGCGCCGACGACCGGTTGGCCCCAAGAGCCCGTTTGGTCCTGTGCCTGAAGCTCCTCTGCGGGTTCGCCACGCATGAAATCGCGGTCCGACTCTTCATGTCGGAGGTGAACGTTCAGAAGACTCTGGAGCGAGGCAGAGCGCGCTTGCGGGACTCGTGGGGGGAAACGATGACGGTTCCGGAGCCCGCGGGCGAAGCCCTGAGCGCACGGCTCGAATCGGTGCAGCAGGTGATCTATCTGCAGTTCAACGAAGGGTACACCCTGGCCGCCGGAAGTGAGGGATTGCGCGGCGAGCTCTGTTTGGAGGCCCTCCGGCTCGGACACGTTCTCGCCACGCACCCGGCAGGCGATCACCCGTCGACCTGGGCGCTCCTGTCACTCATGCATCTGCATACCGCGCGCCTGGGCGGCCGCATCGATTCCGAAGGGCGACTGATCCCGCTGGAACGTCAGGACCGCTCCCTCTGGGACCGGTCACGAATCCAGCAGGGCATCGTCTGCTTTCAACGTGCGGCCGACGGAGATGTCTTTTCGCGTTATCACGGCGAAGCTGCCGTGCTGATCGAACATTGCCTCGCGCCGTCATTCGAAGAAACGCGGTGGGGTGAAATCGCCGAGCTCTACGAACTCCTCGAACGGGGTCACCCCTCGCCGCTCTACCGACTGAATCGTGCCATCGCAGTTGCGGAAGCCGAGGGAGCGCCAGCGGGGCTCGCCCTACTTTGCGACTACCCCAGGCCCGCGTGGCTCTTGGACTACTATCTCTTCGATGCCACGCTAGGCGAGCTGCATCGGCGCGCTGGAAACTTCGGAGAAGCGGAGAAGCACTTGCAGCGAGCCGCCCGGAACGCGCCAAGCGACGCCGAACGTCTGCTCTTCGAGGAGAGGCTCGAGAGGAGCAAGAAACGGGACGCGGGACGCGATTGAAGCTTCGTGGTTTCTTCGGGGACGCCCTCGGTTCCTCAGGGCAGCTGAGCGCTCTCGACGTGCGTCCGTCCACCCGTGGCGCTCCGCCCCGCCACGAGCCCGGATCGGACCGCGTGAAGGATCGTGCGTGGACGGTCCGCCACCACATCGCCCGCCGCGAAAATGGTCCGGACGTCGGTTCTCCCGTCGCGCGCAGCGACGCCCACTCGTTCGAGCCACGACGGACAGTGGTGCGTCGGGTCGAAGCCATGCAGCGTGGACACGGTGTCGAGGAGCTGGCCTTCGAGACAAAAGTCAACCGGCGCGCTCAGTGACAGGGTGAATGGTCCGCCCCCTCCGCCTCGCCGCGCGAGGCGAACCCCGCCACTCACGAGTCCGCCCACGCACAGCACGATCGCGTCGAAGAGCTCCGTGCTTGGTTCCGCCTCGTCGTCCAGTGCCTCGCAGACGACGATCACTTCCTCGTGGGTTCGTTCGGCGAAGACACCCACGACGGTGCGTTCGACCACTCGGATGCCGCTTTGCCCGTGCAGCCGATCACGCGCCCGGGCGAAGCGAACCCCCGCGGGACCGCCCGGTGGACTCGTGAGCTCTCCGAGGGCAATGGGCAGGCCTCGCCGAATCATTCCGGGGGTGTCCGCCTCGAGTCCGAGCCAAGGTCCGACGAGCACCGCATCGAACCCCGAGGTCACCTCGTTCATCTTCTGGACGAAACGCTCCGCTCGCGCTGGCTCGTCGTGAAGCGCCGCGAAGTCGTGGGGACTGAACCTGCGCTCGTGCCCACGTGAAAGCAGGTGTGCCTCCACGACCTCGAAGCGCGTATCCGTCGCCTGCGCCCAAGCGGATGCCGCGAGTGAGCGGCATAGTCCGGGGCCATCCCAATCATCGCGCTCCACGTCGCAAACGGCGACGCGGCCTCCGGCAACGGGCCGAAGATCGAGGAGCGCCGGATCGAGCGCGCACGTAGGCCGAATCAGCCCCGCCCCGGTCACGATGCGCGCGCCACCTTGCCGAAGCTCCCAATACCCGAGCGCGTCGAGAAAACGACCTTCGTCCGACGTCACGGATTGCTCACTCGCCGGATCGGTCCAAAGCGAAAGGTCAGCCGCCCCCCCGCAGAGCTCCGTGGCGCCCAGCCCGGAGTGAAACAGGGTGACGTCGGCTCCATCGCAAGAGGCCGCCCAAGCCGCTGCCGTACCGGCGACCCCTCCGCCCACGACGGCAACGCGCCGAGTCACGTTGGGG
>JBNKGC010000117.1:0-18465 GCA_050289625.1 Polyangiaceae bacterium | reverse complement strand
GCCACGCCGGCGTGGAGGTTGACGCCACCGATGACGGCTGCGGACTCCCGGCGGCCACCTGCTCGGGCGACGGCTCTGGAAGCTCGTGGAACTCGAGCGAGCCGTCGTCGCACTCGACGTAGACGCCGTCCAGAAAGAGCGAATGAAAGTGCACGCCCGGCCGGAGAGCCGAGTCGAAACGTTGGCAAATGGTGATGCCACCGGTGTGCGCCTCGCTCACGCTGACGAGGCCGAGCACCTTCTTGGCGCGGCGGCGTAGCGACGAACTCAGGCAGGCCCCCTGCTTCTTCGGCTCGCTCACGGAAGGCCGGCCAGTGCTGGTCCACGACCTGGTAAAGAGCTGTGTGCTCCGGGCGTCGACGCTCGGAGCGCCGCGGCCCGGGGGCCCTGCAGGTGGCCGGGGCGGTGGCGTGCGGCACTCCTGCGCCTCAGCGAGCGCCATGCCGGCGGCCGAGGCCCGTAGATGCGCGGGCGTGCGCGATTGGGGCGAGTGGCCGTCAGCGGCGAAGGGGTAGCGCGGTCAGGGGCAGCTCCTCCCGCTTCCTCGGCGTCGCCCTCGAGTCGGCTCCGATACCCCGATGGGCTCACCGCCTGGCGACTGAGAGCCCATCGGCCAGCCTTAGCCGCAGTAGCAGATTCCGTAGAGGTCGTTGAGGAAGCTCCACTCGGCCTGAGCGCGCCCCTCGGAGCCTCGCCACAGAGCGTTGACACTGGTGGGGGTGACTGCCGCCGCCAAGGCCTCCGCCGGATCGAAGTGGTCGTCGATCTGCGTGAGCCAACCGTGGAGGCTGGGGTCGAGAGCCGAGTAGCTCATCAGCTGCTCTCGCAAAAAGCAGCTCATCTGGCGACGAAACACTTCCTCGGCCACGAGCGCGCCGAGTGCCTCCAGAGGACAATCGGCGCTGGCCAAGTCGATGAGGCGACTATCGAGGGCCCGACCCGGAGCCAAGTGCCAGCCCGACACCTTCTTCGGCCGCCACGACGTGACCTTCGTCATCAGATCTTGGTAGGCACGGTGACGAGCGACGCGGGAGGTACCGCCGCCGAGCTCCTCGGCGAAGAGGCGAGCGATGTGTCGGCGTGTGACCTCGTTCTCGGTCTTGCTGAGGACCATGCGCAAACGTCGCGCTCGGTACTCTTCGGACACCTGCAGATTGGCGAGCAGGGTCCACATGTTCTCGCGGTGGAAAGGCTCGCGCTCGAAGCGGCGAATGAACGGATGGTAGACCAAATGGTCAGAGGGCTCGTATCGCGGCACTACCTGAAGGATGCCGCTGGGCGGAGCGGAGACGCCGCTCGGTGCAACCGTTCCGGGGAGGTAAGCTTCGGTCGGCAGATACACGGTGAGCCGTGGCTGCTCCTTGTGACGTCGGAAGGACGCGTAGCTCTGGAGACCCACGTCGCGGTCGAGCGGTCGCACGGTCAGAGCCGTGAGCAATCGGTCGTAAGCTTCGGTGGGCAGGGCAAGGCGGTCGAGGGATGCTCGAATCCGTTCACTCGCCTCGGCGTCGTTCTGCACATAACCGTTGATGGGGAAGTGCGTGGTGACCGCCGCGGGGGTGCTTCCTTCGCTCTCGACGAAGGCATAGCAGGTGAACGGGGCGCGGTTGTCGTAGTAGCGGCAATCCGGCGCGACTGTTTGCAGAAAGCGTCGAACTTCGCCAGGGCGGTGCGCCGGGCAAGCGCTGGCGGCCACTTCGAGATCTTCGGGGGTCGAGCGCTGGTGGCGCGCATAGACCTTGACGCGTGACTCGTCGCTCTTCTGAAGGTCGAGGGAGAAGTACTTGAACTCGTCGAGGTCGGGGCCACGGCGACCCAGGGTGCTGCCCAGGATGCCCCATGCTGAGGGGAAACCGAGGCGAACCATGGCTTCCTCGATGGTGACCGGAGCGATGCGCGGACCTCGGGCCTCAGGGCAGAGGTAGAGCTTGAAGTCCGGCGCGGCGTTGCCTCGAATACAGGCGGCAACCCAAATCGAAAACGCTCCGCTCGGGAAATCCGTCACGAAGAGGTCACGGATCAAGTTGAAGCGCTCGAGCGCGACGTCGTAATCCTCACTCAGGGAGTGGAGGAGCTCGACTGCCGCGTCGGCGTTGCGGCGGAGGCTCGGGCGGCTCGCGATCGGCTCCACCATGATGCGAAGCTCGGGCTGCGCCCCGAAGGCGACCGAGAACTCGAACGGGGTGCCGTCGTCGACGACGTGGGAATGCCAATCCAGGGGGCGATCCACGGGCTGGGCGCCCCAAGGCTCCACCAAACGGTCGAACAGTCCGAGGATTTCCTCTTCACGGGAGTGAAAGTCGAGAGCCCGGCAGAGCGGTGTCAGCCGGGAGCGTCCGAACGACGCGAGAGTGTCCACGCTAGGGGTGCGCGATGCTTCGGATGGCATGAAATGACTCCTGTCAATAGAGCGCTGTTCCCCCCCCGGTTGTGGATGGCTGCCTCAGGGCAGCATCCACAGTCGAAACCTCATAGCGGTATCGCTCCGATTTCTCCCGTCATCTCACGGATGTTGCGATCGGCGACTCGGCGCTGAGCCGAGTCGAGATCGAGGTAGTCGTAGGCTTCGTCGATGGATGTACGCCCGAACGCCTTGATTTTGCTGCTGATCAAGGCAACCGAGGACACGACGAAGCGGGTTCGGATGCTCTCGGTGCACACGGCAATCCGCACCTGCATGCCTTCCAGGGCTTGAGCGAGCCGCTTTCGCTGCTCGGGGCTGGGGCCGCCCCCGTCGGTCACGACGAGGACGCGAACGCTACGCGGGTCGGGGGAGCTCTTTTCCTTCAAGAGCGTCAAGCACTCATTCCACTCGAAATCGCTTGGATCTTCGGCGGTTTCCCGCAGGCAGAGCAGGTTGCCGTTACGGCGCGTGACGAGATTTCGTTTCATGGCTATCGGGAACAGTGGGTGGGACTGTTTCAGGCCCGGCCTCAGACTTGTGACTAGACCGGCTGGAACTTGGCAAAAAAGTGTCCGAGTACTTCCGGGTGGTCGACCACCCGATAGCCTCGACTCCCACGCGCCTTTTCGACCACACGGGAAGCGATGGCTCCCACGTAGTCGAGGTGCGCCTTGCTGTACACTCGCCGCGGAATCGCAAAACGAGCGAACTGAAATGTCCGCTCGATGATTTCGCCCGACTTTCCGTCGATCGTCTGCATTGGGAACGGTGCAGCTCCGAGGCGAATCCCCCCCTCTAAGTAGAAATCAGCACACAGAGCGACGCCTGGAAGCTGCTCCGGCCCGAGATGCGGATACATGGACTCGACGTTGACGAAAACGCCCGATCCACCGAGCGGCTTGCTCACCACGGCCCCCGCGTCCTCGAGCAGCTTACCCAGGTAGGCGACTTGACCGGTTCGGTGTTCGAGATAGCCCTCGTCGACGGCTTCTTCGAGACCGACGGCAATGGCTTCCAGGTCGCGACCGGCGAGGCCGCCGTACGTATAGAAGCCTTCGTACAGAACCAAGCGCTCCTGACAGCGTCTCGCCAGTGCCTTGTCGTTCGTCGCGATGAAGCCGCCGATGTTCACGATGGCGTCCTTCTTCGCGCTCATCCAGCAGCCGTCGGCAAGCTCGAGCATCTCACGAGCGATGTCGGCGATGCTGCGATCCTCGAACCCCGGTTCCCAGCGTTTGATGAAGTAGGCGTTCTCCGCGAAACGACACGCGTCGAAGAACAGCGTCTTCTTGTAGTTGTCGGCCAGGCGACGAACCTCGCGGAGGTTGGCCATCGAGACCGGTGACGAACAGGCGAAATTGTTCAGCACCGTGGCGACGATAAGACTCACCCGATCGCCGTGTCTCTCGAGCGCGGCTTCGAGCTTCTCGAGGTCGAAATTCCCCTTGAAGCGCACAGCCTCGGGGAAATTCCAAAGCGCATCCGAAATCAGGTCCACGGGGATCGCCTTCCGGTTTTCCACGTGGGCTCGGGTCGTGTCGAAATGGGTGTTGCTTAGTACGATCTCACCCGGATCGACCAAGATCTCCATGACGATGTTCTCTGCGGCCCGACCCTGGTGAGTCGGGATGACCTCCGAGAATCCGGTGGCCTTTCGGACCGCGCTCTCGAACGATCCGAAGTTGCGCGAGTGCATGTAAGCCTCGTCGCCGCGCATCATCGCGCCCCATTGGGCGTCACTCATCGCCCCGGTGCCGCTGTCGGTGATGAGATCGATGCAGATGTCAGCCGACTTGAGGTAGACGGGGCTGTAGTGAGCTTCCTCGAGGATGCGCTCGCGGGCCTGCCGGTCGGGAAGCTGGATGCGTTCCACGACTTTGGTTCGGAAGGGTTCAGCGACGAGGTCCGCGAACAGAGATTGGGCGAAATCGGTCATGGGCGGGGGGCTCGCGAGCGCTTCTTGGAGGGACCGCTAGAAAATTCCCGGGCCGGGGGTGAGTACGCCCCGGGGGTCGTAACGGTGCTTCAGCCGTTCGAAGGGACGCCAGAGCCGACCATATTGGCGGCGCCAGTCGTTTTGGTCGAAGTCGAGGGTACCGATCGGGTATCGGGTACCGCCGAGCTCGCGAGCTCGGTCGAAAAGGAGGCGATTGCGTGCACGCATACGTTCATCGAACGCTGCGTCGTAGCCAGGTGTAGCAGCGGCGGTGAGGATGTCGAAGAGATAAACCCAGTCGTCATCGGGGACACGTAGCCAAGGCCGGGTGAGCTTACTGCGCTTCTGCGGAAAGAGGAGCAAGAAGCCCGTGGGGCCGACGTCTTCCAACGTCAGGTTCGATGTGACGTTCGTCACATATGGCTCCACGGTGCTGTCGGGCAGGAACACATCGTACCAAGGGTGCATGACCCCGTCCCAGAAACCGATGGCCTGGAAGAAATCGATGACCACGTCGACGCGCAGAATGTAGTCGAGATAGGGAACGTCCTGGCTCACGGCAGCCTCGGGCGGCACCGAGAGGTCACGCAGCAGGTCGGCTTCGTCCGGTTCTTCGCCGGGTCCGTAGAACTTGCCGAGCGTCAGCTGGTAGATGAAGCCACCGGCTGGGTTCGGCAGACCGAAGTTGTAGATGTCGTCCCACTCTCCGCGATTGAGCAGCGTCCGCATGTCGGTGAAAAACGCCGCCGGATCCGTGTAGTCGATCGTGCAAAGCCGCACGAGCGGCTTGGCAGGAACCAGATCGAGCTCGGCCTTGGTGATGATGGAGCATTGCCCCAAACCAGCGAGCGCGGCGTAGAAGAGATCCCTGTTGTGATGGGGTGAGCAATGCTCCCGTCGGCCTCGTCCCGTAACCACCTCGAGAGAGCGAACGTGGTCGACCTGAGCTCCGTGGGCGTTGCTGGACGAGATGCCGCCGACGGAAAGAGTGCCACCCACCGAGAGTCCAAGGTATCCGGTGAGGACGGGAGGAGTCAGGCCGGCGGGGACCGTCTGATGCACGAGCGAGTTCCAGGTCAGGCCGGCGTCGACGAAGGCACGAGTCGAAGTCATCGAGTGGACGGTCGACAGGGTGCTCATGTCGATGACGAGTCCACCCTGCACCAACGCCTGACCGTTGGTCGTGTGCCCCTGACCGCGAGCTGCGACGAGAATGTCGTGACGGTTGCAGAACCGGATCATCTTCTCGATGTCGCGCACCGAGCCTGGGCGGAGAACCGCGACCGGGGTCTCCGTGATCGAGTAGCCAGCGTCCGTCGAGTACTCCTCGAGAGAGGTTGGGTCGGTGACCAACTCACCGTCGAGGCGTGGACATCGATGGAACGCGTGAGACCTCGAGTGATGGCCAACCCATGCTCGAGCGCTCGAACTGAAACCCACGACCGCAGTCGCACCGAGACCCTGGAGTAGCGTTCGTCTGGAAAGCATCGACATCCTTTCGTCACAAGCGCTCGTTTCGTCCGGTGGACAGACGAGGGGGAGCATCAATAGGTCACGACGGTACAGGGCATCCATGCGTAGAACAACAGGAGCGGGAGCCGTCTCCGGTGGTTTGTGTTCTGATGTATGTGTGATGAGCCGAGGAGCGCGGGGAGGTGCTCAGTCGCAGCGGGAGAGCGGATTTCGTCGAGAGCGGCGCGAGTAGTGAAGTCGCGCGAGTCGGTGGTCTCGCCGTGTGCTCTTCGTGGGAGCGAGGACGACCGAATGCGAATCGATGGACTTTTTCGCACCCTACAGCGATTGGCGCGCTCGCGGCGAGGCGGAGGCGGCCGCCGTCACTTGCGCCGTCACGCGGGGTGGATTCGGGATGGAGGGCTCACTTCAGCCTCACGGTTCGCCGAACCGTGAAGTTCTCGTTTGCCGGTCGCTCTCTCGGGCTCGCGACAGGCGGAGTGACGAAAACACTTCGACTGTTTCGCCGTGAGGTCGATGTGGTCTGCACCACGGTCCTCGAGGGACCATGCGGAGTAAGGGACCATGCGGAGTACCCACCGGACTCGAAACATGTTCTAGACGGATGAGTGGCGGCGGCACGCCCCGCCGATGAAATGCCCGAGACTCAGGTAGGTCACCGCAAGATAACTGACCCGTTGGCCAAAGGCCAGGGTGTTCCGGCCACGCGCGCCTTTCTCGAGTCACGGCGGGTTTGTCACCAGGTGGGGACGTGTACGGTCCGGGTCTCCGTGTCCCCACCTGCGCGGGGACCACAGCGCCTATCGAACTTCGCTGTTCCGCGCCCCCGTGCCGCGCCTCGCGAAGAGTGGGAGGAGGCGAGACATAGGCCGGTGGAACCACCGGCGGCTTCGGCTAGTTGTGCGGTTCGTCCAGCACTGCCCGAACCGTGCGAGCCAGGGTCTTGAGGTCGAACGGTTTCTCCAAAAGACGGGTTCCGGGCTCGGCGACTCCTCGGTGCACGATCAGGTTCTCAGCGTATCCCGACATGTAGAGGCAGCGCAGATCCGGTTGGAGTTGCTTCAGGCGCTCGCGGAGCTCAGGCCCGGTCATCTTGGGCATGATGACGTCGGTGAGGAGGAGGGCGAAGCCGCCTGGGTGACCCTGGGCGATCTTGAACGCCTCGTCGCCATTGGCTGCCTCGAGCACCTCGTACCCCTGGCGCGTCAGAAGCCGCTTGGCGAGACCTCGAACCAGCGCCTCGTCTTCCACGAGCAGGATGGTTTCGTGACCCGTGGGCACTCGCTCGGAGGGCTGCTCGACTTCGCTGCTTTCCTTCGAGTCGGCCGCCCTCGGGAAGTGGACCTGAACGCTGGTACCGACGCCGACCTCGGAGCTCAACGTCACGGAACCACGGTTTTGGTGCACGAGGCCGTACACCGTGCTGAGGCCGAGACCGGTCCCTTCGCCTTCGGGTTTGCTCGTATAGAATGGCTCGAACACCTGCGAACGAAGCTCCAACGGGATTCCAACTCCCTGGTCGCTCACGGTGATTCGAACGTAGTCCCCGGGCCCCGGCAGAGTCTCTCGTTCGGCATCGGCTGCATCGTAGGTCACGTTCCTCGTTTCGATGGACAGCGTGCCCCCGTTCGGCATCGCGTCCCGTGCGTTCGTAGCCAAGTTGATCAGGATCTGATCGAGATGGTTCGGATCTAGCTCGATGGGCCAGAGGTTCGCGTGGGGCGCAAAGATCAAATCGACGTCTTCCCCGATCATGCGCCCGAGCATTTTCCGGGAGTGCTCGATAACGGTGTTGGCCAGCACGACGCGAGGGCGGCTCGTCTGTTTCCGCGAAAAGGCCAAAAGTTGCCGAGTGAGGGCCTCCGCTCGTTCGGCTGCGTGAACGA
Organism: Polyangiaceae bacterium; assembly: GCA_050289625.1. Taxonomy (GTDB): domain Bacteria; phylum Myxococcota_A; class Polyangia; order Polyangiales; family Polyangiaceae; genus NIC37A-2. The sequence goes on along the minus strand of JBNKGC010000117.1, from coordinate 10,766 downwards.
TTTCCTTGAGGTCAGGTCGGTTCGGATCGTCCTCTGGCAGTCTGCGGAGCATGATGTCCGCGTAGCCGAGAATTCCGGTAAGTAGGTTGTTGAAGTCATGCGCGATTCCACCGGCGAGGCGACCAATGGCCTCCATCTTCTGGGCTTGTCGCAGCTGCTCTTCGCTCCGGCGGAGTGCTCGCTCGCTGCGGCGACGCTCCTGGGCGCTCATGAAGATCTGACCCACCAGGCGGAGCAGAGCGATCTCCGAACTCGTCCAGATTGTCCGGTCGTATCTCGACGCAATTCCGATGAAGCCGACGACATCGCCCTGGAACACCAGGGGAACGTCGACGAGGGCCTTCAAGCCGTGCTTCATCTGAATGGTCTGTTCCACGGAGGCCTCGGGAGGGAGGTTTGCCACGGATGGCGCACTTACGACCTTCCGTGCGAAAATCTGGTTCATCCACCATGGCATCTTCTCGGCCGGAAGATTGCGGAGCTGCCGTTTGTCCGGCATGAGGGAACCATCGCTCCATAGGTGGGTCATGTTGAAGTAGCGTCGATCCTCCGTGAACGTCATCACGTAACCGGCGTTGGCACGCGCGAAAAGCGCTACCTCGGCGAGGGCTGCCTCGATGGCGGCGTCGAGGTCGTCGACGGCCACGCTCACGAAGCGAGTCGAGATGGAAGCCGTGAGTTCTTCCATGCGAGCCCGGTGTTCGAGAGCTTCTTCAGCTTGCTTCGTCCTGGACACATCGCGGACGACGGCGAGGATCCGAGGAGGGACCGTGTCCACCGGCGACAGAGCAACTTCGACGGGGAAGAGGTCGCCGTTCTTCCGGCGAGCGACCCAGTCGAAGACCTGGGGGCCCTCCTCGGCGGCACGGCGCATCCAAATGGTCGCTTCCTTCGAGGAGTAGGGGGGCACTCCCGAGCAGAGCCCCCCGAGGTCGCCATGGAGCGCTTCCTCCTTCGAGACCCCGTACATCTCGAGCATCGTGCGATTGACGTCCAGCAGCTTTCCCGTTTCGGCGTCGTGCACGAGAAGCGCGTCCGACGCCGACTCGAAAAGCTGCCTGTAGAGTCCCTCGTGTTCCTCGGCGTGAACCAACGCTCCACTCCTCTGAGCTAGTCGATCTATCATCGCCGAGCGGCCCCTGTGCAAAAGCTTTCCACGTTGGTGCGGGTCGGGCGACCCGTCAGAGTCGGCGGTCGAATGGCGAGAGCTGAAACGTTGCGAGGGCGACACGCTGTGCGGGGCCCGACGCGGCGACGAGGGCGCGAAGTTCCGCTTCGAGTCAGCGACTGGCGACGGTTCGCCCGGGGCCGCGCGCGTCCGCTTCGCGAAAGTTCCGGTAGTGTGCGAGGACCTTCACTACGTACTGTTCCGTTTCGGCGTACGGCGGGATCCCACCGTAGCGAATCACGGCATTTTCACCTGCGTTGTACCCCGCGATGGTGAGCGCGAGATCACCGTTGAACAGATTTGCGAGGACCCGGAGGTACCGCGTGCCTCCGAAGATGTTCTGCCGTGGATCGTAGATGTCTCGCACCATCATGCGCTCCGCCGTGCGCGGGATCAGTTGCATCAATCCGTGCGCGTTGGCAGGTGAAACCGCGCGTGGATCGAAGTTGCTCTCCACCTTGATCACCGCGCGGATTAGCGCCTCGGGGATCTGATACAAGGTGGCAGCCTCGCGAATGTGCGCGTCGTAGCGATGGTAGCGCTCGGGTGACGTATCTCCCGGCATGAAGGTGCGCGCTCGGGGCGCCGCCTTCTTCTGGCCCTTCACCACGCGCTGGGAGCCGGGTCCTGGATCGTTGGAGAACGAGATGACCCCGTCATCCCCGACCGAGCGGTAGATGTCGGCGTGACCGACCGCAGAGCCCAGGAAGACGGCTGCGCAGCCAGCGAACGCGCGGAGTCGGCGCGAAGAAGAACGAAAGTCAGCTTGGCCAAGCATCAAGGTGCGGATCCTACCGGGGGTGGGGCCCGAGGAGCAATTTTCGGGGCCCGCCCCAGATCAACGGCCCCAATGCGGCCGCCATTCCCTTCGTGAGACCAGTCTTCGGTTTTGGCCGACGGAGCCGTATTGCCCGCTAGAGCGACAGACGGTTTACCGTTTGTCGCGACCAAACCAGCAACTAGAGCGCCGATTCGTGCAGCATGACGAGGCCGAGCCGGCGAAAACCGCCCCCTCGAAAGAGGTGCGGGGCGGTTTTTGCCAGCTCCCACGAGGCAAACTGATCGGCGCTCTGGAGCGAGGAGCGCCTTTTGCGGTCCCTCGCGAACCGAGCAAAACCAGTGGCGATCTCCGCGGCATGCTCATGCCGAGCAGGCGAAAAAAAGCTCTCCGCAGCAGGCGGGGGGCGCCTTCTGGGAAGCCCCCCGGAGGCCAAGTGAAAGGCGCTGCCGACCGCCTGGGCAAAGGTGGGCGGATCGGAGGCGTTGGGGGACGAGGGGCGCCGCGGGGGCGAGCGCTCCACCGAGGAGGAACCGAACGAATGCCACTGAACCAGGCTGTGACTCATGGCCCGACAGCGACGGGCCGCACGGTAAAGGGGCGAGGGGGTGCGAGCGACCCATCCCAGCCGAACGGCGGCGAGTTCGTGGAACCGTTGGAAACCCGAGTGATCGAGGACGTCCCGGTTTCGTTGCCCGAGGCCCTGCGCCAAGCCATCGCTGCGGGGCCCGAGGAGGCGTACGTCTACGCGACCTACAACGACCTCACCGACGCCGAGCGGCGGGCGCTCGAAGACGAAGTCGTCAAGAGCCCGGAGTGGTCGTGTCATTTTGCGCGGGACGTTCGCGGCGCGGATGTGGATCGGTTGATTGACGCCATCTGCGCCGACCCGAAGGTCGCCTTCAAATTCGCGCGGTCCCAACAAGGACATCGGCAGATGCAACTCGTCAAAGCCGTGGTGAACAGTCCGAAGTGGGCCTACTACTTCGCTCGGGAGATCTCGACGGCGCGCCTCAAGGACCTGGAACGGGCCGCGGCGGGCAGTCCCGAGTGGGCGCTGAAGTTTGCCCGAGACATTCCGGGCGCCGACGCGAAGTTCCTCTACGAAGCGGTCCGATCCGATCCGCTTTGGGAGCTCAAGTTCCGCCGCGAAGTCAAGCGGCTGTGAGACTGGCGGAGCGATTCCGCGGGGTGAGCCTGATCGACGACGGACGCGCCATCTGATCGCGGGCGCGCCCAGGGAGCGGGCCACGTTGGGGCGAGCGAGCGTGGTCCGCGCTCGGTGTCGCACTGGAAGCCGCAGTGTTGGCAGCGGACGTTGGCGCGAAACGCCCCCAGGCTCTTGTAGATCCGGCCGCACCACGGGCAGGGGAGGGTCACGAACCTCACGACCGCCGCGAGAGAACACAGGACCGCGCCAAACGCGGCGTAGGGCCACGCACCGAGGAGCCATCTCGCCTGTTTCGGTTCGAGTAGATCGGACAGGCCGAGCCACGCACCCGCCAGGATGAAGGGGATCACGGCGGCGGCACGCAGGCGAGTCCGCTTCTTTCGAGCGGCGTGGAGTGCCTGGTTGGTCAGGGGCGTGCGCTTCGTGCGGGGGGGCCGGTTCGTCCGCGCGAGGTCGTTCGTCGGCAGCCGGCGTGTCGGTGGCGGTCCGGTGGGGGGCTCGTTAGGTCCTCGCTCCCGTCGGGCGAGGTCGCCCCTTCGAGTGGCTCTTCGATTACTGCGAGACACGGCCTGACCTGGCTCGAGGAGACGATTCGAACGTCACGAAGCGCCGCGTCGCTGGTCCGCGCGCCTCGCGTCGTGACGAGGTCGATGGAAGAGAGCCCGGAGCTCGTCCTTGGCGGCTTCCAATCGAGCACGTTGGTCTTCCGGGAGATTCGTGCCTGCCCGGTTGACGTAGAAGGTGAGCATGGACATCGCCGAGCGAAACGGGTCACTCTTGCGGCGATCGCTGTGTTCCGCGGAGCGTTTCAACGACTCTGCGATTCGCCTCGGATCCTTCCAGGTGAAGACACCCGTCTCGAGGTCCAGCGCGTCGCTTTTCTCCGTGACCCGCTTCGACCAGCGCTCAGTCGACTTTTGGTCCGCCATGAGAGCCCAGGCTCCGTGGATCTTGCGCTCCCCCGCTCGCCGCTCCTGCGCATCGTGCACTGCCTCGAAGGAGCACCTCGTGTCATTCAAGGTACGCCGAGTCGATGGTGGGCTCCAATTTGCCCTGCCATCCACGTCTTCGGGGTGACCTCTTCGGGGGCGCTCGAGGCTCAAAGCTCGAGAAGAAACCAGCTCGGATCTTCTCTGGGAGTCGGGGTGAGGGGACGAAACGGGCCCCCTTCGAACACGCGGGCCGCCTGAGTGCGCGGGGCGTTTCGAAGACAGTCGCTGCGAATGCTCGGGCGACTGAGCAGACGTCCGAAGGGGGTTTCCTTCAGAGCGCGCACGGAGCCGTACCGCTGGCGTGCGAAGGCGAGCAGCATCCGCGCGAACTTGTCGTCACCGTAACTGAAACGGAGGACGTCGGCCTCGTGCTGCTCGAGAAGTTCGGTCAGTTCTTTTCGTTTCATGATTTTGGGGCGGACCGTCGAAGCGGGGGTGCTTCGACGGTCCGTCGCTCCCCACCATCAGGCGCACCTCGTCGATGCGCTCGGCGATTTCCTTCAGTGCTTCCAGCTCCTTCACGTTGGAGTGAGATCCGTTTTTCGGTTGTCAAAGAATGCACGGGTGTGCTTCCCGGCCAGGGGCGCGGGGATGCACCGGCGACGCGCAGAGGTGCGTCGACTCCGAGCGGAGGACACGTCGCGGCAGGGAGCTTGCGGCGTCGTCATCCGCAGCAACGTCGAAGGCGAGTTCCGTGCGACAGTGCCGCGGACGCACGTACAGAGCTCGGTGGTCCGAGAGCTCAATGCGAAAGCTCCGGACAGCCAGCGAGTGCTTCACTTTCGACGGGGCCTCGCGACGGGGATCGAGTCGTTGGATTGCGAGGGGAGCGCCAGCGGACGATGCGTTCGCGTCCGTGGCGCACGGTTCGGCGAGTGCTTCGCCGCACCAGGCGAGCGCGCGCTTTCAGGCGCCGACGGGTGTCCGCCCCGGCACGCGGTGCCGTGAGCCACCCGGTGGCCACGCCAGCTGCGAAGGCACCTCCCGCCACCCAAGTGAATGGGGCGAAGGCGGCGGGGAGCCAGCCCGGCGCCGCCTTGCGGGTCACGGTCAAAAGAGCTCGCGCTCCGCCTTCGACACTATCGCGGAGTGTCGGGTCTTCGAGCAGGCGGTCTCGCAGAAGGGGCAGCAGCTGTGCCGCAGCGACCTTGGCCATCCTCGAAAATGTCTCATTGGTCGTGATGGCCGTGATGATCGGGTGCATCTTCGTACTCCCTTCGCGGGTGAGCGTGGCGTGCGTGACGAGCGGCGCGGTGTCTGTCGACGGCCCTGTCGACAGGTTCTTCGATGGGACTGCGTCGAAGCGGTTTGCGGGGCGAGGTGGGTTCGCCGAGAACTCGGAGAATCTGGTCCCGAGCCTCCGGCTCCTCGACGTTACGACGAGCCGACCGAGCGACCCGCCGCCGATGGCGCTCGATGGCTAGCTTTCGTTCTGGCTCGATGGTGTCCGTTTCGAGAAACCGGAGGAGTTCGGCCATTCGCGTCAGCACTGAAACGTGCTGTGACGAAGCTTGACGAATTTCGTCGAAAGCCAGATCGAGCAGGTCGGCGAACTTGGCTCGGGGGACCATGAGGACGAGGCGACCCGCTTCGAAGTAGTGACGTTTTGGATCGCGCCGTCGGGCGGCTGCGCTCAAGAGTGCCCCGAGCCTGTCGAGTGCCATGACGGCGGTGGTGTTGTCGTTGACACCGGGCGACAAGGCCCGCACGGCGACGTCGACCAGCTGACGCAGTCCGAACGAAACGTCTTGGTCGATGCTGCGCTGGTTTCCCAAGGTGAACGTGCTGCGTACCCCGCTTCCCGCGTGTTCGTCTTGCTCCAAAGACGCGCCGTAGACGGTAGCGATCGGCTCATGGGGCATCACGAATGCGCCCGGAGGGCGGAGCACCTCGATGGTCGCTTGCCAGGTCGCCGCACACTCAAGCAGACCGGAGATATCGATGCCTTGGATGTAGCCGCTCCTCGTCGCGGGGACGACCCAGCGAGGCGCTTGGCTGTTCCGAAGCGCCGCGATGTCACTGTCGTCGACTCGGGTGCCGTGGTGCTCGTCCTTGGTTGGCTCACGGTGCCAGCGACGGATCGTTGGCAGCGTGTCTTTCTCGATCGAATCGACGATGTGAGAAATCTGCATGCTCTGCGCGATGTGGTTGATGAAGTAGATGAGGACTCCGACCCCGAGCAGGGCACCGAGAACCGCACCCGCGATGGCCAGATGGGGTACCGGTGCATCGGCATTCATGCGCCCGATGACGACCAGGCAGTAGACGTAGATCGCCACGAACGCCCCGAGGACCACCTGATTGGCGCGATCGCGAATGAAACTTCGAATTACACGTGAAGAGTATTGGGCGCTCGTCTGTCCGAGCACGGCGAGAGTGATGGAGAAGGCGAGTGCTGCCACGGTGATCATGCTCGTTGCGGTGGCCGCGAGGACGTTGCGAGCACCTTCGTGCTGAAGGGCCTCCATCGGTGGGATGCGGATGCCGTAGGAGCGATCAGCTCGAACCAACGATTCGGCCGACAAGCCCCCGAGAATCACGAGGCACGCCGGGAGAAACCACAAGCTCGTTCGTAGAGCTTCGCCCCAAAGGCGAACTCGTGAGATCATCTTGCCCTCCAGTCTGACCGACGCTGCTGACCCATGCGCGTCACGCTCCCCCTCTGCACCAGTGTAGCTGGCGTGCGGGATAAGGCCCGAAAACGACGTTTCCGCTGTGGTCGGCTTCCCTGACCCCAGCGGGGGGAACTAGGACGGCAGACGACGCACGATGGCAACGAGGGTGCTGCCGGTCAGCATTCGAAAGGTCGAGTGCCGGAGCTCGCGTGCCGACAACGGCTCGTGGGTCCGTCGTCGCCCGGCGGACCCACGGCGCAGCGGACGTCTAGAGACCCATTGCGTCGATGGCCGCGTCAGCGTTCTCGAACGTGCCCTCGGGCAGGTGCTGGGTGGTCCACAGCTTCTCGCCAGCGGAGAACTCCGGAGTGTTCGCGCAGGCCTCGAGGATCTCGGCGCGTGTTGCAGGATAGGTGACGTGCTCGCGGAGATGCTTGCGTAGACGATCGGAATCGGGTTGAACCGCCGCCGGCTGGGCACCGTGGGTACCTTGGGCGGCACCGGCCTCCGCCGGGCGCTGCTCGACGGTCGGGGTCTCGACGCTGGAGGCATCGGTGCGCGCGGCATCGTTTGCCGACTTCGAGCTGGGAGTCTCTGAAGCACAGCCCGCCACCGCGAAGATCCAGGCTAGGGAAATGATCTTGTGAATGTTCGACATGGGAAAAACCTTCCGCAGTTGAATGATGTGTTGATTTGAGCCGCACGTGTGTCGTGAGGATCTGCGTGTTCGTTCGACAGCATGTGCAGGGGGTGTGCCAAACGATGAGGCCGACCCTCGCCCGTGCCAAAAACACGTGCAAGACGGCTGTTTGATGGCGGACGCATGCCACGTTCGCGCTATCGGACCTGAGCGGTTCACCGCCCCTTTCAAACGGTCGCCATGTCCTTTTGGACAAGCGGTCATGTCGCATTGAGCCCAGTCGCCCGAGCGTACGGAACGGCACGGTCGAGTTCGCCCCGAGCGAAGCGTTGGCGGCATGCTTACTCGGGCTGGCAACGCCCTGCGACGCACGAGACGGGTGCTTCGACGCGGTCGCAGAACGAGCAGTCCGTGCCAGCGTCGTTGGTGCACGCGTAGAGCTCCGACCGGAGCCGTTCGAATTCGCTCGAGTCGAAACCCGCGGCGAGGTACACGGCCCCAGTGCAGCCATCCTCCGTGACCCCGCCACGAACAAGACGCTCGAGACGTGCAGTGGTCGCGTCGACCACGCCCGCGTTCGCTTGAGGTGGAAGGTACTTCCCCCCGTGGCATCGCTCCGTCGCGCCAGGGCGGTGCCGCTCCGCACCTTGGTGGTGATCGCCGTCACCATGGCTTGGTAGTGGTCGAAGAGAGCCGCCTCCCGGCCTCGTTCGCTCTCGTACCAGTCGTCCGCGCGAAACTTCGGAGGTTCATCAGCGGCTCGAGCTGGTTCCGTCTGCTCCCGGACGTGTCCCTGTGCGACCAGTGTCGCGATAGCTTCCCGCCTTTGGCTGTCGTGTCTGCTCTCGCGGTGAATTGGGCACGCCCGTTGCACTGAATCGGGTATGCGAATCGGCGCTAGAAGTCTGGGCTTGCTCTTCTTCCTTTTTCTGGGTTGTGGGAGCGACGAGGAGGGGATCAATCCCAGCGCCATTACGCATGTGCCAGGTGAGCCAGATCCGGGCGTGCGTGTCATGGTCGAGCCCCAACTCGCCGAACTGGACGCCCTGACCGATTCCTTGGCCGAGGCTCGTGCGATGGACGCCAGCGCGCTTCGACAGACCTACGCGACGAGTTTTGAAAGCGACTTGGGCTACGAGCCCGAAGACGCTGCGTTCCTCGACGAGATCTTGAATGGGTTGGCTTACGACGAGCAGGGGACGATGCGAGCCATGGTCAATGCCCAGGGCTTCGCCATCGGGGCGAACCGGACCTATGCCTCGTTCGCGAGCGGGTACTCCGAGATCTACATGAGCGACATGCCTGTCTACGTCACGGCGGACATGGTGCTCGAAGCCATCTTTCGGTCCCACGACAAGATCTTGCAGAAGCTCGAACAGAGCTCGCTGCGTCCTGCCCTGGTCGATCTACTGAAAACACTGCGCGCACGCCTCATCGATCAGGCCGCCGCGTTCTCACCCGAAGCTGCTTCCGACCTCAACGTGTATCTCGGTGTTGCCCTTTCACTCCTGAAGAACGGACAGGTGGGCGACAGGGAGCCGCCGGGGGTCAAATCCCTCGTCGAGGCGGCCATGAAGGCGGAGGGGACGCAAACGAAGGTACTCTTCGGAGTCCAGCGTGAGATTGATTTTTCGCAGTTCAAGCCGCGCGGTCACTACGCCGGCGACAAGGAGCTGGAAGGCTATTTCCGGGCAATGATCTGGCTTGGAAGGGTCGACCTTCGCCTCATCGAAACCCAGTCCGACGGGTCCCAGGTGCTTCGCCGCAATCAGGTGGAGGCCATGTTGGCCCTTCGGGCGCTCTTCGACGAGACGACCTACGAAAAGTACCTCGCCTTCGATCACGCCATCACCGCCTTCGTGGGCGAGCACGACTACATGCACCTCGAGCAGGTTGCCCCCTTCGAAGAGGCTTTGGGCAGCCCAGAGAGTCTCGACGGTGTGGATGACGAGACGATCGCCACGACTTTGATCGAAGGGCATTTCGGCAATCAACGCATCGCCAGCCACGTGATGCGAAAAGAATCCGCCGGGGGCACGTTCCCTCTGAACGTCAGCTTTGCCCTCTTGGGCCAGCGTTACACCGTCGACAGCCACGTCTTTTCGCAAGTCGTGTTCGACCGTGTGCCCACCCGCGTCGTTCCGAACCCCCTGGACGTGGCGTTTGCCGCTCTGGGGAACAACCAGGGCCTGTCTCTGCTTGGTGACGAACTCGACCAGGAGGAGGGGCTTTCGGGCGCGCTCTCCTCGATGAGGCTCTTGGTCGACGCGCACGACGAGGACTACTGGCAGAGCAGCTTCTACACTTCCTGGCTCAGCGCGCTGCGCACGCTTTCTCCGTCGGCTGGGTCGAGCGAAGGACTCCCCACCGTGGCACGGAGCGAAGGCTGGGGGCGGCGCTTGCTCTCGACCCAATTGAGCTCCTGGGCGCAGCTTCGGCACAACAACGTGCTCTACGTGAAGCAATCCTACACCTCGTTCGCCTCCTGCGAGTATCCCGACGCCTACGTCGAGCCCTATCCTGAGTTCTTCTTGCGGGTGGTCGAACTCGCCGAGCGGGGGCAACGGTTGGTCGATGACCTCGGTATCGAAGGACAGTTCGGGCAGCAGGTAGCCGCGTACTTCGCAAAGGTTCGGGAGATCAATTCGACGCTCGCCGAGATGGCTGAGCTGCAGCGGTCGGGACAGCCTCACGGGGCCGAGCACCTCGAGTTCATCAATCGAGCGGTCACCACCAGCGTCAACTGCGACGGAACGGTCTTGGGGCACACGGGGTGGTACGCCGATCTGCACTTCGACCCCCTGCAGGCGGTCGAGCGAGACCCGATCATCACCGACGTGCACACCGATGTCGGAGGTGATCTGCCCGTTGCGCGTCCCCCGAGCGTGCTCCACGTGGGCACCGGCTCGCCACGCCTCATGGTGGTGACCGTCGATTCCTGCGAGGGACCCCGCGCCTACGCCGGCGTGGTCTCCGCCTACCACGAAACGCTCGAAGAGGGGTTTTCGCGCCTGACCGACGAGGAATGGAAGGAGCGCCTCAACGCTTTCGGAGCCGACCCCGGCAGGGTCGACTGGATGGATCCGATCTTGGTCGACGACTGATCGAAGAAGTCCGCGCGATCGTGTCTGGCGCCCAGCCGCTGGCGGCATTCGAACAGGTGATCGAGCGCACCTTGAGTGAGAAAAAGCCGTAGGCAGGCCGCAATCACCGTTTGCGGCTCTCCCCTTGGCGCCGTAGGCGCGGCAGAGCGGACGCCTCAGTCGTTCGTCAGGTAGGTGTAGCCGCGCAGCGATGCCTCGTAGTGGTGCATCAGCGTGCGCATCTGTCGCGGCGCCAGGAACAGATCGTCACCGCCCTCGTCGGGCACCAGAAAACCGAAGCCGTCGGGATGGGCGATGA
>JBNKGC010000116.1:0-18525 GCA_050289625.1 Polyangiaceae bacterium | reverse complement strand
GTCGGCGGCGGGGACACGGCGCCTCGTCACTCCGCTGAGCTTTCGGGGGGGCGGACCCGCCCCCCTCGTCGGCCGAAGTGAATTCGGCCTCCTCACCCCACAGTCCGCCGGGTCTCCGGCGCCTCCCTCAGGCTCCGCCCTTCGGGCTTCGCCTTCGCGTGCCTCGGTTTGTTCCTGTGCGGGGGGCAAAGCGGCGCGGGTGCTGCGCTTCGTCACTCCTCGGCCTTCGGCCTCGCGTGCCTCGGTTTTCCGGCGTGACTGAGGGCGCCTGGGGATGGGGTGATTGCCGAGTCGGGTTAGCTCTGCGGAAGCACCCGACCCACGACGAACTTCAGGTAGCGACCTTCGGGGTGCGACGCCAGCACCGGATGGTCGAGAGGGTGGCCGATGTCGTGAATGATCTGAAAATGGACCCGCGCCTTGCGCGAGGCATCGGCGATGGCCGCACGAAACGCTTCGGGCCCCACTTGGGAAGTGCAGCTCGCCGCCGCATAGAGCCCCCCGGGTTCCGTCACTCGGAGGCCGAGCGCAGTCAGGCGTCGATAGGCCTTCTCGGCGGCTTTGAGCTGGCTGCGGTTCTTGGCAAAGCTCGGCGGATCACAGACCACGAGGTCGAACCGGCGCCCCGCCTCGACCGAACGGTCGAGATACGAAAAAGCGTCCTCACTCACGGCCTCATGGGGAAATTGCTCGAGTCCGTTGAGTGCGAAGTTGCGCTTCGCAGCTGCGACGGCTGGCCCTGCCACATCGACGCTCGTCACATGACGTGCGCCACCGAGAGCCGCGCTCACGGAAAACCCGCCGGTATAGGAAAAGAGATTGAGTACCCGAGCGTCGGCCGCCTGCGCTCGCACCCAGTGGCGGTTTTCACGGTGGTCCAGAAAGAGCCCGGTCTTTTGACCCTGCGCCACGTCCACGGCGAGACGCATGCCGCCGTGCTCAGAAACAGTGAGGTCGGCCGGGGGTAGCTTGCCGAAAAGGAGCTCGAGGGCTCCCGGACCCCGCCTTCGAACGATGCCTCGAGGGCGCGCCACCTCGGCCAGCGCCGCGGTCACCGGCGCGACGAGAGGCTCGAGAGACTTCGAGTAGGTGACCAGGACGCAGTAGCCCTCATACAAGTCTACGACGAGACCGGGCAAGCGGTCGCCTTCGCCGTAAATCAGGCGATATCCGTTGACACCCGAGGCACGCAGCGGGGCCCGCAAGTCCCACGCGTCGCGCACTCGCTCCCGAACCCAAGCCGGATTGGGGATGCTGCCACGGGAAAACATGCGGATCGCGATCGACGATTCGTCGTCCCACAAACCGACGCCCTCGAAGTTGCCGGCTTTGACGCGGACCCAGGTGCCTGCCGGAGCGGAGAACCCGCGCGGCACGTGATCGCGGTAGATCCACGGGTGCCCGGAGGCGAGCCGCCCCGTCAGTGAACTTTGCACAGTCAGGTCACGCAACTTCACGGTCATCGCTCGCGATGGCCGCTCTATAGCGTGATCACCGCTGACCAGCACGCGTCTGCGCGCTTCGTCAGAACGCCAGAGAGAAGTAGATTCTGTGCTCCGGCGACAGATCGCCCACGCCAAATTGATATGCGTAGCTCCCCCGGAACAGGCCGAGGCCGAGGGTCCCTCCCAAATAGGGCTGAACACCCCAGATGTCGTTTTCGTCCCGCTCGAGCCGCGCCTCCTGGGGACATCCGATGGTGGTACACCCCTCGTCCACGAAAACGACGGGCAATCGCGAGTCCACTTGGGCGTCGTGCCGAATGCTCCCTCCCACTTGGGGCGTGATCGAAAGGGCGGAAACCCAGAGCGTGACCCCCACGTCGAGTTCGAGGGAGATGCGGGCCACGTCCCGGATCGCGATCGAGGGGTTCGAGGGCAAGTTCGTACCTTCGAGATACGAGATTCGGGAGCGCAGCGGAAAGCGGCGCAAAAACAGAACCCCCGCGCCGCCCGTCAGCCCCATGAGCGTGCCCCCGTCGACCTGAATCGCCCATCCGATTTCGGTGGCGTCGTACGCGACATGGGCGCGAGGCGGAGGCTCCTCACCGATCTTCGGGATCAGGGCTGTCGCGTGGCTGACCCGAATCGCAAAACCGAGTCCCTCCGCTTCACGAAGTCGGGAGCTGATCACTCCCACGACGTGCCCATCGGGACTGAGCAGGGGGGCACCCGACTGCCCTGGATTGATGCTCGCGTCCACCTGGATCCAGTCGGACGAGTAAGCGCCGACCACGCCGCGGACCACGCTCCAATCGAGGAGCCCCCGAAGACGCGGCTCCAAACGAGAAAGATCAGAGTACGGATGCCCGATGGCGACGACCATCATTCCCACGGCGATGTGCCCCGTGTAGGGCTCGAGCACGAGCGGGGCGATGGGCTCGTCCACCTCCAGCATGACGATGTCGTGAGGAGCGTCGTGCGCGACCACCCTAGCCTTGAGGCGACGCCCGGTCGTCGACACGACCACGATGATCTCGGCATCTTCGATCACGTGGTAGGCGGTGACGATGTGGCGGGGCGAGTGAAAGAAGAAGCCCGACCCCGTGCCGTACTCGGTCTCGATGCGCACCGTGGCGGCGCGCGCAGCGGCGTAGACCCGACGCACCCAGGCGAGATGCGGGGGTAGCTCCCCTTTCGATTGAATGTCGTCCATGGGGATGGCGGGGGCGGTCGCTGCGGGTTCCGGCAAGTCCGAAGTCTGCCCCGATCGCCTCGCACGCGAGTACCGTGAGGCTCCGGCGCGGACGCTCTGCATCAGAGAGGTGCCAGCGCCTCGGGAGCTCGCGCCCCGGGCACTGGGGGCGGAAGGAAACCGAAACTCCGCGACCGTTTCCCGCCCCCGGGCGGTCGGAGCCACGAGGAGGCAGAAAAGCAGAGTCAGGAGATAACCAAACCGCACTCTTCTGCCCGTCCGGTCGCCCTCGCCACCCCTCTCCGTGAGCGACTCACTTCGGGAGCGCGAGGCCCCCGACTACTGAATGGGCGCGAGAACAGCCGCGTTCTCGCTCCCCAGGGTTGCCTCCTCGAGACTCTTGAAGGCCATGCCGGCGTTCGACAAGTCGTTCGTGGCACCTGCACCGTCCGGGTTGCGACCCCAGCTTACCAGCGCTTCATCTTGCCCCCAGCTGGTCGAGTCCATCGCGGTACCGTCCGGAGCGAACAAGCGCAGCTGATCACCCGCGTTCGACAGACCGAAGATGAACCGGGGATGGGTGGAGTCGAAGAAGAGGAAGCCACCGGGTTCGATCACCTCACCGTTCGGGATGATGAAGATGTTTTCGTCGTCGCTATCCTTCCAGTAGAACCCACCGAGGTCGATGCATCGTTCGCCCCGGTTGTAGAACTCAACGCCATCAGTCCCGTTCGAAGCGACGACTTCGTTGATCACGAGCTCACCGACGGGAAGATCGTCGATCGACCCCATACTTGCGCTGCCCGCGGCTCCGGCCATCCCGAACACCTCACAGGCAGCTCCACCTTCGCCACCCGCGCCACCTCCGGCCAGGCCACCCAGACCTCCCGTGGTCGTGCCGCCAGTAGACACGCCTCCGGATCCTCCGGTGCCGCCAGTGCCGCCAGTGCCGCCCGATCCTCCGGATCCTCCGGATCCTCCGGTGCCGCCAGTGGTGCCCCCGGTGCCCCCGGCGCCGCCACCCCCATCGTCATCGTCATCGCTGCAGCCACCGGAGAAGGCCATCGCGATCACGACCGCGCCGCCAAAGAGCCATCGGACTTTCATCACAAAACCCCCAAAAACAAGTGAGCCGGGGCATCAGGCCACCGCCCGCGGCAGTACGGCGTCATCGCGGCGGGCGTTTAGATGCGATCCTGATTTCGTTTTGAAACGCCTCAAGGGGAGACGACAATCTCGGGACTCGGGCAATCGAGCCCGTCGAGATCCGGGTGTGTTCCAGCAGTTCCAGATCAATGCATCGCCGCCGCAACGATGTCGAACAGTCACTCTCCGCGAAAGGCGGACCACTCGCGGCATCGTCCAGCGCAATTCATTCCTCAGGACCGCGAGCGGTTCCCCCGGTCACGTCGAGAGAGCTCCATTTGCCGCGATCAAGGTCCGCGGTCGCGGTAGAAGTAGGGCGGGATGAGACCCAGGCACTGGTGGATTCGAACAGCCCCGTGGGTCGTCCTGCTCGGGGCCGGATTTGCGGTACCGCGGCTGTCCTGCGATGCGCCCCCCAAGCCTCGTCACGGAGTGGAACGAGCCGCTCAGCACACCGAAGGGCAAAATGCCGCATCCTGCCCTCGCTTCAGCGACGGCCGGGTCGCCGGTGAAACCTCGGCCCTGGCGTTGAGCGAAGCTTCGGGTCTTGCAGCTAGCTGGAAGCACCCTGGGATGCTGTGGACCCACAACGACTCGGGAGATCGCGCTCGGCTCTTCGCCTTGTCGAGCCAGGGGAAACTCATGGGCACCGTCACCCTACCCGCGGTCGAGGCGAAGGACTGGGAAGACATCGCGCTCGGCCCCGGCAAGACGGCTGGCGAAGCCCGCATCTACGTGGCTGACATCGGCGACAATGCGCGGCGGCGCCCGAGCGTCTTCATTCACCGAATTGCAGAACCCGACCAAGTCGACTCGAAAACCCGCGAGACCGCTCGCTCCGGTCCGGTGGAGACCGTGCGCCTCACCTACCCCGATGGGGCGCACGACGCAGAAACGCTCCTCGTCGATCCAGAGAGCGGAGAAGTCGTGGTGGTGACGAAAGCCCTCTTCGAGTCGCCGAGGGTGTATTTCGTACCCAGTCTCGGTCCCTCTCCCCAACAGTGGCAATCGGCAGGGGAGCTCGACCCGCAGGTGACGGGCGCGAAGCTACTCCTCGCTACTGGAGGGGATGTGTCACGCGACGGCCGTTGGGTTCTCGTGCGTTCGTACCAGGCAGCGTTCTTGTGGCAACGCGACCGCAACCGCCCACTTCACGAAGTGTTCCGGACGAGGGCGTGCGAAGTGCCGCTCGCCAGCGAACCGCAGGGCGAAGCGATCGCCTTCAGCCGAGCCGGCGACGGCTACTACTCGCTCAGCGAAAACGTGAGACAGCCGCTGTACTTTTACGCCGTGGAGAGTCCCAGCGCCGAGAGAAGTCCCTGAGGCGACTGAACGAATGCACCTCGTCGAAGTGACTCGAGCTCGGCAAGTCAGGGGACCCGGTTTGGGTCACCGGCAGTAGCGACGAGAACCCGAAGCATTGACCCTCCATCGGGGCGGCGCCCGTAGCTCAAACCCCAGGTAGGGCCGCCGTCGCTCGGCGACGGGAGCTCCATCGAATCGACGACTTCACCCTGCGGATCGAGGAGGTAGACGGTCCCCACGTCGGTGGAGAAGCCGTATTCCAAGCAAGGCTGCTGACATTGCGCGATCGATGGCCGGGCAACGACGAAGTCGTTGCCCTGAATCGTGAATCCTGCGCCGAACGGGATGGCTTCCGCCAGGTCGTCGTCGGTGAGACCAGCCACCAAAGAATAGCCTTCGAGCGAACGCGGCGTTGCTGTTCGATTGTAAAGTTCGATGAATTCGCCAACTCCGATCCACAACACCTCATTGACGGCAATCTCACCCTGCTGAGCCGTCCCCCCGGCGCCCCCCGTCTGGACGACTCCGCCAGAGCCTCCACTCCCAAGTGCTCCCCCGGAGGATGCTCCCCCGGAGGACGCGCCTCCGGTGAACTCTCCCCCTGAGCCGCCCGACGAGACCACCCCTCCGGAACCGCCCAGTCCACCGCCGACGCCAGCCGCCGTTCCGCCTGCGCTGGCTTCGGCTCCTCCCGCGCCGTCGGCGAGGGTCTTTTCGTCGAAGTCGGCGTCGATGAGGCCCGCGCATCCGGGAGCCCACGCCAAGCAAAACCAGACCAACGCGACCGAGCGCCTCTTCCCCCATACAATCATCACAACGTCCCCCGAATTCCCAACCAGGCCCCGCCGATCGTTGGCACCACGCTCGCCTCCGTACGTCCACCGTCCGCGTCTTCGCTGAGCAGGAGGTAGGCGCACACGCCCGCCCCGACTGCCCCCACGAGGAAGCCAGCGGTGCTGAGATTTCCCCAACGCGCGCCATTTTCAGCCGCTTCGACCCCCGCCACCGAGTCGCACTCGTCGTTTTGGCGGCAATCGTCGTCGACGGTGCGTTTTGCGTCGAGAGCCTTGAGGCCCATCACCGCACCGAAACCAAGACCCACGACGCCGACGCCCCCGGCCACATAGGCCCACGTGCGCGATGTGGAGGAGGGTGCCGCCGCTTCCTCCGCCAATCCCGCATCCGCTGAAGCCCTCTCCTCTTCCGGAACAACGGGAGGGAGCTGAGCGCCGAGTTCGAGACTCAACTCCTGCTTTTCGCCCTCCGCGATTTCCAGAGTAAGCGCATTCGCTTCACGCCCGGGACTGGTGACCACGATCTCGTGAGAGCCGGGGTCGACCGGCAGAGCAATCCCGAGCGCCCCAAGCCCCACGGTTTCACCGTTGCGTTTCACGGACGTGCCAGGCGGCGCCCCCGCGAGGTTCAGGGTCAAGTGAGGTAGGCGCGGTTCCAGCCGCGCCGCCCGTGAGCGGGCGAGCCGGGCTCGCGGATCTCCCGAAGGGAGCTTCTCGGCGGCCTCTTTGTAGCGTTGCCACGACGTCGCCACCTGGCCGAGCTCTTCCCGACAGCGTGCGATGTTCAGGATCGTGCCCGGCGCAGGCTCGATGCGATTGCTCTCTTCGAAGCGATCACACGCGGTGATCCAATCCTTCTTCTCCGCAGCTTCTCGGCCCGATTGAAACAACGCCTCGGCCGCAGCACGGGTTTGAGCCAATGCTGGCACGGTCGCCGTGATGGTCACGGCGACGAAGAATGCAAATGTCGATGAGCGAAGGCACATGAGTCAATAACGCCTACCGAAAGGGTCTTCGCCCACAGCCGTGGCTGCCGCCGAATCGTCCTCAGATGCGGGCGGCAAGTCGGACGTCGCGTCTGGATTCGGCTTCGGCGGTAGGTTCGTAGCACTCGGTAACGATTTCATAGGATGCGCACTTGTGGCTGGCTTCGTCGAAGAACGAATCGCCTCCCGACGAGTCGCCGACGTGGTTATCTTTCCCTGGGGGCGCGGAGCTGTCGGTTCGGAGTCCGTGGTTTCCGGCGTGGCCCGCGTGGCCGATGCGGTGGCAGCAGCGGAGGCCTGGGGAGCCGGCTCTACCGCTGGAATCGCCGCGGCGAGCTGCGCGCTGTCTTCTGTAGCCGACTCATCGGCCGGAGGCGGCACGTCGGACTGGGTCTGTAAGTGAATGGATCGCGACACGAACCACGAGGCCACGGCAACCGCGAGAGCGACCACCCCTGAAACGGCAACGCCGAGGGCGATTCGCCGAACGGAAGCCAGCGCCCGAGGAGAAGCCGGCGCGGTCGTCTCAGCAACTCGTGATGGGTCGTGCTCGTTCGTTACGGCCCGTGCAGCCTCTACCGGCAACTTGATCGTGTCGGCGTTGCGGTCCACCGGCACCAACGGTCCCGGCGGCGGCTCCGACAGCTTGGGCTCCCCAGGAAGGGAATCGAGAATGCGCCGCACCAAGCGCTGCATTTCGTGCGCGTTGGCCCATCGATCGGCCTTCTCGTATGCCAACGCCGTGTCGACGATCTCCGCCACGCGTTGATCGACGTCCGGGAGTACCTCGGTGAGAGGGGGCGCAGGCTGATTAATCGCGAGCGCCAACTGTTCGCTCGCGGTCTCGGCTTCGTGAACCTGCCTTCCGGACAGCAGGGAAAACAACGTGGCCCCCACTGCGAATACGTCGGTCTGACCGTCGACCTCCGACCACCGGCCGCGCGCTTGTTCGGGCGCCGCAAAGGCGGGCGTACCCATGAAGGATCCTACCCGGGTCGACCCGGCCCCACCTCGCCGAATCCCGGCAATCCCAAAGTCGAGCACCTTGAGGCGCCCGCTATCGGTGACGAAAAGATTGTCCGGCTTGATGTCGCGATGGACGATGTGTCGCTCGTGAGCGGCCGCAAGAACGTCGAGCAGCTGGTCTGCGACGACCAGCGATTCGACCAGACTGAGCACGCCGCCCTTTCGTTCCGCCCTCTGTTCGACGCTTTCACCCAGCAGCAGCTCCATGACGAGAAAAGCGGAGCCATCTTCGGTGACATCATCATCCAAGACTTTCACCGCGCCCGGATGACCGATGGTGTTCGCCACGTACCCCTCGCGCAGAAAACGCGAGCGGACGGATTCGTCGATCGACAGCTCGGTGTGAAGGAGCTTGATGGCGACCCGATTCCGATTCCGGTGGGTCGCTGCGTAGACGGTCGCCATCCCGCCCACCCCAAGGACGCGGTCGAGCTGCCACTTGCCACAGAGAGTCGTTCCGACTCTTTCCTGCGCGCGGCGCACTACGTCTTGGGTGAGCGTCATTCCCGATCCCTCGGGCGCAGATTATCGCGGGCTCGGGCCCCCGGTGAAGGGACAAGCCCTGGAGACCAGAGCTATTTTTCCGAATGTGAAGCGCGGGGGGGGGGCGCGGGGAAGGAAAGCAGCCTACTGACTGACTGGCCGGATAGCGTCCGAGACATCGCCGTTGCGACGGCAGCGCTGTCCGGCCGAACAGTCGAGGCGGAAAAAGGTCCGTCGTGCAGCCCGCCCGAGGGGAGCGGCAGGGTGCTACTGGCTGCAACCCACGAGCTGGACGTCATCGACCCAGATGTCGAAGTCCGCCCCGGGCTCCTTCACCTGCCACTGGATCTGGTAGATGCGGGCCGGATCGATCGCCGGTCGGGGCATGCCCCAGTAGGGCTCCTGCTTCATGTCGGCGAACGCGAAACTGAACTCCTGCCATTCGTCAGTCAGCGTGACGTCGGCCCCGAAGTCGTTGTAGCAGGCGTTCCCACAGATCCCGCCCTCGGGCACGGTCTGAACATCACCGACCTTGAAGCGCACGCTTCCCGTTCCTTCGCCGTTCTTTTTGGCTCTGAAGGAAACCCCCTGACAACAGGATAGGCCATACGGCTTCTTGGGCTCAACGAGGGAAAAGCCCATCCCCGCCCAGTTGTTCTTGGCCGTTCCCATTTTGCCGTGCATCTGGGCTGCATGGGGTGTGTCGTTCGCGCCGCCAGCCGCCGCGACGAAGTTCGTTCCCGGCTCCGGGGCAATCGTCGAGCCCGTCTCGTCGGCGTACGTGTACCAATAGCCCCCGCGCCCCTCGGCAACGGCGATCTGATTGTTCCCATCGTCGAGATCATCGAGGAGCGCAGTCTGCGGACATTGCCCTGCGTTGATCGCGATGGGTCCCTCGCTCGGCTCGCTCGCTTTCGAGTCGGCTGGCTTCCCTGCGTCCACGCTCTGACTCGGAGCATCGGCCGGCGCCTGGCTGCTCCCACAACCGACGGCGATGAGCCCTGCCAGTTTTACCAAGACATTCAATCTGTTCATTTTCATCACGAAGATCTCCCTGTGCGCTCTAGCGCAACGAGGCACGAAACGCCTGGAGTTTGCGAACAGCCCGCAAAACCGACTCGTCCGATTCGAGGCAGTGGACTTCACTCAAGCGAACCCAGCGGGCGTCGAGGGCGTCGCTGCCACTTTCGATCGCGGCATCGCTTGCCACGAACAGGTACCGCACGTCGTAGTGCCGATGTGCCGGGGAGTCGCCCCGGGTCGGAATGAGGTGGACGTCGACGTCGAACGGGCCCGCCAGAAGCTCGAGCGCGGAGGCGGACGTCTCCTCGCGAACCTCACGACGAGCCGCACTCTCCAGAGAGACGTCCGCCGGGTCGACGTGTCCTCCGGGCTGGAGCCAGCGGTGCAGCTTGCCGTGGTGGATCAAGAGGAGTCGCTCCCGACGCGGGTCCAGCACGAAGCCACTCGCAGTGAGATGTCCCGGTTCGTAGTGACCCCGGGATGAGACGTCCCCCGGGCGCGCGAGCAAGTCCAAGACGGACTGCCGATGGGCTTCCTCGATGGCATCGAGGGCCGTGAGTCCCTCGAGCTGCCGCGCGAGCTGCTCTCTGTCGATCGGCATGAGCCCCGGGGTAACGCGATTCATCTCTCTAGGGCAAGCCACGAACGGCACCTTGCGGGCGCGGGGCCAAAGCCCCATCTTTGACGCTCAGAGTGACCGAACGACTCGAAAGCCTGGGCTTTTCTGCCCATTTCAAAAGCCAATACGAGCAGCTAGACGCGCGGCTCGTGCCCGGGCGGATCGTGGCCATGCACCGCCGCGAGTGGGACGTGTTCACCGACAGCGGCGCAATTCGAGCTGTCTTGGCCGGCAAGCGATGGGCGGACGCAAGACCATCCGACCACCACATCGTGCAACCGACCATCGGAGACTGGGTCGGGCTCTCGGAACCCGGCGACGGCACCTATTGGGTCATCGAACACGTCTTCGAGCGTCGTACCCACCTCGAACGGGGCGCCGCAGGACGCCGGACCACGCCTCAGACCATCGTCGCAAACGTGGATTGGGTTGCGGTCGTCAGTGCGTTCGAAAGACCGGGGGCGCAAGACGCGGTCGCCCATCGAAGCCTGAATCCGCGCCGCTTGGAACGCTACTTGGCGGCGGTCGCCCAGGGCGGAGCCGAACCGCTGTTGGTCGTCAACAAGGCCGATCTCGAGCCCGAGCACGATACTCGGGTTCGGGAGCTCACCGAACGCTTCGCACCAGTCGTGGTAATCACGGCGAGCACGAAGCGACCGGATGGACTCGACGCACTTCGCTCGAGGTGCGTGCCCGGCACGACCGTCGGCTTCGTCGGCCTTTCCGGTGTGGGGAAATCCAGCATCATCAACGCACTGCTCGGAAAAGACGTGCAGAAGACCGCCCGCGAAAGAGGTAGCGACGCCCGAGGCCGCCACACGACCACCCATCGGGAGCTCTTCGTGATGCCGGAGGGGGCGCTCTTGATCGACACTCCCGGAATGAGAGAGTTCGCCTTGGCAGCGGACGCCGAGGGTGAACTCGGTGGCTTCGACGACGTCCAGGCACTCTCCGAAGAGTGCCGATTTCGAGACTGCCAGCACGACGGAGAGCCCGGATGCGCCGTCGAAGAAGCGGTGAGGGCGGGCACCTTGGCCCCGGATCGTTTGATGAGCTTCCGAGAGCTCCGTACCGAATTGGACGCCAGGCGAAAGCTTCAGCAACGCAAGCGGCGCGGCCAGCTTCGCGGCAAGTTCAAGTCGAAGCGCGCCCGGTGAGAGAGTGTGAGGAACGCGCCTCCGTCTTCGGACAAGTGAGACGGGGCGCGTCCCAATCTGGATCAAAGCCGGGCGGCAGCTAGCTCCCCGAGCCGGCGCCGCACAGGCCTCAATTCCAGCGGTCTCGGGCCCCCGGTTGAGGCGCCTTGAGGACTTCGCGAACCTGCGCCGAACGTTGAGAGCCGCTGCTCGCTTCCGGTGCCGGTTGATCGGCAAAACGCGCCAGAAGCACCATCCCCGAATGCAGATCCGCTAGGATCTTCCGCTTCTTGCCCTTGCCCTGACCCTGGCGGTCTGGCGCGTTCTTGTGATCGTTCATCGGTCGTCTCCTCTGCGGACACCCGCGTTGCGGCGTCTCTGGTGAACCGGGTTCGATCCCTGACAATGAGACCGGTACCCCCGTCATTGGTCGTGCATGACCGGTCCACTGCGGCTCGGCCACCACCGGCATGCGGTGTGCAATGCGAATGCCACGTGTCCGCCGACGGCGTGTCTCAGGATCGCCTAAGCGGCTCAAACAGGCCCCCTGGGGGCCGTTGCCCAACACTAGGTGATTCGCGCTCCGAGTCAGTCGAGCGCGTCGCAAGCCAGGAGCTCTCGATGACCCGCAAAGTCCTGTTCGTGGATGACGAACCCGAAGTAATCGCCGGTATCCAGTCCGCCCTCCACAAGGAGCCCTACGAAATCCTGAGCGCCTCGGGAGGCGACGAGGGACTTCGGGTCCTGGAGGAGCAGCAGGTGGACGTGGTCGTATCCGACGAGGAAATGCCCGGCATGCGCGGGGCGGACTTCCTCGCCGAAGTCCAAAAGAGGCATCCGCGCATTCCGCGAGTGATGCTTTCGGGCAGAGCCGACCGACCCGCACTGATTGATGCTGTCAACAATGCGAGCATCTACCGCTTCGTCGCGAAGCCGGTCCAAGCGGCGCAGCTCGCGAAGGTCCTACGCGATGCCCTGATGGTGGCACGCGCCGCGCAGGCCCAAATGGAGATCTGGGAGGCTGCCAAGACACAGCACGAGGCGATGAAGCGTCTCTCCGAGCCGAACGGGGAAATGACGGCGGAGGAAACCGAGCAGGCCGTGCTCGCTTCCCGCTACGCCGGGTTCGCCCCCGAGACGGAAGGTGCAGCGGACAAGATTGGTGAGCTGCCGAAGGAGCAGGCCGAGCGTCTCAGCACGCGTGAACGCCAAATCGTCGAGGCTCTGGCTTCGGGTCGGCGAGTGAAAGACATCGCTCAAGATCTGGTGATCAGCACCCACACCGTGCGCAACCACCTCAAGGCGATCTACCGAAAGCTCAACGTGCGCTCTCAATTCGAGTTGCTCAGCATGATGGCCCGCAACGCACCGACCAAGGAAGCTTCCACCTGAGGCATCGGTCCCCGTCCGAGCGGCGGAGAACGAGCCAGGCTCTTGCGCCGGCGAGCCCCATCCCGCAAGGGGGGCGGGAGGGCTCTGCCGGCGCACTCACTTGGAGCCCCCCTGAGCCGTCGAACAGCCACGCCTCGGCTCCGCGTGACTACTGAACCTCGGCAAGGAGCTTCTTCGCTCGGGCCGAAGCAGGGTCCTTGTCCGAAGCCCGATCCAGCGCCTGCTTCAAATACTTCTTCGCCCCTTCGGGGCTGTTCAGGTTGCGCAGGTACAGCACTCCCAGGTTGAGCGACGCCGCCACGTGCCCGGGACTGTCCTCCAGCACACCGAGCAAGAGTTCCTCCGCTTCTCGATAGGGAACCGTGTCGTCGCGCGTCCCCCGGCCTCTGAGTGAAGCGGCCAAGCCGATGCGAGCTTGCTCGTCGCCCGGGCTCGTCGCCAGCACGGTGCGAAACGCCTCTTCGGCCTTTTGGTAGACGCCCGCTTCCAGAAGAACGGTCCCCACGTTGATCCGCGCCGTGGTGTCGTTCGGATCGAGCTCGGTCGCTTTCCGAAAATGCTGAAAAGCGAGAGCGTCTTCCCCTCGCCGCAGCGCCACCAAACCTGCCGTTCGTTGTGCCGCCGCGGATGGGTGCTCCGATTCGAGCGCCTGCTGCACGAGGAGCTCCGCCGTGTCGACCTCCCCTCGGTCGAGATGTGCGAGCGCCATCTCGCTCAGAGCCGTCGAGTCTCCCGGACTCCGCACCAAGAGGTCTCGTGCCTGCAAGATGGCTTTTTCGGTGTCGCCGGATTCTCGAAGCGCACTCACCAGGGCTCCGCGGGCGGTTAGCGCTTCGGGATGCTTCTCGACGAAGCTCTGGAGCGTCTCCACGGCCCTTTCGGCATCTCCCCGGCGCCGGCGCACCTCGGCCAGTGCGAACACCACGTCCTCCGCGTCGGGTGCCAACGCCACCGCTTTTTCGAGCTGCTCCTCGGCTCGCGCGAGTTCGCCCCGCTTGGCCAACGTGACCGCTAGATCGTATCGCGCTTCCCAAAGGCTTGCGTCGACCTTCACGGCCTTTTCGAAATGAGCGATCGCCTGGTCGTCTCGACCGTTCGCGTTCGCCGCCTCCACTCCCTTGGTCAACTCGGCAACGGCGTTGCCGTTCAACGCCTCGGGGCGCTTGGCACCCGTCTGGGCCCCGGCCCCGCCGCATCCCGACACCACCAAGACGGCCGAGAGGAGTCCGCCGCCACCGAGAACGTGCCAACGCTTCACGGTTCGCCGTCCTTTCCCTTCGCGGACACGGAAGCCGCTTCCGAATCATTCACGGCGCCGTCGGTCAGCTTCTCGTCGGGAGATTCCTTCTTGCCCGCCACGGGCATCAGATACTTCGTGCCCTCGGCGCCTCGCCGCGGACCGGCAATGAGCGGCGGCAAGGCCAGGGCTCCCTCGGATCGAACCGAAAAGCCCACCTCTTCCAGAGGCGGATAGAGTTCCGCGTTCAGACGACCGAGCGCTTCTCGCATTTTCGCCGTCCATTCGTTGAAGATGCCGAGCTCGACCGCCTTGAGCCAACCGCTTTCGTAAGCCTCGATGCTTCGCTCCTCGATGGGAATGACGAATTCTTCGATGGTGATCGTGTACTGCTCCGCCTGCTCGGGGTTCAGGTTGGACGGCGCAGGCGAGTCAAGGAGCGCCTTGGCGAAAGACTCGTAGGTCCGACCGATCTGATAGAGCGACGCGGTCGTCCATTCGGCGACCCCCATCTGGGACGCGTCCAGGAACGTCTCTGCAGCTTCTTTGAGGAGCTGGCTCTTTTTTCGGAGGCGCTGCTTCAGTTGGTTCGGGTCACCCTCGATCGTGACCTCGTCGAATTTCCGAAGGAAGCTCTCACCCTGCATGTAGCGCGCCTGAGCCGCGAAGTAGCGCCCCTTCTTGTCGAGGCGACTCTTGTTGTACTTGTAGATCTTCATGGCCTGGTCGAGAGCTCGGCTTCGACCGGTGGGGTCGTCGTCCCGAACCAAGGCGAGGCGCACCCATGCCTCCACGCGTCGACTGTTGCTTTTCGCGGTGTTGGCGTACTTGAGATAGAGCTTCTCGGCGGCCTCTTTCTTTTCCGCCTTCTCGTGGGACTTTCCCATGAGGAAGGTGGCCTCGTCCGCTAGGGGATCGCGAGGATATTGCCGCTTGAAAGCCTCACCGGCTGAAATCGCCTCGTCATGGTCACCGATGGCGGTGCGAAGGACGACTGCGTTGAAGGCGGCATCCTTGTGGTGCTCGCTCTTCCTGAAGCGAGCCGCAATCTGCTCGTGGTAGCCCGCAGCTTCTCCGAAGAGGCCGATCCCCTGGTAGGTGGTCGCTGCGATCCAGAGGCCTTCGGGCACCTCTTTGCGGGCGCCGTGCTTTTCGGACAAGAGCGCAGCAGCGGCAGAGAGAGTCGTCAGGTCGCCGGCTCGCTTTGCTTCGACCTCGGCGTTGACCGCTGCACGAGCAGCCTGTGGTTCCTTGGGAAACTCACTCGCTGCCCGAAGATACGCACTGGCCGCCTCGCCGTGCTTTCCTCCCGCAGCGAGCTGCTCCCCCTGCTTGAACACGGCGCCGACGATCAAAGCATTCAGTTTGCCCTGCTCCGCGTCGCCCTGAAACGCCGGCGCTTCCTTCAGACGCCGCGCCCAATCCTCGATGTTCTTGTAGTCCTCACTCTTGTTGAACGAGTCGAGGATCAACTCGCCCGCGGCCTTCGCTCGCTGGCTTCGTGGGTACTTTTCCAACAACAGGCCGAACTGCCGCACGGCCGGATCGTAGACCTCGTAGTCGTAGTAGAGCTTGCCCTGACGGAAGAGCAAATCGACGACCTTTGCGTCGTCCGGATAAGTAGCGATGTAAAGCTCCATCGCTTCGGTGAGCTTCTTGTCGGTCGGGGTCTCCTTGGCGCGCTTGCCCTCTTTCTTGGCGAGCTCGAACTCACTGGCGCGGGCGACCTCGAGAGCCGTAAGGGCGTTGTAGAGAGCGTCTCTCGACAGCTCTCCCTGGGGCTCGAGGCGGACGGCCGCGAGATAATTGTCAGCGGCCCCCACCGCATCGTCGAGGTGGTAAAAGTCGATTTCCCCCGCGTTGAAGAACATGTCGTAGGCTTCGGGGGCCGTCGAGAAGTGCTCCAGGTAGACGGCGTAGAGCTTCTCGGCAGCCTCGAACTCCGAGCGACTGTCGTCGTTCTGCGCCTTCGCGTGGAGACCCACCGCATCCTCCCTAAGCTGCCGTTCGACCGCCTGAGCTGCCTCCTTCTTCACCTCGGGAGTCTGCGTCACTGCCCAGGCGGAAGCGCCGCTCGCGCTGGGGGAGGAGTCCGGCGCCGACCCCTGGTCGATCGCAGCATAGGTCTTGGTGATCCAACGATAGTCTTGCTCGAGCCGCGGCCAGGCCTCGATCGTCGAGTGACCCTGGGCGACCTTGAGCGCGTAGCGATACGCCTTCGGATCGGTAGGCTTCAATTTGAGGAGCAACCGGTAAGCTTCGATGCCTCGCTCGTAGTGCGCCTGCTCGTAAAAGGTCTCCGCCAGCGCCAAGACGATTCGATCGGCGAATTTTTCCCCGCCGGCGTCCACGAGGAAGCGATGCATGTCTTCGGCGGTGTTCTGTTCGTCCTCGGCGAAGACGGTGACCAGGTTGCGCAGCGCTTCGCGTTGGAGTTCGTCGATTTCCGCGCGCCGGCCACCCGTGCGAGCTTCCGCCTCGGCCGTATCCTGAAAGACGGTCAAGAAGCGTTTCGCCGCTTCCTCCTTGCGGCCGAGGCGCCAGAGCGTCCATGCGCTCTTGAACCGAGCCAGATCGCGGAGTTCGGTGTTGGGGAAGGAGAGCACCTTCTCGTATTCGGCGAGAGCAACCGTGTAGTCGGGTTCGGCTTTGGTGAACTCGTACTCCGCCCGCACCATGTGGGCATCGGGCACGAAACGGCTCTTCGGAAACCACGCCAAGATCAGGTTGAACCGATCCAGCGACTTCTTTGCTTTTCCTTCTTCTTGAGCGAGGAACCCATCGACATAGAGGGCTAGATCGTAGTCCCGATAGCTCTTGTGCTTTCGAAGGATCGCGAGCAGACGTTTTCGAGAGACGGCGTAATTTGGCTCCGGAGGAGACCCGCTTCGCTCGTCCGCCGGCGTCCGCTCCCAGTCTCGGAACTTTGCTAGGAACTCTTCCCGAGAACGTTCCCACTCGAGCTCGGCGAGGCGCATGAGCGCTTCGGGCATGTCCGGCGATTTCGGATCGGCCTCCGCGACGAACTTTCGCAAAAGACCGATGGCATCTTCACGCAGCTCGCGGCTGGCCTGGATGTTCCGAGTGATCCGCGCCTCGATCTTGGCCTGGAGAGGCTTGCGCAACCGCTCGGGGATTTGCAGACTGATGCGCGACTGCTGCTCGGCCTGGGCATCCTCGGCTTGACGCTTGTCGACGGTAGGACGCTCTGCGTTCAGTCGGCGTTCCTTCCGCCCCGCCTTGCGGTCCGCACCCGCGGCACCGAAAATCGCGGTCTTGCCTTCCGCCTTGGCCTGGATTGCGAAGGGGGCCGAAAGCGGAGCCGGGCGAGCCTCGACGTGACACGGAAGCACGGTGGCGACCACGAGCCCCGCACCGAAGAAACGACCCGTGGGGTGCCTCACCATCGACCCGAGTTTCCCCCGCTCCTCACGAAGAGGTCAACGCTTCCCCGACGACCAGAAGAAGCTGTCCACGAGGCGAGGCGTCGCGTCCGGGGCCAGCGGATCGTCGAGGCCCAAGCACCAAACGTCGATGCCGCTGCCGTCCTGGCGCACGCGCATGCGGAGAAAATGCTTGAAGCCCGGGTGATCCAGCGCGGTAAAGGCCTGGGTGTTTTCGAAACCGAACAGGGTAAGAAGCGAGAGAAAGACTCCAAACAACGCCGCTGCGAGCAAGCCACTCCCTACGAGCACTACCGCTGCTGCCGCCACGGTGAGCATCACACCCACATCGCCGCCGAGGCCAGCTGCGCCGGCACCGAGCATCAAGAGCCCCGGAGTCGCCACGATGAAGCTCGCGGTCACGAAACCGAGCGCAAGCTTGCCGGCGATGCGCCCTCTACGAATGCCCCCGATCAACGTCAGGCAGGTGAAGACGAAGCCCCACACCACGGCGCCGTACGCCACCGCGGCAAGCAAAAGCCCCGCGAGCAACGCAGCGACGAGAGGGGCGAAGAGCACTGCAAAGATGATGTGAGGCAGCACGCCGCTCCGTCCAGCCGCGACCTTGAGGGGAACCGAGCGAAGCAGGCGGCGCGACTGCCGCGGTCCGGGCCATTCCGCGTCGCGGTGGATGACATCTCGGTCGGCAAGAGGGGCGGGATGGAGGAAGGCACCGCCGCCCCCGGCCACGACGTGCAGGCTGCGGCCCGCCTGCCAGCGCTCGTAGTGGTGGATATCCCCCGACAAGACGAAGGTCCGTTCCCGCTCCTCGTCGAACGCGACGGCACGCAGCATTGCCTGCCCGGAAGGACTCGGCGCGCCGAACGCCCGCGCCGGATCGGGAAGCGCGATCAGGCGCGCAACCCCAGGCCTTCTGAGGCGCCAACTGTCGAAGTACTGACGCTGGCGAAAGTCGACGTGCTTGAGCTGGCGGTCGACCGCGTAGAAATCGACTCCGGGAGCTAGAGGGAGAATGAAAAAGCTGGCGCTTTGGACGGGTCGATATCCGAAGAGATCGAGCGTTCGAGGTTTTCCCACGCTTCCGCCCGCGAGCAGCTCGCGCGCAAATTCGGTGTAGTGGGAAAGCGCCGTTCGCTTCAGAGTCACCACGCTTGGTGAAGTGACGTCAGCGCTCGTCCCCAGGTGCTCGTATGCGCGCCGCCGGAAGAGGCGAGCGAACCCGTCCAACCCATCGTACCAGTCGTGGTTGCCCGGAATGCCGAGCAACACCCGTGGGCGGCTATCCGGCGCACTCGAGAACGCGCGATTGAAAGGCACAACCACGCGATCGTGAATCTCCT